>JANFXS010000004.1 GCA_024460105.1 Anaerotignum faecicola
GAGTATTTATTATACTCTCTTTTCACATTTTGTCAATACCCTTTTTGAAGTTTTTTATCCCTTTGGAATCCCGCATGTTTTCTTTCCTTTTATATAGGCTTTTATTTAAGTCCCATGCTTTCTCCCGTCGGCCTCCTTTGGGTGACACGAGTATTTATTATACTCTCTTTTCGGCTTTTGTCAAGCCCTTTTTTTAAAACTTTTTCGACTTTTGTTTCATCCTTAACGCAGTGGAAGCTGTCATTCAAGCGCGTTCCAATCCGCCGTTTCAGGTGACACGAGTATTTATTATACACGTATTTTGACAAATGTCAACATTTTTTTTGAAAATTTTAAATCAATCCTTTTCCCGCCTAAAATCGGGCTTTAGGACTGCTTAAATTATTCCCGTACATACAAAATTTATACATAAAATACCTCTTGTAAAAAATAAAAGGCACGGTTTTATATTCCGCGCCTTTTTTAAATCAGAAATTAAGCTTTATTATTTCCGACTTAACGGGCTCACCGTACAAATAATCATCTGTTTCATAATATTCAATCACAAATTCCGCTTCTTTTAAATCAGCCGGACTGCTAATCCCAAACTTTGCCGTCTCGCTTCTGTCCAACGTAATTGCGCTTAAGGCCTTTTTGCCTCCAACTACTTCACAGGATCCATATTGCGACGCCATATAACCGTTAACGGAAAAATCAATAACGTCAACCAAATAATTTTTATCGGAATTATTTTCGATAAGCAGATCTATGCTTAAATCGTCAAAATCATCTATGCTTACCCCCGTATATGTAACTTTAATGTCACCGGAATCGTAAATTACATTTCCGTTTTCGGACTTTTTAATTTCGCCGATTTCTTCCTGCACAGGCGTCTCCCCGATATATACGGTCGCCGTTTCTTTATCCCATCGGACCTCTTTCCCCACCGCTTTGGCAATATCTTCCAGAGGAAGGTATAAAACGCCGTTGAATATAAACGGCTCTTCCGCCGCGGCTGTCTTTCTGCCGTCGGCAACAATATTAATCCCGCCGTATTCAAGCGTTTCAATGCCATCATTATCTTTTGCCAAAACCGAAAAACAGCCGCAATGGGTTAAAGTAAGTACGCAGGCAGCCGCTAAAAAAAATTTTTTCATAACCAAATCCTCCCCACCTGATACGCCGCAAAAAAAAATAAAAGTTGCTATTTGTATTATATCATACAAACAACAACTTTCAACAAAATACACAAACAAATTTGCCGATTATTCAAATACCCGTCCGTTTTGCCGCTAAATCCGCGCGCAAAAAAGCGGGACAAAAGCCCCGCCGAAAAATTATCTTATAAACATAATAAGAGCGGCAATAATCATAAACAGCGCTCCGCCAATCTTAGTATACCTTGAAAGCGCCCCTTCGATGGAATTGCCTTTGTTTTTGCTCCAGTAGGAATCACCGCCGTTGTTGCTGCCGCCCATTGCGCCGAGGCCGGCCGCACGCTTATTCTGCAAAAGGATAATAACTACAAGGCAAACGGCTATAACCATTAACACCCCTGTTAAAACCATACCAACTGTGCTCATTATATAAACCCTCCGTTTACTTACGCATAAAAATCAGCTTTTTTATACAGCGCCTGTATTATACCATACCATTTATACAGTATCAACAGTTTTTTCAAAATAACGGCAGTATTTTCTTGTACGCCCTGCCGGCCGGCTTAAATTTTCCGAAATTACATACATATATAATACCCGTTTCTTAAAGTTATAGTATATTAGCTTTACAATGGCCTGCGCGTACCGCATGATAAATTTTTCCGCTCTTTCGCGCTGCAAATACTTGACCGAACGCTCCGATTTCCCTTTGAAAAACGCCGGGCGGCATGAAACGGAAACCTTGTTATTTGTGCCGGAACATATAAGGGTCCTCCGCTCTTTATAATAATTTTACATAATAAATACAGAAACTAAATATTGCTGTGATAGTATTTTCGATAACGGTCGTTATGTTTCAAAATTTTCAGGAGGTAATTCAGATGAAAAAAATAAAAAACAGATGTTACAAAAACAGGGAAATGTCATGGCTCCAGTTTAACGGGCGTGTGCTCGAAGAAGCCGACGACATATCCGTTCCCCTTTGCGAAAGGCTGTCTTTCCTCTCCATATATCAAACTAATCTGGACGAATTTTTTATGGTTCGGGTAGGCGCTTTGACAGACCAAATGCATTTAAGCGCAGAAAGCCGCGACAATAAGACTCATATGACGGCAGGCGAACAAATATCGGCGGTTTTAAAGCAGGCGCGCCTAATGGGCGGGGAAAAGGATCGGGTTTACGCAAGCCTTATGACGTCCCTGGAAGCGGAAGGGGTGCGCCTTGTAAACTTTTCCTCGCTTTCTCATGAGGAGGGCAAGGCAATAGAGCGTTATTTCGATACGGAAATAAGCCCGCTGCTTTCAAGTATAGTAGTAGGCAAAAAACAGCCGTTCCCTTTTCTAAAAAATAAAGAAATATACGCCGTGGCCGTAATGGAATCCAAAAACGTAAAGGAAAAAATAGGCATAATACCATGTGCGCCGGGACTTTTCAGCCGCCTTGTACCCGTCGGATCAAAGCCTGGCGCTTTTATGCTTGCCGAAGAAATTATACTTCATTTCCTTCCCAAGGTTTTTAAAAACTATAAGATATATTCAAAATCCCTTATCCGTATCACCCGCAACGCCGACATAGACAACGAACAAATATATGACGAAGACCTTGACTATCTGGAACAAATGGAAAAGGTTATAAAACGCCGCCGTAAGCTGGCTCCGGTACGAATGGAATATACGCGCCGCCTTGACGGGGACGTTACGGAAAAACTTTGCGGCTATATGAATCTTAGGCAGAACGGCACGTTTTACTCGGAATCCCCTCTTGACCTCTCATTCTTTTCGGATATAAGGGACATTCTCAGAAACCGGGAAAGCTTGTTTTTTAAAAGGCGCTCGCCGCAGAAACCCGCCGGAGCGGACGAAAGCCGCAGCATATTATCCCAGGCGGCCGAAAAAGATATACTTCTTATGCATCCGTACGAAAGCATGCATCCCGTCATACGCCTTCTGCATGAAGCCGCGCATGATACAAGCGTAGTTTCCATAAAAATGACGCTTTACCGTCTGGCAAGGGAAAGCAAAATAGTAAACGCCTTAATAGACGCCGCTGAAAACGGCAAACAGGTAGACGTGCTTGTGGAACTTAAAGCGCGCTTTGACGAGGAGAACAATATCGAATGGTCAAGGAGGCTTGAGGAAGCGGGATGCCATGTCATATACGGCCTGGACGATTTAAAGGTTCACTCCAAACTGTGCCTTATAACACGGAAAACATCCGAAAAAATAGAATATATAACCCATGTGGGCACAGGCAACTATAATGAAAATACAGCAAAACTGTATACAGATCTTTCCCTGATAACCGCAAACCCGCTTATAGGAAAAGATGCGGCCCTGGTTTTCCAAAGCCTGTCTCTCGGGCAGACGGTAACTGACAGCCGCTGCCTGCTTGTAGCCCCCAACTGCCTTCAAAACCGAATAATAGAAAAAATCGAACGCCAGCGTCGGCTTGCATTGGAAGGCAGGCCTGCATATATAGGCATAAAAATAAACTCGCTGACGGATAAAACCATAATAGACGCTTTAATCCGCGCTTCTATGGCGGGCGTCAAAATCGATATGGCAGTCAGGGGAATTTGCTGCCTTCAGTCAAAGATTCCGGCGCTAACCGATAATATAAGGGTTATAAGCATTGTCGGGCGGTATCTCGAACATTCGCGCATATACATATTCGGTCTTGGCGGCGAAAGCGAAATATACATATCATCAGCCGATTTTATGACAAGAAACACGCTCCGCCGCGTTGAAGCCGCCGCGCCCATATACGATAAAAAAATCAAAAAAAGGATATGTTCCGCATTTGCGCTTATGCTTGCGGATAATGTGAAAGCAAGGGAACAGGAAGCCGACGGAAGCTATAGACGAATACCGGCCCTCACTGAACCCGTTAATTCGCAGGAGATATTTTATGAATTGGCTTATGCGGCGGCCGAAAACAGGCCGTCGCCGTATTCGTCCCTTATGGAAACGGCGCTTTATAATCTGACGTCCCCATACGCCGATTCCGGCCCCTTCACAGAAGCCTCTGCCGGCCAATGCCCCCCGCAGGACAACAACACGCGCCCTTCGGAAAATAATCCCCGCTTTACAGGCGGCGGCAATACTGAAAATATTATGCAGGAAGAAATTATTATAAACGAAACGGTTCCCGAATCCGATTCCTGTGAAAAAAACGGTAAAAAAGACTCTTTGTACAGCGGGCATATCGAAAAGGAAAAAACAAACAATAACGGCAGTTTCCCCGTTCCCGCCGTAAACGAAAGCATACGCCGCAAAAGCGGCGGCCTTCCGCCCCTTTCCTTTTAAGGTTTGCGGGAATCCAAATAAAAACAAGAGGTGTAAACAAATGTACGGAGTAATCGATATAGGAAGCAATACAATCCGCCTTTGCATATATGAAGCGGCGGGCGGCGATATAAATCTGCTTTTCAACAATAAAAACACAGCCGGGCTTGCCGGATATGTTAAAAACGGCGCGCTTACGCAAAAAGGGATTAAAAAAGCGTGTTCCGTGCTTAAACAGTATAAGGCTACGGTAAAAAATCTGCCTGTCGAAAAACTTTTTGTTTTCGCCACGGCATCGCTCAGGAATATAACAAATACAGACGAAGCCCTTCAAACCGTTTATAACGAAACCGGCCTGGAAGTGGAAGTTCTCACCGGCGGCCAGGAGGCAGTATATGATTTCATAGGGGCGGCGCGTTCAATGTCCCTTGAACGCGGAATACTTATAGATATAGGCGGCGGCAGTACGGAACTTCTCGTATACGAAAAAGGTAAGATACAAAATTCCGTAAGTTTTCCTTTCGGTTCCCTTTCAATGTATTCAAGCTGCGTATCGGGGCTTTTTCCTAAAAAGAAGGAAAAAAAGGAAATTATAAGCCGCACGGAAGAATTCATTAAATCAGTCAAATTCCTTGAATATAAGGAGTTCAGTACGGTAATAGGCATAGGCGGCACAGTGCGCGCCGCAAAAAATATGAACAATGAAACGTTCGGTTTTCCATCGGAGAACAAAGCCATAAAGGCGGAAAATATAAAAAAGCTTCTGGAAATACTGTCTGGAGATGAAAAGCACGTCTTGAAAAAAGTTCTCCGCACGTCGCCCGAACGTGTGCATACGCTGATACCCGGCATGCTGATACTGGAAACCGTATGCAAAAGCGTAAACGCCGCAAACATATATTCAAGCCCTTACGGGGTGCGGGAAGGATACCTCTATCAAAAACTTTATCCGGAAAACGCCGCGTCCCGATCGGAAACTCAGCCCGACGCTTTCCTGCCGCCGCCGAATTTATAATAAACCTCCGTTGGCTCCGTTCGGCACGCATATTGCTCCGTATACACGCCGTGCAGTTAAAACCGCCCCTCCATACGCGTACGGCAGGCACGCATATGATTGCCGCCGTCCGGCCTTTTAAGCCTTCCATAAGCCGGCATCATACGCTTATAATAAAAAAGGCAGGATTTTCACAGCGTCAATCCTGTTAAATCCTGCCTTGTAAGCAACGTTTCTTTTTGTTCCGGGCATACTATGCCTTATCCGTGTTATTTTCCAAGCATTTCCTGAACTTTTGCAAGCATCTCAGGATCTACAAGGCCCGCCCCTTCGCCTACATATTCGTCATATACGGGCGCAACCGCTTCAATAAACGGCGCTTTGTCAACTTCCGTTATTTTAACGCCTTTTTCGGCTAAAGTAGTTTCAAGTTCCGCGTTCATATCGTCGAGAACCTGCCTTTCATAAACCTGCGCTTCCGCAGCCGCTTCCAAAACCGCCGTCTGAAGATCTTCAGGCATGCCGTCAAAGTAACTTGTCGAAATGAACAGCGGAGCCGGCGCATAGAAATGTCCCGTCATTGACAAATATTCCTGCACTTCATAAAGCTTTGAAGAATCAATTATTGCAAGCGGGTTTTCCTGCCCGTCAATCGTTTTCTGCTGTAAAGCCGTAAAAAGCTCTCCCATTGCCATAGGCGTAGGGTCGGCGCCCATTACGGAGAACGTCGCCATATGTATCGGGCTTTCCATCGTCCTTATTTTAAGCCCCTCGAGATCAGCCGGCGCAAGCACTTCATGTTTGCTGTTCGTTACGTTCCTGAAACCGTTTTCAAAGAAAACGAGCCCCTTAAGTCCGTCGCCTTCAATACTTCCGAGTATTTCCTCTCCCAGATCGCTGTCGCATACCATTCTCGCCTCTTCCGTTGTATCAAAAAGGAACGGAAGGTCGAAAACAAGGAACGAATCCGTAAAACTTGAAAGCACTGCCGTTGAAACAAGCACCATTTCCTGCGTGCCGAGCTGAAGGGCCTCAACCATATCCCTTTCGTTTCCTAAAGTCGAGCTGTGGAAAACGTCTACTTTTATTTTTCCTCCGCTCTTTTCCGCCGCAAGCTCGCCAAATTTTTCAAGCCCAAGCTGGTAAGGATGTGTATTGGCAAGCACATGGCCCACTTTTATGCCGTATTCGGCGTCTGCCGCCGCGCCTTCGCTTCCGCCTTCATCGCCGCTTTCAGCGCCGTCCTGCTGTGTCTGGCTTTCCGGCTGTGCGGCCGTATCCGTTCCGCCGCATCCCGTAAGCGGTACTATTGCAAGCATAAACGCCGCCGCGATCCCTAAAATCCTTTTCTTCATAAAATCCCCTCCTAAAATAATAAAAATAATAAAACCCATTAGCTTCAGTTTGCAAGGGCGCCCACTGCCCATAAGGAAAATTTTTCCGCATCCCCCCTTATATGCCTGCCCCGGGTTCCCCCTCGAAATCGCGTATGCGTCTTTAACCTCAAAATTTTTTCTTCTGAGGCGGGAGAGTTTTAACGAACGTTAACGTCGTAAGGGCAAAGCGAAACGCGATCCTCGGCAAGACGCTTTAACGCCGCTATTGATCCTCCGCCGCCTGTTAAAACCGTGCGCGCTCTTGTAAACTGAAGCTAATTACATTTTTTATTATACACCGCTGCCGCGCGCCCCGTGTTACAAAAAAAAACTCCTGAAATTGTCTATAATATATAAAGCCAAAAAATAAACCAATTTAATTTGCTTTTGCATGCGGCTAAAATGTGCTTTGTGTACAAAAAAGCCTCCGCCGTCAAATGCGGCGAAGGAGCCTTTTGTTAAATATGTTGGATAATATGCCGTTGTCGGACATATATTTTTTACACACTTACTCAAAACACAAGGCGTCCTCCGAAAAAACATTTCCAAAATGACTTAACGGCGGCATCGTATTCACACTGTTTCCGGCATATATTATAATACTTCGTTTTGCCTGAATCAAAACGTCCCCTTTTGCCGCATACCTTACACTTTAACTGACGTTCCGAATTCTTTTACCGCCGCATATGTCTTTTTTATTCCTCAATGCCGTTTCTTTGCCGTTAACCCCGATCCTCCGACGCATTTTTAGCCGCACCGCATATATCCGTGTTCGCATGGACGCTTACTGTGATTTGCCGCCCAAAACCGCCGCGGACGAAAATCTAAATAAATACCGCCCCCGCCGAATTAAAAAACTTCTATAAACAACACTCCTTCAACGGCCTGCATGCGGCTTATAAGCGAATATTCCCCGCCGCCGCCGAATTCCCCTTCAACGGTCATCTGGACGGCCCCGAAATCGCTTCTCCCGTTAGTTATATATTCAATCCCGCTTACGGCGTAACCGTATTCCTTAACGATTTTTATTATATCGCTCATTTTGAAACGTCCGTCATGTTCAATATAAAACGCGCCCATCTGGGTAGATTTTATATATTTATGGTCAAGCTTGTTTGCCGTATGAAGCACGGCGATGATTGCGGCGCACATAATAACGGCACATTCATAGTATCCTATGCCGATAACAAGCCCCATGCATGCAGAAGCCCACAGCCCCGCCGCCGTAGTAAGCCCCTTCACATGCCTGTGCCCGGAAACTATGATAGTTCCGGCCGAAAGGAAGCCGACCCCGCTTATAACCTGCGCGCCCATCCTGGACATATCGGAGCCGGGCGAAAGGTATACCGAAATATACTGATTAACAATCATAACGCTCGCCGCGCCTATACAGACAAGCAAATGCGTCCTAAGCCCGGCAGGCCTGTGCTTTTTCCCCCTGTCAAAACCTACAATCCCTCCGCATATAATGGCGAATACAAACCTTAAAAGCAGCGACGCCATATTAAGCTGGCGGAGATAAAAAACAAATTCATTCAATTCTTTCATTGTTCCCCTCCAAATAAACAGCCGCACTATAATATAAATTATAATACGCTTCAATGTAAAGCCATATGGCAGACATACAAAAATACGGCGCCGTACGGCTTTTAACTTCCGCTTTAAGTCCGCATTGCGCGCCTTTTGCATTTTTTCCACACGTTTAGCAAAACTATCCGCGCCGTATTTTATATCGGGCGGCAGCTTCAGTCTGCATATAATTTATTAAATAAAAATCCCCGTTCCGGCCGATTTGAACGCCGTATAAAAAAATTTATACTTTTTTCCAAAACCCTTTGACATTTGGAAATATACGTTGTATAATACCTCTCACATGCAGGTGTGGTTCAATGGCAGAACGTCAGCTTCCCAAGCTGAAAACGAGGGTTCGATTCCCTTCACCTGCTTGATAAAGCACAAAAGGCTTAGCCTTCTTGTGCCTTATTTTTTTGTATAATTGCAGGCAGGCCTTGCTTTCAGCCATGCCCCGGCCTGAACCGTAAGTTTTAACCGATACTTTATTTTACACGAAAGGGGATTATAATGTCGCACTCAATAAGTAAAAATTTCAATTTCTTCTCATTGTTTGCCTTTGCGCTTCCTACAATGGCTATGATGGTCCTTGTATCGCTTTATACAATAGTGGACGGCATATTTATATCCCATTACCTCGGCAGCAACGCGCTTTCCGCAACCAACATTGTATTTCCCATTATAAACGTCCTGCTTGCCGTAGGCATTATGCTTTCCACGGGCGGCAACGCTATCATAGCAAAAAAGTTCGGCGAAAATAAACCGCGGGAAGCAAGGGAAAATTTCAGCCTTATAATTTTAACAGCCGTGCTTTTCGGCGTTTTTGTACTTATACTCGGCCTTTTATTTGTCGAAGAAATAGTAATGCTTCTCGGCGCAACGCCCATATTGATGGATGACTGCGTGACATACCTGGAAATAATGATGTATTTCGCCCCGGCCTGCATGCTCCAAGTGCAGTTCCAGACGTTTTTCGTAACGGCCGGCAAGCCGTCCATAGGCCTTGTGCTTGCAATAGCGGGCGGCGTGTCAAACATATTCCTTGATTACCTTTTCCTCGGACCGCTCAATATGGGGATAGAAGGCGCGGCGCTCGGTTCGGGCGCAAGCCAGCTGATACCCGCCGTTTTCGGCGTCGTATACTTTTTTACGGTAAAAAAGGAGCTCTACTTTGTCAGGCCTAAGTTTGATAAAGGCGTGCTTATAAAAAGCTGCGGCAACGGATCATCGGAAATGATAGGCAACCTTTCCACAGCCGTTGTAACATACCTTTTTAATGTAATGATGCTCAGGTTTTTAGGTGAGGACGGCGTTGCGGCCATAACGATAGCCATGTACGGCCAATTTCTTTTCAACGCCATGTACTTAGGTTTTTCAATGGGCGTCGCTCCCGTTTTCAGCTACAACTACGGCCTTAAAAACGTAAACATGATGACTCGGCTTTTTAAAATATGCATACGTTTTGTGTGCATATCTTCCGTGGCAATCAGTATTTTGGCCATTTGGGGCAGCCCTTTTATAGTAGAAGTATTTTCGCCTAAAGGCACGAACACTTATGAGATAGGCGCTTACGGCCTTGTGCTTTTTGCTTTCAACTACCTTTTTGCCGGGTTCAACACATTTTCATCGGCCCTTTTTACGGCGTATTCAAACGGCGTAGTTTCGGCGGTAATTTCATTTTTAAGGACATGCGGGTTCCTCGTTGCAAGCATACTGATACTGCCCGAAATAATCGGCGTGCCGGGGATTTGGATTTCCGTTCCCGTTGCGGAGGGATTAACGTCCTTTATTTCGGCTTTCTTTTTAATTAAGCACAAAATTTCAAAAGGGTATAAATACGCCCCTAAAAACAGCGCGCCGCAATAAACTGCGGCAATATAAATATTTAAATCATACCTTCGGTTTTAATCCGCTGCAAACCCAAACCGTAAAAAAGCATATATAAAAGCCGCCGTTAAAACACGGCGGCTTTTATTATCAAAATACTGATTTTAATAAAACAGCTTTGCCTCCCGTTTGCAAAAGCGCATACGCCCGCATAAATTTGACTGTCCGTTCTATCGGCGGAACTTTCCCATACAATATCGCCTAAACCTCCGGCCCCTGCACATAGTCCTAATATATTAAGATTCCCCGTTATGTTAAAAGCATTATTACCAAAACAAAAACAAGGCAAATCATTTAGCGCCGCATAAATTATGCGGCAATCCCGCCGTTTTCATTTCCGATAAATCATGTTGTCACGCCCGTATCGCCTTTTTCGAGCCGTCCGCCGCTAAAACTCTTTTTTCCTACGGTATTTTATTATCAATATCCGTTCATTCCCATGTAAACGCGCTTTTACGTTCCAACTCCCCGTTTTTGCCTGCGCCGGCTTTTACCGGTTTTGTTTTCGCCGCTTTTACACTGCCGTTACATACCGCTCAATTATCATAATATGTTTTCAACGATTACAATATCCTGCCTAAAAGCTTTTCGCCTTATCGACGGCCCTTTTCCAGCCGTCGATTTTTTCAGCCGCAAAACTCCTGTCCATTTCAGGCGTAAATACGCGTTCCATTTTGTTAAGCGTTTCAACCTCGCGGCGGCCTTTCCAAAATCCCGTCGCTATTCCCGCAAGGAACGCCACCCCAAGCGCCGTTGTTTCCGTAACTGAACATCTCTCCACACGGCAGTTTAATATATCGGCCTGAAACTGCATAAGGAAATTATTTGCGCTTGCCCCTCCGTCCGCATGCATTTTTTTGATGCCGAAACCGCAGTCTTTTTCCATAGCGCGTACCACATCGTATACTTGAAACGCTATGCCTTCAAGGGCGGCGCGCACAATATGGTTCCTTCCGGCGCCCCGCGTAAGCCCCGTTATAACACCCCTTGCGCCGCTGTCCCAATACGGAGTGCCAAGCCCCGTAAAAGCGGGCACCACATAGACCCCCTCGGAATCCTTCACCTGCTGAGCGCAGTATTCGCTTTCCCTCGACGATTTTATCATGCCCAGCTCGTCCCGCAGCCACTGTATAACGGCCCCCGCTATAAATATACTGCCTTCAAGGGCATATTCAACTTTGCCTCCTATCCTCCATGCAATAGTTGTTACAAGGCCGTTTTCCGATTTTATAATGTTGTTTCCCGTGTTCATAAGCATAAAACATCCCGTGCCGTATGTATTTTTAACCGTTCCCTCTTCAAAGCAGCACTGGCCGAAAAGGGACGCCTGCTGATCCCCCGCGATGCCGCTTATGGGAATTTCCGCCCCGTTTAAAATATTTTTGTCGGTATAGCCGCATATGCCGCTGCTGTCCACGACGGCCGGAAGCATAGACGGGAATATCCCCAGCTCGTCAAGTATATATTTATCCCACTCAAGCTTTCTTATATTATAAAGCATTGTCCTTGACGCGTTTGAATAGTCGGTTATGTGGAGTTTCCCTCCCGTCAGGTTCCAGATAAGCCATGTATCCATAGTTCCGAATATCAGGCGGCCGCTTTCGGCCTTTTCCCTTGCTCCGGGCACGTTGTCGAGTATCCATTTAATTTTTGTAGCCGAAAAATACGGGTCAATCAAAAGCCCCGTGTTTTCCTTTATGTATCCTTCAAGCCCGCGGTTTTTAAGCTCCCCGCATATGCCCTCGCTTTGGCGCGACTGCCAAACTATGGCGTTATAGACGGGCTTTCCCGTTTCCCTGTCCCAAACCACTGTTGTTTCCCGCTGGTTTGTAATGCCTATGGCTTCAATCTGCTGCGGTATTACATTGTTTTTATAAAGGCAGTCCCTTATAACGCTTAACTGCGTACGCCAAATTTCCTCAGCGTCATGCTCCACCCAGCCGGCTTTGGGAAATATCTGCGTAAATTCCTTTTGGGAAATGCCTTCAATGCCGCCGCTTTCATTAAAAAGTATCGCGCGGCAGCTTGTAGTGCCCTGATCCGCCGCAAGTATATATTTTTTCATGACCCCGCCCCTTTCTGCGTTAATATGGATACGTTTACGGCCGCTTTTAAGGCTCCTTCCGCCGTACTGCACCTAGCCCGTTTCCCTGTGCGGCCGCCGCATAATTTTTGAAGCCCCTTAATTTTAATTTAAGTATTTTTTACAAATCAATATATTCGGCTTACATCCCGTATAAAGTTATAAACAGGCTGCCCGCGCGCCGTACGCCTATCCGAAAATATCCTTTAAAACCCTTATGCTTTCCGCGCCGTATTCCTCAAAATAAGGCCAGTCCGCTTCAAGGCTTAACGTGCCGTTATACCCGCGCGCCGAAACCGAATTTCTAATCTCCGTAAGAAATTCCCTGTCGTCGTCCGTAACAAACATTCGCCCGTAATCTTTAAGCAGACGGCATACATGAAGCCGCCTTACATAAGGCATAACATATCCTATATCTTTTATATCCTCTCCCATGGCCTCCATATGGTAAAAATCCAGCACAAGGCCGATCCTTTCGTCGCCGCATCTTTTCATAATTTCAAGGGCATGGGCCGTAAAATTGCAGTAATCCGTCATATGGCTGTGCACGGCTTCAAAAAGCACTTCCTGTCCGTATTTCCCCGCTTCCGCCTGAGTCGCCTTTAAGAACTCCACGGCTTCATTGTCGGCCTTTTCAATGGGATATCCTTTAGGAAGCCTTCTTGCCGCGGGGCTTCCCACGCCGATGGATTTTATGCCCAGCCTGTTTCCGCGTTCGGCCATTTTGGCGGCGTATGCGGCCGCTTTTTCGCGGGAAAATCCGCCGCCCACTATGGGAACGCCGGCCCCGCAGTAGGAATTATATCCGATTACTTTAAGCCCCGTCCTTTTCACAAGTGAAACAAAATCCGAAAACGTCCCTTCGTCCATCTGCGCTATCTCCGTGCCGGCCGCCTCAAAATACCCGTACCCCAACCTTGCGGCGTCCGTATAGTATTTTACGGGAAGGCATACGCCTATATCCATTAAAAATCACTCCTGTCCGTAAATTATAAAATTCAGCCGTAATGATGTTTTTCCCGTCAGCCGTTTTTTTCCAAACGCATGGAACGCCCTTTAAAGCGCCATAGCCCAAACAGATGTGGTTATAAGGCAAAATATATTGCTTAACATAACGCTTTTCGTGGCCATTGACGGGTTTGCGCCGAACTTTTCGGCAAGCACAACGCAAAATACTCCTGCCGGCAGTCCCCAGCTTAATATAAAAACGGTGCTCATAAGGGAAGTATCCCCAACTATAACCCTCAATATTATAAAAGCTATAACAGGCATAAGTATAAGCCTTCCCGCAACTTTTGGATAAACGCTCAAATCGCCGAAAAATTCCTTCCCTTTAATATCTGCAAGCTGGCTTCCCAAAACAAACATTGCAAGCGCCGCCGACGCGCCGCTTATATTCTGCACCGCCCCCGAAATAAAATCCGGCAGTTTGATTTCAAAAGCAAATAATGCGTACCCGATTATGACGGCGACAATAGGCGGGCTTAAAAGCTCTTTTATTTTCATTTTTTCCTTAACGCCGGCGCTCCTGCTTATTATGGTATATATAATAGTAAAAACACATATATCGCTTATTATTTCACAAATCGACACATACAAAAGGCCCTCCGCCCCGTAAAACTGATTTATAAGCGGTATTCCTATAAACCCGGTATTCGGCACAAGGAGCGCTCCCGCAAGCACGCTGCTTTCAACCCTGTCCATATGCCGCGCTTTGCTCCAAACAACCCATATAATAAGGCCGATAATAATCATAACCGCCCAAAACACCGCAAGGCTTGCCATACGCCCCATAAGCTCGCCGGTTTTTTCAACCTGCAAAGCGTTTATGATAATAGCCGGAACTATAAGGTTAACTATTATGTTTGAAACGCTTTTTGTCTGATCCTCGTTAATCATTTTAAGTTTCTTGAATATAAACCCCGGCAGTATCATCAAAAGCAGCATAGCCATTGAATTTACAAGCTGTGAAAACGCCATAACGCCATTCCCCCTAAGATTTTGTATGCAGATAATTATACTAGACAAAAAATAAAAAATCAACAACGCCCGCCGTTTATACGTCCAAAATATTCATATGTTTTGCATAAAAAAAAGGCCCATTTATATGTTTTATCTAACATTCCCTAAAAAAACATATATAAAATATCAGAATTATTGCATTTATGCTTATTGAAAAACTCATGCTTGTATGCTATATTTATTGTGCGTGTTAAAAATACAACAATCATTTTTATTTATTATTTTAAGGGGGAAATATTAATGAGAAGCCATATTACGACAAAAGGCCTCGAGAGGGCTACCCACAGGGCGCTTTACTACTCGATGGGCCTTCTTCCTGAAGACCTTGACAAACCGCTTATAGCGGTTGTTAACTCACAAAACGAATCAATGCCTGGACACAGGCACCTTGATAATATAGCAAGGGCTGTTAAAGAAGGTATAATCGCCGCCGGGGCAACCCCAATCGAGTTCCCTACAATCGGCATATGCGACGGTATCGCACAGGGCAACTACGGCATGCATTATCCTCTTGCAAGCCGCGAACTTATAGCCGACAGCATAGAATGTATGATGAACGGCCACAGCTACGACGCTATGGTCCTTGTAACCGACTGCGATAAAATAACGCCCGGTATGATTATATCGGCGGCGAGGCTTGATCTTCCCACAATAATCATAAGCGGCGGCGTTATGGCTACGGGCAGCTTTAAAGGCCAGAAAGCCGGATATACCGATCTTATGGAATCTTCGGGCCTTGTACAGCGCGGGCTTATGACAAACGAAGAATTAAGCGAGCTTGAACAGTGCGCGCTTCCGGGATGCGGCGCATGCAACCTCCTCGGAACCGCAAACTCAATGAATTTCCTTACGGAAGCCCTCGGATTATGCCTTCCTGGCGCAACGCTTCCTGCAATGAGCGGCCGTAAACTTGCCGTTGCAAAAAGGACAGGTATGAAAATTGTGGAACTCCTTGAAAAAGGCATCACCGCAAAACAGATCCTTAACGAAACGGCCGTTCACAACGCTCTTGTTGTAGACATGGCAATCGGCGGAAGTTCAAACACAATGCTTCATCTTGCCGCAATCTGCCATGAAGCAGGCATACCTTTCAGCTTTGACGAAGTTGAAAAAATTGCCGCTCAGGTTCCGCATCTCGTTAAGCTTAAACCTGCCGGCATCCACTACCCGGCAGATTTCGACGCGGCCGGCGGTCTTTCGGGCCTCATGTCAAGGCTTAAAGAATACGGCTTAATCAAGGACAACCTTACCGTTACGGGCAAAACGCTCTTTGAAAATATCGAAGGCGCAAAAATACTTGACGATGAAGTTATCAAAACAAAAGAAACCGCATATTCGCTTACGGGCGGCCTTAAAATTATATACGGCAACCTTGCTAAAGACGGCGCGGTATGCAAAAAAGCCGGCGTAGACGCCGCAATGCTCAAGCACAGGGGCCCTGCAAGGGTATTCGATCAGGAAGAACCTGCTGTTAAAGCAATTTACGGCGGCGAAATCAAACCGGGCGACGTAGTTGTTATACGTTATGAAGGGCCTAAGGGCGGCCCCGGCATGAGGGAAATGCTTACGCCTACATCTGCAATTATCGGCATGGGTCTCGGCGAAAGCGTAGCGCTTGTTACAGACGGGCGTTTCTCCGGCGCCACAAGGGGCGCGGCAATCGGCCACGTTTCTCCTGAAGCGGCAGAAGGCGGTTTGATCGCGTTTATTAAAGACGGCGACATGATTGATATAGATATTGAAGCGGGCGTTTTAAACCTCGACGTTCCCGAAGAAGAAATCGAAAAGAGGAAAGAAGGCTGGACGCCTCATCAGCCTCCTGTAAAACCGGGCAGCTATCTTGACAGGTATTCAAGGCTTGTATCAAGCGCAATGGCCGGAGCAGTATTCAAAAGGTAATCCCACCTCATAAAGCGGCTTAAACAAAAAAGGCATGTGCTTTAAACGCGCATGCCTTATTTTTATTTGGCAAAATATAATTTAATATCCGTAACCGCAATAACAAGCGGACTGCTATCGGCCATTAACTTGTTCCTTTTAAAAAACAATATAAGTTATAGTTTTTGTTTGTTGCAGCCGTTTTATCTCAAGCCGCAATATGTTTTGAACGTCAGTATTTTTAAAGCCTTCCTTATGAAAGCCGGCTAAAACATACGATATATTTCGGCTTACGCCGCGCCGTTAAAAGCCGTATCCGGATTTTTTTATTAATATTTAAACCGTTTTGCAATTTGAACGGATTTTTTGTAATATTTTTTATATGTTTTTAAAATAAAGCGCCATTTCGGCATATTTCAAGCGGCGGCGCAAACGTCCGGCTTTAGGGGTAAAAATTGACCTGCCGTACAGAAACGCATGCCGCCGTATAGGGGCGTTATGTTCCCTTTTAAATACAATTTACATTCTTAAAAGTTATATAAACCACTATATATCGAATATTATTTTAGATTTTGTGAATAATGTATTTTTCTCAAGGAAATATGTTGCCATATTGCGGATAGTGTGCTATACTTCTAAACAGTTCACTTGGGAAGGAAAATATTTTGATATAGATATTGGGAGGCATGCCGTTATGGGTATTGACAGGAATATATATGAAGGGGCCGACAGGCTTAAAGATTGTTATTTCTCACCTGTGAGGGTGGTAAGCGAAAGGGTTTTTGAACTTGAGGCCATGGGCCGCAAAATAGTAAATTTCGGCGAAGGCGAGCCTGATTTTGATACGCCTAAGGGTATTGTAGACGCTACTATTAAGGCTCTTAACGATAAACATACGCATTATGCCAACAACAGGGGACTTATCGAATTAAGGCGCGAAATCGGCAAACTCACAGAAGATATTACAGGCCTTGAATATGATCCGGAAAATGAAATCATCGTAACTTCAGCCGGCGCTGAAACAATAAACGACGCAATAATGGCGTTTTTAAATCCGGGCGACGAAGCAATCATATTTACACCTGCCTTCTTTAATTATGAAAACCTCATATATATGGCCGGCGGCAAAGTTGTCAATATTCCTTTAAAAGGCGAAAACGGCTTCCAGATTGATCCCGACGAACTCAGAAGGAATATAACCGACAAGACAAAAATGATTATAATAAATAACCCGTGCAATCCTACGGGCGTCGTTTTCACAGACGAAGTATTGGGAGAAGTGGCAAAGATTGCATGCGAGCACGATTTGATTGTTTTCAGCGATGAAATTTACAGCAAAATTATATACGGCGGCAAAAAATTCCGTTCAATGGCTTCTTTCCCGGGTATGAGGGAAAGGACGATTATCGGAAACGGATTTTCAAAGCTGTATTCAATGACTGGGTGGCGTGTTGGCTACCTCCTTTTCGACAAGAGGATGATGCCGAGCCTCCTTAAAGTTCACCACTACTGCGTAACATGCACGCCTACGTTTATACAAAAAGGCCTTGCGGATTCCATGAACCTCCCCGAAGTTAAAGCAGACGGCCAGGTTATGGTTGACACATATGCGAAAAGGCGCGACATTGTATGCAAATATCTCGATATGGTGCCGGAGTTTAAATATGCGGAGCCTATGGGCGCGTTTTATGTGTTTGTGGACGTTTCGGCAACCGGCGTCGACGGCGATAAATTTACCGAAAGGCTGAGGGAGGAACATAATGTTGCGGCTATACCTGGAAGCGGCTTGGGCGGCGAACAGTTTAAAAATTATATAAGGCTTTCATTTGTTACCGATGAAGAAAACGTTGTTAAAGGCATGAATGAAATTATAGGCCTTGTCGAGGAATTAAGGGCCGAAAAAAAAACATGCGTAGCCTGCTGAAAATGCAGGACGGCAAATGTATTGGATTTTAACTTTCAAAAGGGCGCGGCGGCGTACAATTGCGTTGCCAGCGCCCTTTTTTTCATGTCCGAAAGCTTTGGCTGGGAATTAGCTTAGGTTTACAATGCCGCACACGCCCCGCAAGGAAAATTTTTCAGCATTTCTTCATTTCATACGCTTGCCGTATAATTCGCTGTGCCGGCGCGTATACGCCTTTAATCGCAAAAAAATTTTCCCTTATAAGGTCGGATAGTTTTAACGGACGCCAGCGGCGTAAGAGCAATACAAAGACGTTCGGGCGCCACGCAGATCTCTGGGCTTTAACACGGCTATTTCCCCTCCAACGTCCGTTAAAACCGCTTGCGCTTCTGTAAACTGAAGCCGGTTTCATTTTAAATAATAAATTTAAAAAAATTTCGTATTTTTAAAACTTTTTTAATGAATTATATGTCTTTGCCAATGTAATCGATTTACTAGATGTGAGAGGGAGGGCTTGTTTATGAACAGAAAATTTCTTTTTGCATTAACTTTTATTTTTACTGTGTTCAACTGTATTTTTGCGTCTGCGGAAGAAACAGGCGGATTTTTAGGACTGCGGGAATATGAAGAAAGCCGCGGCAATACTGTTTACTGGGACGAGGACAATAAAAAAATATCCGTATACAGCGGGAATGATTTTATGTATTTGGTTCGTTTAGGCAGTGGCAGTATTGATTTGGGAAATTTGCGCGTACATTTGGATTACCGTGTCGGAGAAGAAAACGGGAAGGCATATTTGGAAAAGGAAACGATTGATTTTATTAACGGCCTTCTTTTTCCAACTAAAGACTTCCCCGAGGAAAACGGTTATTCTTTGACACAGCAGGTTTATGAAAACGGCGATAAAAGCAAAGTTATAAATTACCCAAAGATTGAAAATTACAAAGGCAAGCTTTTACAGCAGTATATGAATCAGGATATTCTGGGGTTGGTTAACGGCTATGCCGAAAACAATATGTATAAATCAATTTCAATGGATTACAGCATCGAAAAAAGCGACGATAAATATATAAGCATACTTTTTTCGGGAACCGCCGAAATCGAAGGCTTTAATAACAAGATGAATATAATGGACTCGATAACTTTTGATTTGGATACCGGCAACAGAATTTCCGCTGAAAACTATATAAAAGACAGCGAAGGGTTTAAAATTATTTTAGAAAACAATGCGGTTAAACCTTTGGAATATGAAAGTCTCAGGTTTTACTTCAAAGGGGACGACGTAGTGTTTTATTACAGGCCGCTGGACGACAGCAGTAATTTCTATGATATAATAAATATAAACCGCGGCGTAATGCTGGATGTTGCAAACGACAGTTTCGGCGAAAAGCCGGCAAGCTGAAAGCGCGGAAAATGCCGACGGCATTATTAAAATAGGCTTTGCCCATATGATAATATACGATGCAGACAAATTATATCCGCCTTGAGCATTTATATTTTTCCATAAATTCAAAAGGCGAATCTGTTTTCAGTATATTGGGGTAAATTTCCATATAGCCACATTCATAGCGGTTTATTTCACACATAATTTCATGTGCGGCGGAGGCTATTTAAGACCTCTGCCGAAAAATTCAGAAGCCGCAACGTTAAAATATCCGCATATTTCAAGGCGTCTTTCAACCGTAGGAAGCATTTTGACGTTTGTTATGCCGCGTATATAATTATGGGCTCTGCCGAAGGCAAGGCCCATTTTACGTTCGCAAAATTTCTTTTTAATGCAAAGGCCGATATTTTGCCGCGCATAAACTGATTATCAATTTTTTACACCCATTTTATTATATAAAGCGTAAAGCATTAGCGCCCTTCAGTTTACAAGGGCGCGCGCTGTTGTAAACCTAAGCCGGCTAAGGGACTCCGCAACGCCTTTGCCGTCTAAAAAAATTTTAACTTCCTTATAATAACGGCAATCGGCAAGCGCCTTAAAGACGCTTGCCGATTTGATTAAATCAATGTGTTTTGTTGTATTCTTCAAGATCAAGGATAGCCTGACGCATTAAATCCTTAGTAATCTTATAAGGAGCAACCTCTATATCATATTTTGTTACAGCGCTGTCAAGGGCAGGCTCTATTTCATCAACAGAAACCTCCATGTCGGCAAGCTTTGTAGGAAGGCCGATAGATTTCATGAATTTATAGATCTGTTCAAGTTTTTCCATCTGCTTGTCCATCATAAGCATGCAAAGCACGCCGTAGCTTACAACTTCGCCGTGGAGATGCCTTTCCTCGATTTGAGGCAGTACAGTCATTCCGTAGAAAATAGCGTGCGCCATACCGCTGTTAAGGTTTATGTCAATAAGGTAGGAAACAAGCCCGCTTGTAAGCACAATGGCAAGAACAGTCTGCTCAAGCTCGAATGAAGACCTGTTGTTTTTAACGTCGTCCATAGCCTTTGTACCGTATTTAAGGAGGGGATCTCCCGTCATAGAGCTCATAACGCATGGAAGGGCGTCCTTATGCGCAAGCTCAAGGCCCCTGCATGAGAAAGGAACTTCCGTATATTTAGCAAGCGTATCGCCGATGCCGGCCCAAAGATAAACCTCCGGAGCTTTTGCGATAATGTCGATATTGATAAAGTTATGTATAGCGGGACGCGGAGCAACAAAAACGTCTTTCTGCACGCCGTTAGGATAATACATAACCGCAATAGCCGTTGTAGAAGCGCATGTAGCCGCAATAGTAGGGAATGTGAAATACGGCTTTTTAGCCTGCATAGCCACATATTTGCATGTGTCGATTGCTTTGCCGCCGCCGGCTGCAAAAATCATATCCGCTTCCTTAACCGTATCAAGAGCAAGGAGCCTGTCGCCGTTTTCATATGAAGCGACGCCGCCAAACCATTCAAAGCCTACAAGTTCAATATCCGTACCCTTAACGGCTTCCGTAAGCACGGGCTTAATAGCTGCCAAAGCCCTTTCTCCGCCGATAACGACGGCCTTTTTGCCGTACCTTGAACAAAGTTCGCCAAGTTTTTCATAAGTTTCCAAACCGGAACCGATTGTATATCCCGGGAATAAAACATTAGTGGTATTCATAAAATTCCAACGCTCCTTTTTTTGATTTTAAACGGATTAAGCCCTCCCTGCGTTTGCATCTGGGGGATGACAGGGACAAAAGGCCCGTATACCCTTTTAAATAAGGGTATATTTCCAATTTTTATTATACAGCCGCCTCTAATCAATTTCAATGAAATAATTGAAAAATATTTAACAAATATTTATTAATAAATTTTACATATTCAAATCTGTTTTTTTATGGTATACTGTATTTCATGTTAGATATTGAAACAGTCCGGTAATTATGGGAGGCGGCGTTTTTGACGGAAAACAGGGAAATATGCATTATAACCAGATACAGGGAATATGCCGAAAATATTTCGGCGTCGGTTATGTTGTCGGATAAAAATATACCTGTTTTTGCCGTCGGCAAAAATTTTGATGAAAAATATTATTCAAAAAAAGGCTTCCGGCTTTATATAACGGCCGACGACGACACCATATCCTTTCCGGATAATTCCGAAGGCCAAATTTTAAAATACGGTTTTTCAACAATGGACTGCATATCTTCTTTAAAAGGTGAAAATATAAAAGGGAAAACAGTTTATATAGCGG
Organism: Anaerotignum faecicola; assembly: GCA_024460105.1. NCBI lineage: Bacteria > Bacillati > Bacillota > Clostridia > Lachnospirales > Anaerotignaceae > Anaerotignum > Anaerotignum faecicola. Next base: position 21,804 of record JANFXS010000004.1, read on the forward strand.
CCGAAAAAGCCGACGGCATTGATTTCGGCCTGCTCTCGTCCCTTTTTAACGCGCCTGCGGTTCATTATGACCCCTGCGCCAGCCGCGAAAACGAACGCTTTGAACATAAAGATCCAAACGGGCTGTATCTTTGCGCCCCGGAAAGCTATGAAAGCGCAAAAGCCGCCGGAATTAATTTTAAACCTTTATGCTTCTGCCGCGAAACAATATCGTTCCTTTTAAATTCCGCCTCGGAAATACTCAGGGTAAAAAAAGACGAGGAAGAAAAAAACAAAGAAAACCTTATCCGCATGGAACAGTATAAAGTCGTTTTCAACTTTACCAACGACGCAATCCTCGCAACCGACGAAAACGGCATTATTATAGCCGCCAACGACATGGTTTACAAATTCCTCAAATGGGATAAGCGCGACAGGCTTGAAGGCAAACGTATCGACAGCGTCGTAAAAGGCACAAAAATGATAAAAGCAATGGATAAAGAAGGCGGCGACATAGGCGACGTTTTCGAACTGCCTTACTGCACGGTGCTTACGCACAGGATTCCCATAGAAATAAACGGCAAAAAAAAGGGCGTGGTTTCCACCTTCCAGGATCTTGCCACACTTCAGGAGCATGAAAAGAACGCCCGCGTAAGCTTTTACAGAAATAAAAAGGGCTTTTCCGCAAAATACAGTTTCGCGGACATAAAAGGCGGAAGCAAAAAAATCGAGGAAGCAAAAAACATCGCCAAAAGCTACGCCCCCTCTTCCGCCGCCGTGCTTATACTTGGCGAAACAGGAACGGGCAAGGAACTTTTCGCCCAGAGCATACACAATGCCAGCGGCCGCCACGACGGTCCCTTTGTGGCCGTAAACTGCGCCGCCATACCAAAAAGCCTGCTTGAAGCGGAGTTTTTCGGCTATGAGGAAGGCTCCTTCACCGGAGCCAGCAAAGGCGGAAAAATGGGCGTATTCGAAATGGCGCATAAGGGCACAATATTTCTTGACGAAATAGGCGAAATGCCCCTTGACATGCAGGCCCAGCTTCTGCGCGCCATACAGGAAAAAGAAATACGCCGCATAGGCAGCGGCAAGGTTATCCCCGTCGACGTAAGGGTAATATCCGCTACAAACAGGAATCTGCGCGGCGAAGTGAAAAAAGGCAGTTTCAGGGAAGACCTTTTTTACCGCCTTAACGTTCTGGAGCTTATAATCCCGCCTCTCAGGGAAAGAAAAGAAGATATATTTGAAATAGCCGTTTCGTACCTAAGGACGTTCAATTATAAAAGCTACAAAAACAACCAGGCCCTTTGGCACGAGATAATAGATGAACTTGAGAAATACGAATTGAGAGGAAATGTACGAGAGTTACAAAATTTACTTGAACGTTTAAGCGTAATGTTGGATAATAAGTACATTAACACAAACGCACTTTTTGCCGAAATAAGTAAGGGTATAGATTTTCAAACGCCTTACGACGGCCAAAAAAGGCGGCGTCCGTCCCATTTATACGACGATTCCGAACCTTTCGGCCGTGAAGAAGCAGATCTGTGGGAAAAAAATAAAATACTCCAGGCTCTTAAAAACAACGGTTTTTCCCGCACAAAGGCCGCGGCGGATCTGGGAATAAGCAGATCCACCTTGTGGAGTAAGATGAAATATCATAAAATAGAAATATAGGGGATAATATCCCGTCTTATCCCGTCATCGGATTTCCTGCTTCGGGCATTGCCAATAAGTGGCAATACCTGTCGGGCATATGCCGGCCATATATGCCGCTTTTACTTTTAACATATAATACCTTGCTGTATTAGAACATCTAATCTCTCCATAAAAGCGTTCATAAAAGCCAAAACCCGGCGTATTTGCCGTGTATGCCCACAGCGTTTATTTATTGGCAATGCCCGGTGCAGAATTATCCGGGCAAGAAGGAGGAATTTATAAATGGACATTCTTTTTGTAAACGCCTGCCTGCGCGGGAAAGAAAAATCCCGTTCATATAAGCTGGCGTCAAAATTTATTTCCGCCGTAAAAGCGGAATTTAAAGAGGCGGAAATTACCGAAATAGATTTAAATAAACTCAGGCCTCAGCCTATAAACGCGGATACGCTTTCTCAAAGGGAAAGCCTTGCCGCTTCAAAGGATTTTTCAAGCCCTGTTTTTGACCTTGCAAAACAGTTTGCCGCGGCCGACCGTATTATAATAGCGGCTCCGCTATGGGAAAACAGTTTCCCGTCAATTTTAAAGGCATATATAGAGCATACCGCCGTAGTCGGCATAACTTTTAAATACGGCGAAAACGGAAGCGTCGGGCTGTGCAGGGCCGAAAAGCTTGCGTATATAACCACAAGAGGCGGATACATGACGGGAGAATTTTCACATCTTGAAATGGGAGCAAGGTATATAGAAACAATCTGCGGCCTTTACGGAATTAAAAACTTTAAGTGCATAGCCGCCGAAGGCCTTGACATACAGGGAAACGATCCCGAAAAAATACTTGAAAAAGCATTTGAAGAAGCTGAGAAAGAAGCAAAATCTTTCTGCGCGGAGCCGGAACCGTCCGTTTCCAAGCGTTAAAAAATAATCGCCGTACGGGCCGCCTTTTAAAACGGCGGCCCGTTTTTATAACCGAAATATGCGGATTTGGTCTTTATATGCGGAAAAAAATCCGTTTCTAAAGTTTTATGAAATAAATTGTTCAATATTTCGTAAAAAAAATAATAAAATTTTATAAATTTTCCGGTCCGTTTATGATATAATTGAAGGAGCGTATAAAAATAAAAGGAGGCGTATTGCAACGGAAAATCTCAAAAAAATAAGGTTAATGGCAAATCTTGCCATTTACGACAAAAATTTCGGCGACGAAGACCGCAAAATCACCTCCCTTTATCTTTGGGATTACATCTACAGGAAAAATCTGAGCATGCGCATAGGTATAATATTCGGCTATCTGGTGGTTATAGGGCTTTATTATTCCTACAAGCTGTTTATCAAAAACGCCGATTTGTTTTCCCTTTTTACAAAGTCCGAACTTATTAAAATGGGTATTATACTTTTGGTTCTTCTTGCGGTTTATTCCGTTATAGGAATTTTCATACACAAAAAAAGGTACATGGAAGCGGAAACCCGCATGGAAATATACGAAAAAATGATTTCAAAACTAAACGGCATTGAAACGAACGCGGACGACAGCCGTCTCGATATAGCCAAAAACGCCCGTTCCCAGGGGATGCGCCGCATCCATGACGACATGGACAAAAAACACGGCAAAGAGCGCGAAAGCCTTCGGGAAACAGACGGCGGGCGGAATAAATCTCACGGCGAAACACATTCCAAACACGAAAACGTTCCGAAAGAAACTAGCGGCCGCGTCGACGCCGGATCCAAACTCCGCCGCACGGAAAGCCATAAAGAAGCCGTGCCCGCGCGCCGAAACGATTTTCATGCGCAAGGAGGAAATGCGCCGTTAAATAATCGCGGACTTCAAAAAGCGTCCTCCCCCGACTTAAAAAACATAAAAAACTCGGACAGCGCGGCATCAGGACGTTTTGAGCCGTTAAAAAATAATTCTCATACAAATACCCATCCTCCTAAAACTTCCGGCGGAACGACCGCCGGCGCAGCCGATACAGGGCGTGGACCAAAAAGCGGCTGATACGCGGCGGGCGGCTTTTTCAGCCGCACAGACGAAAAAAATAGCCCGCACGCTTAAACGGGCATGGATATAATAAAGACGCTACCGCACGCCCAGACGTGCGGAAAATACCGCCGCCTCGGGGAAAACCGTATTTCTCCCGCCGCGGCGCGATACAAAAGAGAGGAATTTGCATATGGAATCAATAATAGCCCTCGGCCAGGAGTTTACGAAAATTTTCAGGAAAAATCAAATGCCGCTTGAATTGTTTTTCAAATTTATAGGCGGACTGTTCGTTTTTTCCCTTATATCGACTCTGGGCAAAGGCGGTTTAGGCGGCGTCAAAAGCGTTTTGTTTATACTGCTGTGCGCGGCGTTAACCACCGTAACCCCGCCTTCGGCGTTCATAATACTTTGCGGCGCGGCATGCTGTTTTTATTTAATGTTTATATCCGTTGAAACGGCGGCGGTTGTTTTTTTGGTATTTTTCCTTATATTTGTTTTTTATGTGCGGGTTTTTCCGAAAGAAAGCCTTATAATCCCCATAATGCTTTGCGCGTATTTCCTGCGCGTGCCGTATGCGGTGCCGATATTGGCGGGCATATATGTCGGGGCCCGCGCCGTCGTTCCCGTCGGTACGGCCGTTTTTCTCCACTACAACGCCTATATGCTTGAAGAAATGGTTAAACTTGCCCCTCGTGAAACTTTCACGCCAATGGGCGCGCTTGACACAGGCGTAAAAATATACGAATATGTTTCCACAGCCCTTTTGGGCGACAAAGGGTGGCTTTATACGGCCGCCGTACTTATATTGGCCGTACTCGCCGGCAGGCTTATAAATTCGGCGTTTATAGACAATGAAAGGCAATTTTCAATAGCCGTATCGTCTGCTGTAATCTTAATCGGCCTGCTCGCCGCCAAGTTCCTCGGAGGGGCGGATCTTTCCGCCGCCGGCGTTATAATAAGCCCCGTTGTAAGTGCGCTGATTGCCTATATAGCCGTAAACGTGGACTTTGTGCTGGATTACAGCAGGGCCGAACGAGTCAAATTTCAGGACGACAATTACTACTATTATGTAAAGGCAGTGCCTAAAATAGATTTTTCCGACAGGAACAAAAACGAAACGTCAAACTGATACGGGATTTTAAACCAAAAGGGGGGTGAACACGCAAATGGAATATTTTAAACCTTTTTTCGACAGCCTAAGGCTCTCCGATTTTATACGACCCACGGTTGGAATAACGGATATACTTGATATACTTATAGTCGCTTTCTTGACGTATAAAATAATTTTTTGGATAAAAGAAACGAGGGCGTGGATACTTTTTAAAGGGATACTTGTAATTTGCGTGTTTTCGCTTATTGCGCTCCTTTTAAATCTCAACACGATACTATGGCTTATTTCAAAGACCATTTCCGTCGGCATAATAGCCGTTATAATTGTGTTTCAGCCGGAACTTCGCCGCGCCCTTGAGCAGCTCGGCAAAGCCGGGCCGTTTTTGAACCTCTTTAAATTCGAAACCGATGACAACCAAAATAATTTTACCGAAAAAACCATAGACGAAATAATAAAAGCATGCGTTAAAATGAGCCGCGACAAAACAGGCGCCCTTATGCTTGTGGAACGTCAGGTGCCTTTGGGGGATTTTGAACGCACGGGCATACCAATCGACGCTATTGTATCAAGCCAGCTTATTATAAACATATTTGAAAAAAATACGCCTCTCCACGACGGGGCCGTTATAATAAAAAACAACAGGGTAGCCGCCGCAACATGTTTCCTCCCGCTTACGGACAGCAATGAAATAAGCATGGATCTCGGCACGCGCCACAGGGCGGCAATAGGCGCAAGCGAAGTTTCGGATGCGTTTATAATAATCGTCTCGGAAGAAACAGGCGCGATTTCCCTTGCAAAAGGCGGGACGCTTTACCGCAATTTAAGCTCTGAAACGCTTAAAAACATGCTTCTTCAGGGAAGTAAATCAAAGGCCCGTCCGTCCATAAAACGTAAGATTTCAAAATGGAAAGGGGGCCGTTCCAATGAATAAATTCAAAGAAATGCTTATGAAAGATTTTTTGTGGAAGCTCCTTTCGCTGGCGATAGCGGTAATACTGTGGTTTGTGGTTATAAACCTTGAAAATCCTGTGGAAACAAGGAATTTTACGGCGTTGCTGCAAATAAAAAACGAATCTGTAATAACAGAACGCGGCCAGACAATATCAAATTACAACGAAATAGCCGGCCGTAAAATCACAATTAAAATCCGCGGGCAAAGGCTCTCCCTTGACAGGCTGTATAAAAACAGGGCCGACATACAGGCGTACATCGACCTCAGCCTGCTTGACGAGCAGGACGGCATGGGCGAACCGGTTCCGTGCGCCGTAACGGTTAAACTTCCGTCAAATTTAAGCGACGTATATCAGATAGAATCGCGCACGCCGAGCTCTGTCAATGTTTCAATAGAAAACGTTATTTCAAGCGAAAAAAACATAAGCCTCGATATTGTGGGGAGCGCCGACAGCGGCCGCACAATGGCTCAGCCGGAGCTTGGAACTCAGACTGCCTCCGTAAGAGGCACTCAGTCAAAAGTTGATTCCGTATCAAAGGTAACGGCATCCGTAAATGTTGAAAATATAAAAGAGGACACCACAATTGTATCATCCCTTGCCGCATACGACTCGGCAGGAAATATTGTTGAAGGCGTTGAGATTTCGCCGCCGTCGGTTGAAGTTTATATTCCCGTTAAAATGAGCAAACGCGTTGAACTGCGCGCTGACGTTTCGGGAACCCCTATTTCCGGATACAGCCTTGAAAATATTGAAATAGTTCCGGATCATATATATATACTCGGCGACGAGGAAGTATTAAACGGCATCGATTATATAGAACTTCCGGACGTTAATATAGACGGCCGCAGCTCGGATTTCTCAATGACTTACGCCATGAGATATTTTCTTCCCGAAGGAGTTAAGCTGATGACAAGCCAGCAGAATATGGACGTTACAATAAATGCTAATTTCAGCGAAAATATAGAAAGGACTGCCGTAGTCAAATCTGACAACATATCGTTTTACGTAGAGCTTGAAGACGGGCTTATAGCCGAGGTTGCCCCTGGCGACATTTCCTTTGCCGTAACGGGAACGGAAAGCGCCGTTTCCCAGCTTGACGGCATGGAACTTACAGGCAGCGTATCGATTACGGATCTAAGCGAAGGCACATATAGAATACCCCTGAATGTCGAACTTCCCGAAGGCGTGGAAATAGTTGACAAAAATGAAGTAATCGTTTCGGTAACAGTAGTTAAAAGCGGCGACGATGAGCCTGCCGAAGAAACTCCGGAAGAACCCGTCGGTGAAGAACCTCCTGCCGAAACGGAAGAACCGGCCTAAAACCGATAATTTATATCTTTAATTTATCGAGCGGTTCCGCGCCTTAAACGCATATATTTTAAACGCCGCATACTCTGAAATTAATCGCGCGCCAAATTAAAACCGGGCTGGGAATGCTTAACGGCATGCGGCCCGGTTTTTTATGCGGTTATCGTTTTAATGGCATACGATCCGGTTTTTTATGCGGATAACGTTCTAAAGTATGCGGCATATATCCCCGAATACGGAAATTCTATGCTGTTCTTAGCTTCAGTTTACAATGGCGCATAATCCGCACAGGGAAAAACTTTCCGCATTTCAGTGCCGCGTACACTTGCCGTATGGTCCGCCCGCCATGAACTGCAAAAAATTTTTCTTGTGATATCAAGCGGGCTTTAACTGACGTTAGCGGCTTAATGGCAATGCAAAGACAGGCGCGGCGGATCTTACGTCAAACGTCTTTAACACATAAATACCGTTACGCCGGCGTCCGTTAAAACCGTGTTGTTCCCTTATAAAATAAAGCTATCTGCATGCAAAACTAACTGCCGTAGTTTCTTTATGAAACCGGTAAATTTCTTCCGCCGCAATTTCCATATGTCCGGCGTAATCCTGCATTTTTAATCGGCAAATAATTTATTTCCGCGCGGGACGTTTTAAACGATCCCAGGCCGCCTTTACAGTACAAAAAAATAAGAGCACGGCTAAAGCATCGCCAAATAACTTTGACGCCGCTTTCATCCCGCGCCCCTCTCAACCTTATACGCCTAAAAACAAAAGACGGTTAATAATCAACATTTTCCCCGGCATCGCGCCTATTTTCCCACAAATTTGTCCAATCATGTGGATTACCGGCTGACTTTCCGAAAAACCTTAATAACTCCCGTGCGTATGACGCTGAAAATATCTTTGTTTCAGGAAGTTTTTCAGGTTTCAGCCGTCCGTCCGTTAAATTTTAAAAATCTTAGCAGTTCTTCCGAAAGTTCCCCGTCTTTAATGCATCCGTAAAGATCTTTATGTTTTCCCGCCGTTTCCGCAAGGTTAATTTGTATATAAATCTTACTTCCGCAATCCGAACCGTCGTAAAACGCATCTAAAACGCGCCCTTTAAGCCCGTTGTCCGTAATAACGCCTTTTTCCCCTTCGTCTGTCGTAACCGCAATATCGATTACATTGCTCAAAGGAGTTATAAGCTTGTCATAAATATTATTTTCCTGCAAAAGCTTTTTTGCGGCCTTGTTGGAATTTATATTCAGGCAGTAAGTTTCAAAAAGCTCTTTTCCGTCGTTTGAAAACGAAATATAAACCCTGTTGTAATAATTGCCCGCCGTATATTCCCCGCCGCCGGAGATATAATCGCGGCTCAGTTCTTCCTTTCGGCAGATATCAATCAGGGCTTCGATTATATGCCCGCTTGTTTCCGTATTAAGTATCACGTCGCCCGTTATATCGTTTGAAAGCACACAGTATTTATATCCCCTCCAGCCGTCGTCGAAAACAGGGTTAGTCTGTACCCTCGCTTCACTGCTTAAAATCACTTTTTCAAATATTGTATCAAAGCCGTATACATCGTTAAAAGTAACGTCGGCTTTTTCCCCGTTTTCATAATAGATTTGATAATTCACTGTAACCGGCATACATTCGCATGGTTCGGCGTTATAGTATTTAAGCATTTCCGCTATGCGCATCGCATTTTCGACATTTTCCTTTTCGCTGAGCGTTATTGTGTTCACTGAAACCGTCGTATTATATGATAAGACTACCTTTGAAACGGGTATGTCCTTAACCTTTGAAATATCGTCCTTCGAAATTACGTTAAAATTATATACAGGCTCAATTTCAACCGTTTTTGTATCATTCTTCCATACTACTCCTATATCTTCGGAAAGACATTCGACAGTTTCCCTCAGCGGCACATAAAGTACTCCGCCTTCAAAAACCGGAGCCGTTTCAAACCGAACCTCCCGGCTTTCTTCACCGCAGCCAAAAATAATGCCGCCGTCGTAAAATTTAACAAAGTTTTCTCCGTAATCAATGGTATAACTTTTAGCGTCGGAATAAAAGCAGGCTCCGATTGAAACCGCCAGATCTTCAGCAGAAACCATAACGCTTTCGTCTTTTATAAATATGGGCGCGTCCGTTTCCTTCAAAACGCCTTTTATTGCCAGACTCAAATTATTGCCGCCGTCATTAATAAATACGGGCGTATCCGTTTCCTTTAAAATCCCTTTAACGCTTAGGCTTACATCGTCTGCATATGCGACGGCGGACACGCACAGCAAAAACGCGATCCCGGCAAGTATCCCCTTAAAATTTTTCATGTGTTTCACCCCTTTAAAAAACCGCATACCCTGCGGCGCGCCGCGGATAATTCCCGCAAGCGTTTCCGTCCTGTTCCCTCTTAATATAATATACTACGTATAAAATCCGCAAAATGTTTCCGATTATCGGAACGGTTAACATAATAATATATTTATTTCCCACATATTGCAATAATCGCGTCAGTATTGTTATTTATTTTTAAGAAAATATATTGGATTTTGTTAAATATGTGGTATCCTTAAATCATATACGGAATAGAGCGATATTTAAAAGGAGGTTTTTAAATGCACAGTTTTAAAAATTACATAAACGGCGAATGGGTTGACGCCGTTTCCGGAGAAACTTTCGACGTTTTAAACCCCGCCGACGGCAAAATAATTGCCCGGTGCGCCAAAGGCGGAAGGGACGATGCCAAAATGGCGGTGCAGGCGGCAAAAAACGCTTTTTATAACGACAAAAACGGCTGGAGAAGGCTTGGCGTCCAAACAAGGTGCGATATGCTTTACCGTCTGGCCGACGCGCTTGAAAAAGAAAAGGACTCTTTTGCCCGCGCCGAAACCATGGATAACGGCAAACCTCTGCGCGAAGCCATAGGCGACGTTGAAGACGCCGTAAGCTACATACGTTATTATGCCGGCGCGTCACGCATGCCGGGCGGCGCGTCATATGAAGTAAACGACGGGTTCGGCCCCATGCAGTGCTTTACGGTTAAAGAGCCGATAGGCGTATGCGCCCTGATAACTCCATGGAACTACCCGCTTTTAATGGGCGTACAGAAAATAGCCCCGGCGCTTGCGGCAGGGAATACAATCGTATTTAAGCCAAGCAGCGAAACTCCCGTTACAAGCGTTAAATTTTTTGAACTTATAGATAAAATCGGTTTTCCCAAAGGTACTGCCAACCTTGTAATGGGCGGCGGCTCAACCGTCGGCGAGGAACTTTCTTCAAGCCCCGACGTGGATATGGTTTCGTTTACGGGAAGCACTCCCGTAGGTCAGGGGATATATAAAAACGCCGCCGCAAACGTCAAAAAAATCGGCTTGGAGCTTGGCGGCAAATCTCCGAACATAATATTTGCAGACGCCGATATAGACGGCGCGGTAGAATGGGCGATGGTAGGCGTTTTCTTCAACCAGGGAGAGGTATGCAGCGCCGGCAGCCGAATTTTAATTGAAGAAAGCATAAAGGATGAATTTACTTCTAAGCTTGCCGCAAGAGCGAACGCCATGACTATAGGAAACGGACTGGATAATCCCGATATGGGCCCTCTTATATCAAAAAGCCATATGGAAAAGGTGCTTGACTATATAGAAACGGCGAAAAAAGAGGGCTGCCGTCTTGTATGCGGCGGCAGACGCTACACTGAAAACGGGTGCGGAAACGGATATTTTATTACGCCGACTGTTTTCGACAACTGCCCGCCGGACTGCCGCATAGTACGCGAAGAGGTTTTCGGCCTCGTTGTAACGATACAAACATTCAAAACGGAAGAAGAAGCCGTTAAAATGGCAAACGATACTGAATTCGGCCTTGCGGGGGCAGTATTTACTTCCGACGGCGCAAAAGCGCTCCGCGTCGTTAAGGAAATACGCGCCGGCATTATGTGGGTAAACTGCTATAACCCCGCTTTCATCGAAGCCCCGTGGGGCGGATACCGGAAAAGCGGCATAGGCCGCGAACTCGGCGCGGACGGCCTTGACGAATACGCCGAAACAAAACAGATAAATATAAACCTCAGTCCCGGAGAACTCGGATGGTATGAAAAACGCTGACGCACATCTTTTTTCAACATCCGTCCCCTCGGTTTTCCGCCCGCTGTTTATAACGGAAACGGCCTTTATTTCATGCCCTTCCCCGAAGGGCTCTTTATATTCGGAGGCCGCCGCCTTCTTTACTTAACAGGCCTATGCTTAACGTATCCGTACTTAACATAATATATCCGGATATTCAAAGCGGCGGCCTCAAATTATCGGGCGCCGGGAGCGGATTCGGTTTCGGTAAACAATTTTTCTTTATCCGCGGCCCAGTTCGAATTTAACATCGTATCGTTTTAAATGACGCGCCGCTTTAACTTAACCGACGGACATACGCGTTTAAAAACGGCGTTATCAAAATAAATAGGAAGGATATACGTATGGATTTCACACAATGCTATAATTCAAGCGCATCAATATTGATGGAAGGCGCTTTGGGCGAAAGGCTCAAACGGGAATACGGACTTAAAACGGACGGCATAACGGCAATGGCCGGCCTCGTTTATCTTCCCGAAGGCCGGAGGGCTTTAAAAGAAATATGGGAAGGATACATATACATATCGAAAAAATACGGCCTGCCCTTTATGGCCACAACGCCGACCAGACGGGCAAACAGAGAAAGGGTTTTTAAAGACGGGTACGGCGAAAGCATTATTGCCGACAACGTCCGTTTCCTTAAAAACGTCCGTATTGAAACATGCGCCGAAAATATGTATGTAGGCGGCCTTATGGGCTGCAAAGGCGACGCCTATACGGGAAAAGACTCTCTCGGCGCGGCGGAAAGCGAGAAATTTCATAAATGGCAGGCGGACCTTTTTAAATCGGCAGGCGCGGAATTTCTTTTTGCCGGCATAATGCCTTCGCTTACGGAAGCAATCGGCATGGCAAGGGCAATGGAAAGCGTTTCTTTGCCGTATATAATAAGTTTTACAATAGAAAAAAACGGCCGTCTTGCAGACGGAACGCCGATAGATACGGCAATTAAGGAAATAGACGACGCCACAGTCCGAAACCCGCTCTGTTATTTTGCAAACTGCGTACACCCGTCTATCGTTTCACAGGCGCTTGAACAAAGCTTCAATAAAACGGCCCGCGTTTCTGAAAGGTTTAAAGGCATACAGGCAAATACTTCGGCGCTTTCCTACAGCGAGCTTGACAATTCCGAAGATTTAAAGACTTCACCTCCCGAAGAGCTTGCCGCCGCAATGGAAAAACTTTATAAAAACAACGGCTTTAAAATATTCGGCGGATGCTGCGGAACCGATGAAAGACACATTGAAATGACAGCCGCGTTTCTTGCCGGAGCAAAGAAAAAAGGCGATCATCTATAAACGGCGTACGGCGGGAGGACATAAAGCGGGCGTCGTTTCCGCTTATTCTTTTATACGTATTACGCATCTTCATAACGGTAAACGCCGCACGAAACGCGTTAAAATTCCATGGGCCGGCCCCCGCGTTATTTTGCCGTAAATTATCCGAAACCGTATCCTTCGGAAAACGGCTTGGCATACAATACGTTTATGCCGTTGCACCTGCTTAAATTTATAAGTGCGCGCCAATTATAAATCTGATACAAAATATTCCCATTATAAACTTTCAAAGCCGCTTAAAAAGCCGTATTATTTTAAAAATACGGCTTTTTCATTAAAAATTCGGTCCGGTTAAAACAGCATACGCAGTTGAAACGGGCGTCGGAAACATGACGTTTGTGTCAAAAACATTCTACGTAGTTTTGCCTTCGCCCGCACGGTTTTTAATTGTTCTTAAACCGATAAGACCCGTCTTAATCACCCAAACTCCGAATAAATAAATTTTTTGTTTAAAACGCAAATATACGGCCTGACCGCCGGAAACAACATGATCCGTATAAAAATAACAGCGTGCAGAATTCTCCAAATATAAATTTGGTAGTTCAGCCAACCATTTGCAAAGAGGAATATATAAAAAACTTCTCATATTTACGGTATGTATATACCTCTTTAAACCGATGCCGTTCCCGTGATAAATCTTTTGTTCCCGCCGTAAAGCGCGCCGCTTTAAATACGCATAGTTACATGCCCATACTGCGTATAAGGCCCACCATTTCCACGGCGCCGAGAGCGCAGTCATACCCTTTATTGCCGGCCTTTGTTCCGGCGCGCTCAACGGCCTGCTCTATGTTTTCAGTGGTCAAAACGCCGAACATCACGGGAACGCCGCTTGAAAGGGAAACCGAAGCAATTCCCTTTGATACTTCGCTGCACACATAATCGTAATGACTTGTGCTCCCCCTTATAACGGCTCCAAGACATATTACCGCATCATATGCGCCGCTTTTTGCCATTTTCGACGCTATAAGCGGCATTTCAAAAGCGCCCGGAACCCAAGCCACGTCGATTTTTTCTTCGTCGGCCCCATGACGCCGCAGGCAGTCCATAGCCCCGCTTAAAAGCTTTGACGTAATAAATTCGTTAAAACGCGAGGCAACGATACCGATTTTCATGCCTTCCGCCGTCAGCATACCTTCAAATTCCGCCATTTAAAATTCCCCCTTAATAATTCAATATGTGTCCCATTTTTTCACCTTTGGTTTTTAAATAAAACATATCGTAAACGGTCGGTTCCATTTGAATCGGCTCCCTGCCGTCAATTTTTACGCCGTACTGTTTCAGCTGCCGTTCCTTGTCCGGATTGTTTGTCATAAGGCGTATGGATTTGACTCCCAAATCCTTAATTATCTGCGCCCCTATGTAATATTTCCTTGCGTCCGCTTCAAAACCCAAAGCCAAATTCGCTTCAATGGTGTCCATTCCCTTTTCCTGAAGCCCGTAAGCTTTAAGTTTATTTATAAGGCCTATGCCGCGCCCTTCCTGGCGCATGTAAAGGAGTATGCCGCGCCCTTCTTTTTCAATTTCTTCCATAGCTTTTTCAAGCTGCTGTCCGCAGTCGCATTTAAGGGAACCGAAAACGTCGCCCGTAAGACATTCGGAATGAAGGCGGCAAAGTACGCCCGCCGTATTGGAAACGTCGCCCTTAACGAGGGCTACATGATGCTCGCCGCTTATTTTATCAACATATCCGTATGCTTTAAATTCCCCGTGCCTTGTAGGCAGTTTTGCGGCAGCGGCACGGTCTATAAGTCTTTCGTTCCTTAGCCTGTATTCCTTTATATCCCGTATCGTTATAAACTTGATTCCCCATTTTCCCGCAAGCTCCATTAATTCGGAAGTACGCATCATCGAGCCGTCGCCGCGCATTATTTCACAGCATACGCCGCATTCCTTAAGCCCCGCAAGGCGCATTAAATCAACCGTGGCTTCGGTGTGCCCCTCGCGTTCCAGAACTCCGTTGTCTTTGGCAATCAGCGGGAACATATGTCCCGGCCTCCTGAAATCCTCGGCTTTCGCCCCTTCGGCGACACATCTTTGCACGGTTGCGGAGCGTTCCTGCGCCGAAATGCCCGTTGAAGTGCCGACATAGTCTATGGATACGGTAAAAGCCGTTTCATGGTTGTCGGTGTTTTTCGGAGCCATCTGCGCCAAGCCGAGTTTTTCAGCATATTCTTTCGACGCCGGCATACATATAAGCCCTCTGCCATGCACGGCCATAAAATTGATGTTTTCCGTTGTGGCAAATTCCGCCGCGCATATAAAATCCCCCTCGTTTTCCCTTTGAGGATCGTCCGTAACAAGTATTATCCTGCCTTTTTTCAAATCTTCCAAAGCTTCTTCAACCGTATTAAACATTTTCCGTCCCTCCCAGATACCGTGAATAATATATAAACCGCTTCAAATAAGCCGCGGCGTATTTTTAAATCTCCAAAAAACAATTTCTTTCTCCTTTCGGCTTACGGGAAAATATACTTCCCCGGACAAAAAATTTTCCGCAATATGTCGTCATAAACGGCGGAAAAGCCGAATTTTTAAAACAACTGCCGTTCGCAAACGTCCGAAGTCTTTTTCAGCGGCCCGGCCTTTTTGAGTTCCCGTAAAAGCGCACTACGCGTTATCCCGTACGGCTAAACGGCGTATTCCCCGATTTATGCCTTAAAAATAAATGTAAATCCAAGTTTCATACCGCCTTAAAAACCCGCTTTTGCAAGAAATTCCAAAGTAATCCCGCAGGGCCGTTCTTTTCCGCTTTTTCCCCGAAAGTTTAAAGACAAAAGTTTTTCTGCATATTTGCCTATTATATCGGTTTCAATATTGACAAAATTTCCGGCTGTTTTAAGACCAAGCGATGTACATGCGGCAGTATGAGGTATAACCGAAACCGAAAAATAACCGGAGCCTGTTTCCGTAACCGTCAGGCTTATGCCGTCTATGGCGACGG
The DNA here is from genome assembly GCA_024460105.1 of Anaerotignum faecicola. Lineage (NCBI taxonomy): Bacteria > Bacillati > Bacillota > Clostridia > Lachnospirales > Anaerotignaceae > Anaerotignum > Anaerotignum faecicola. Next base: position 37,172 of record JANFXS010000004.1, read on the forward strand.
AACCTTTTTCCACAATATACCTAGTTATGCTTTCATCGGCTTTTATTTTATATACCAAAGCAAAACCGTCTTTCTTTACGGCGGATATAACGCCGCGTCCGTCTATATGGCCCGCCACAATATGGCCGCCGAACCTTCCGTCCGCCGCCATGGCGCGTTCTAAATTTACGGGGCTTCCCGCCTTTAAAAGCGGCAGGGCCGAACGGTTAAGCGTTTCATGCATAACGTCAGCCGAAAAACTTGACCCGTCGAAACTTACAACCGTCAGGCATACGCCGTCAACCGCTATGCTGTCGCCGATCTTAACGCCTTCAAGTACGGTTTTGGCCTTTATTTTTATAACCGCCGAATCCTTTCCGTTTTTTATATCCAATACGTTTCCCGTTTCTTCAACAATCCCCGTGAACATATGAAACACCGCTTTCTATCAAAAAATCCCCGCCAAATTTTGTTACCGTGCTTCCGCTCAGCCTGACTGAGCAGTCCAAATGAGGAAAACCAACGCCGCCTATCGGGGTTTTGGCAGTTTTGCCGCCTAAAATTTTAGGCGAAATATACGCTTGGATTTTCTGTACGACGCCGCTTTCCAAAGCCGACCAGTTAAGTTCCGCCCCGCCTTCTATTATCACGCTGCCTATCCCTCTTTCTCCTAATATCCGCATAAGACTTTTAAGGCCCACCCTGCCTTTTTCCTCCGGAACGGTTATAATTTCAAAACCTTTTTTCACATAAGGTTCCGTTTTTTTCAAATCGCCGCGGCATGTGGCGATGATAGACGGAATGTCGCGGGCAGTTTCGGAAATACTGCAGTCAAGAGGCATCCTTAAGTTTGTATCGCATATAATGCGTATCGGGTTCCTTCCCCCGGTACGGCATGTCAAAAGCGGGTTGTCGGAAATAACCGTCCCTACGCCCACCATAACCGCATCGAAAATTCCGCGCTGGCTGTGCACATGTTTTCTCGCTTCTTCGCCGGTTATCCACTTTGATTCACCGATATATGAACATATTTTTCCATCCATGGTCATGGCGTATTTCATTACCGTAAAAGGCGTTTTTGTTTTTATGTAATGGAAAAACCATTCGTTTGCCATGCGGCATTTGTTTTCAAGCACGCCTGTTTCGACTTTTACGCCGTTTTTTTTAAGCTCCGTTATCCCTCGGCCCGCAACAAGAGGGTTTGGATCGGCGCACCCAACAAAAACGCGCTTTATTCCGGCTTTGATAATGGATTCGGCGCATGGAGGCTGTTTGCCGAAGTGGCCGCATGGTTCCAACGTAACGTACATATCGGAGCCATCGGGGCTTTCAATACAGCTTTCAAGCGCGTTTATTTCCGCATGCCTGCCCCCGTATTTTTCATGATATCCGCCGCCGATTACACGCCCGTTTTTAACTATAACTGCCCCTACGGCAGGATTAGGCGAAACTCTGCCCAGCCCCTTTAAAGCGAGGGAAACGGCAAGTTCCATATATTTTTCATCCATAATTATCACCTCAAAAAAAATAGCCCCGGAAAATCCTCCGGGGCGAAACAAAACGGATATACGTTTCATAAATACGCGACGCGGCAGTCCGTTCATGCCGAAACCGCAAGCGAAGCCGCACGCCGATAAAAAAACCCCGGAATAAAAATATTCCAGGGCAATAATTCTCCGCGTAAAAAAAACATCCGCGCTTTAACCTTCTTTCATCCAGACTGTACTGTCGGCTTCGGAATTTCACCGAATCATGCCTTGCGGCTCGTGGGCTGTACCACCGGTAGGGAATTTCACCCTGCCCCGAAGATTTACCGTATTAAATTGATTTGAAGTATACTACTCAAAATTATATATGTCAAGCATATTTTTTTAAACCGGGTTCCTAAAAACGGATTCGGCAACAATACGGCATGCGGCAAACGCACGGTAAATCAATTAAAAACAAGCGGGTAAAATCCGACGGAAGCAGCCCGGCAAATCCTTTAAAATCAGAACATCAAATCCGACGGAAACAGCCCGGTAAATCCATTGAAATCATAACTGCAAATCCTTTAAAAAAACAAGTAAAATCCATAAAAAACAAAACGGCAAATCTTTTAAAATGAGAGCGGCAAATTTATTAAACCTCCGCTCATAATCTCCCCATATCCTTCAAATCCCGAATTAACATATCCAACGTTCATACAGCGCCATTTCGTCTGCCGAAAATTAAAATCTCAATTTTTAACCGTTTAATTACAGGAAGCATAAAAATTTTAAATTCTGCCGAAACCGTTTCGTATTTTTTAATAAAATCTCAGCGTTTATTCCGAAATTTTTCTTCTTTCGTCTAAACATCTTCCCCTGACAGACAAAAACGGCGGCATACGGAATTTAAAATGGCAATCGCCCTTAGCGAAAATAGTTATAATACGTTTGCCGCCGTACTTTATTTTTTAAAATCAGATTAAACAGATTATCTGCCGTTTAATATATCGCGCTGCCGGGTTAAATCGCTGAATATTCCATTCCGTTTCAAATATGAAGCGCGGCAATAAGGCACGTCATTATAACGACGCTTATAATAATCGAAAGAGAATTTGCAAATCCCGCCATATCGGTATTCCCGCCGCTCATTCCCGTAAACGCGGGCACAAGCGCCGAACACGGGCTGAACACCGTCAGAGCCAAAACCTGCCTGACTTCAAGCGTAAAAGGTGCAAACGAATACAGCAAATATGCAAGAACCGCCGAAAAGGCGTAACGTACTGCAAGCGCCTTCGCAATTACCTTTATGGAACCGAGGTCGATATCAAGCTCCAGCATAAGGCCGAGCATAAGCATAGCCATAAAGCCGTTTGCTCCCGCCACGGCGGAAACGGCCGTTACAACCCCGTCCGGTATCCTGATATTCAAAAAAGCAAATATCATCATAATCAAGTATATGTCGAAAGGCACCGACTTCAAAAGCTTTTTGAATATATCGCGTATCCTCAGCTTTCCTTCGCCGCCGCCCAAAAGAGAAATAACCGTTATGTAAGTGCCGCCGCTGCACATCATGGCGTTGCCCATATCAAAAAGGCACGCCGTTACAACGCCGCCCCCGCCTAGGAAACCTTGCACAAAAGGCATTGTAAATGAGCCTATATTATATCCCGTTATATTGAACATATAATGTATGCGGATATCACGTTCTTTCTTCATCGAAATTAAATATCCCAACATCACCAAAACAAAATCTGTTGCGAACCCTATTGCAATAATCATAAAAAGGGAGCTGTCCTTTTCAAAATTCGAAAAACTCGTGACAACAGCCGCCGGAAGCGTTATATTAAGGGTTATTTTCGTTATAACCGAAACATCCTCCTTTTTGAAAAAACCTTTTTTCTTCAGTAAATATCCAATTATAATAACCAATATAAATGAAAACGCTTTAAGCAAAACTCCCGACATTAAACCAGCCTGCTTTCGATTAAAATATTAAAAAATAATCCAAACGTACCCGCATATAAAAATTAAAAGTTTTGATTGCCTATACCCTGAAAAACGCCCCTTCCCCATATCAAAGCGGCAGTATAAACAACCGCCGTAAAAATCTGCAAATGAAATTTTCGGCGGCTTTCGGCTTAATAACATAAAATATTTTATTATTTTACTCGAATATTAAATATCACATAATTTCATTTGTATAATACCGAAGTTTGCCGTCAGACATAAAAACGTATTGTAAAACGCCGTCCCGGCTGTTCCACCGCGCATGCCGCGTCCGTATACGGCTTAATAACGGCAGCAATATCCGGCAATATAAAAAAGTAACAATTCACAAAAAACGTATTTTTATCATATTGCCGCTTTATCCACACCCAACGCAGTTTTATTCAAAATATTTCTAAAATAAACGCTTCGGCTTATATACTATAACGAAATTCTATATTCCTCACAAAACGGAGCGGCGCGCCGATACTGTTACTTAATGGGCTTTTTGACGGCGGTTCCCGCCTTACGCGGGTACTGCGCCGGGGTTTTTCCGATTTTTTCGATTATCACAAGGCTGTGTGAAATATCGCTGTTTGGAATTGATACGTTTATAATATCCTTAACTTCCCCGCCGAATATTTTTATCGCCTTAAGGCTCCCGCTTATTTCATCCGAAACGTCCGGCCCTTTCAAAGATATAAACACGCCGCCTTCCCTAACAAACGGAAGGCAGTATTCGCTCAAAACCGCAAGGTTTGCAACGGCGCGCGAAATGCAGAAATCAAATTTTTCCCTATACCGGCGATCCTGTCCGCCCTCTTCCGCCCGCATATGTATATTTTCAATCTTTTCAAGGCCAAGGCTTTTTTTCACTTCCTCAAGAAAAGTAATACGCTTATTCAGGCTGTCAAGAAGCGTCATATCCAAATCGCCCCTTGCAATTTTAACGGGTATCCCCGGAAAGCCCGCGCCCGTCCCCACGTCTATAACTGACGCGCCGGCAGGCACGCTGAAACACGACAGGATGGAAAGGCAGTCGGCAAAATGTTTTATAACAATATCTTTATCGTCGGTAATTGCCGTAAGGTTCATTTTTTTATTCCATTCCAAAAGCAGATCTTTGTATTTAAAAAATGAATCCTCCTGTTCGCCGCTCAGCTCAATGCCCATGCGGGCGGCCGTATCCCTGAAAAGTTCCCTTGCGTCCATATATCCCCCTAAAATTAAAAAGTATTCAAAGTATCCAAAACCTTCAAAATACGATCCGCCGCATATAAACTACATTTATTTCGGCAGATTTAATGTGATATTATCAATTTATCCGCCTTTGCCAATCCAATCGTATCTTCATGTTAATTTAACATATCTTTTAAAATATAAAACTTTCGCGGAACGCTTTCCATTTTATAACCACATTAACTCAATGTTATTCATATATTCGCCGTTAACGATCCGAGCGTATCTTCATTCGCCCGTCAGCCGCTTCCGCGCCGTTCATGGCGTCATGGTAACTTCAACATATTTTATAAAAAACAAAAACTGTTTACGGCGGACATACATTCCCTTTTATTGCGGCTTAACGCGCTGTTCTGCTACTGTTCGGCATTGCCGCGCCTTCCGCATCTCCATGGTAACTTTTACATATCTTTTTAAAACAAAAAACGTTTACCGCCGACAATATTCCCTTTTATTGCGGCTTAACGCTACGTTCCGCAACTGTTCGGCATTGCCGCGCCCTTCGCATCTCCATGGTAACTTTTACATATCCTTTAAAAACAAAAAACCTTTACCGCTGACGTACATTCTCTTTTATTACAGCTTAACGTATTGATTTCGGCAATACCGCGTTGACAATCTAAAATACTCATACGTATTAAGCCGAACGAAAACGCGCCTTTTTTTAAAGCGTAGTAATACAATATATTGAGCCGTTAAATATTCTTCTGTTTTTTCAGCTCCGCCAAAATACAGTCCGAAACTTTTTTCTGTTCCCCGCCGTTAAGAACAATATACGGTTTCCTGCCGAGCTTGATTTTCTTTACGGCAAAAAGGTTTTTCCGCCTTGCCGAAATGCCGTATCCGAAAAAAACTTTCTTCCTGAGAGGCTTTAATTTAACAGTAAAATGGCTTTTACTCATCATTTCTCCCTTTCATCTGCTCCATATATATCAAAAGCACCGATATATCAGCCGGCGAAACGCCCGCAATCCTTGACGCATGTCCTATTGAATTAGGCTTTATTTCGTTAAGTTTCTGCGCCGCCTCTATCCTGAGGCCTTTAATCGAGGAATAGTCCAAACTGTCGGGCAGAAGCCGTTTTTCAAGTTTTTTAAACTGCTCCACCCTCTGCGCCTGCTGATTTATATAACCTTCATACTTAATTTGAAGGGCCGCCTGTTCCCACACTTCACGGCTTAAAGACGGCCTGTCCGCGTCTATTTCGCCCAACGCTTCATATGTAAGCTCGGGACGTCGCAGAAGTTCGTAAAGCTTTATGCCGCTTTTAAGGGGCGCGCTGTTATTCCTTTCAAGAAACGCCTGAACTTCCGCGCCCGGCGTGATAACGGTTTTATATATACGTTCCTTTTCTTTTGAAATTGCTTTTTCCTTTTCCAAAAAAGCGCCGTACCTTTCCTCGCCGATAAGGCCCGCTTCATATCCTATAGGAGTAAGCCTTTCGTCGGCGTTGTCCTGCCTTAAAAGCAGTCTGTATTCCGCCCTTGAAGTCATCATCCTGTATGGCTCGCGGCTTCCTTTGGTTACAATGTCGTCTATAAGAACGCCGATATACGCCTGGCTCCTGTCAAGTATAAGCGGTTTTTCGCCCCTTATATGCCTGACGGCGTTTATGCCCGCAATAAGCCCCTGCGCCGCCGCTTCCTCGTACCCGCTCGTACCGTTGAACTGCCCCGCGCCGAAAAGCCCTTTTATATTTTTAAATTCCAGCGAAAGTTTAAGCTGCGTCGCGTCTATACAGTCGTATTCGATAGCGTATGCCGTCCGCGTAAAGCGGCAGTTTTCAAGGCCGGGCACAGTCCTGTAAAGGGCAATCTGAACGTCCTCCGGAAGCGAGGAACTCATGCCCTGTATATAAAGTTCGTTTGTGTTTTCACCCTCCGGTTCGACAAATATCTGGTGCCGCGCCTTATCCGAAAAACGCACTACCTTATCTTCTATTGAAGGGCAGTACCTCGGCCCGGTGCCTTCTATAACGCCTGCATAAAGCGGCGAACGGTGAAGGTTATCCCTGATAATTTCATGGGTCCGTTCATTTGTATAAGTGAGATAGCAAGGAATCTGCTCCCGCGCAATATCCTCCGCCCTGTTTGTAAATGAAAAAGGAACTATGTCGCCGTCGCCGTATTGTGGAGTCATTTTTGAAAAATCCACGCTTTTGCCGTCTATCCTTGCGGGCGTTCCCGTTTTAAAGCGGTAAAGCTTTATTCCGTTATCAATAAGGCTTTGGCTCAGCCCCGACGCGGCTTTAAGCCCATTAGGGCCGCATTGTATAATCGTTTCTCCGTAAAGGCATCTCGCTTTAAGGTAAGTGCCGGCGGCGATTATAACGGCCTGCGCCCTGTACACGGCCCCCGAAAGGGTCTCAACCCCTTTAACCTCACCGCCGTCGACAATAAGCGAAACTATTTCTCCCTCGCGCACAGTGAGGTTTTCGGTGTTTTCAAGGGTCTTTTTCATTTCGTTTTTATATGCCGTTTTGTCCGCCTGCGCCCTAAGGGAATAAACCGCCGGGCCTTTCGCCGTGTTCAGCATTTTTGTCTGTATAAAAGTTTTATCTATGTTTTTGCCCATCTCCCCGCCTAAAGCGTCAATCTCACGCACGAGATGTCCCTTGCTGCTGCCGCCTATGGACGGGTTGCACGGCATCATCGCTATGCTGTCGAGATTTATGGCGAACATGATTGTTTCCACTCCGCTCCTTGCAGACGCCAAAGCCGCTTCGCATCCGGCGTGTCCACCGCCTATGACGATAACGCCGAAATTTCCGGCTTCGTATTTTTCAGCCATTTCAATTCCCCCTGTATTCCCATAAATTAAACGCGGCAGCGCGCTTTTAAATCCATTGTTATTTTCCTAAACAGAACTGTGAAAATATCCTGTCCAAAAGCTCCCCGTCATAGCTGTCGCCCGTTATTTCGCCAAGTATATTGAGTGCGTCCGTCAAATCCATGGATATAAAATCGACGGGCATGCCGTCCGTTATGGCTCCAAGGGTTTTTTTTAGGCTTTCCCGCGCCCTTGAAAGAGCGTCCCTATGGCGTATGTTGGTTATATGAGCTTCGCCGCCGCCCGAGTCAACCGCGCCTTCAAAAATCATATCGCGGAACCATTTTTCCAATTCCCCTATACCTTCCCCGCGTTTGGCGGAAATAGGTATTATATTGTCCGTTCCGGTATATTCCTTTACGGCGCTTATATCAAAAGCCGCCTTCAGATCGCATTTATTAAGGAGTATAACCGCATTCCTGCCTTTTATAAAATCAAGTATTTCAAAGTCTTCCTTTGCAAGGGGCGACGACGCGTCCAAAAGCATAAGTATAACGTCGGCTTCCCGCGCCGTATTCCTGCTTTTTTCAACGCCGATTTTTTCAACGGTATCGTCGGTTTCCCGTATGCCGGCAGTATCTATTATTTTAACGGCTATGCCGCCTATGCTCAGATATTCTTCAACGGTATCCCTTGTAGTTCCCGGTATATCGGTTACAATGGCTCTTTCTTCCTCCAAAAGGCAGTTTAAAAGAGAGCTTTTGCCCACGTTGGGCTTGCCGAGTATAACCATGCTTACGCCTTCCCTTATAATGCGCCCTTTCCTTGAGGAATCCAAAAGCCTGTCGGTTTCTTCAATCAGGTTTTGCGTCTTTGCTTTAAGCATAGCGTAAGTTTCTTCTTCCATATCGTGTTCTGGATAGTCGATTGAAACTTCAATGGCGGCTATCGAATCTAAAAGCGCGCCGCGCATATCCCTAACCGTATTGCCGACGCTTCCGCCAAGCTGTTTTAGCGCGGCTTTCCTACCAAGTTCCGTTTTGCTGTTTATAATGTCGATAACGGCTTCCGCCTGAGTGAGGTCTATCCTGCCGCCGAGGAAAGCGCGTTTCGTAAATTCCCCCGGTTCCGCAAGCGACGCTCCCAATTTCAAAATAAGCTCCAAAACCCTGCCGCACGACATAATGCCGCCGTGGCAGTTAATTTCGACAACGTCCTCGGTGGTGTAAGTTTTCGGAGCCTTCATAACGGTGAGAAGGACCTCGTCCAAAACCTCTCCCGTAAAAGGGCTTACGATATGGCCGAAAGTAATGGTATGGCTTTCTTTTTTTAAAATGTCCGCTCCCTTAAAAGCCTTTGCCGCAAGCCGAATCGAACCGTTTCCGCTGATTCTTACTATGCTTATGCCTCCGTTTCCCAAAGGCGTGCTTACGGCGGCTATTATTTTATTTTCAGACGGCATAACAATTCATCCTCTCCAAAAAAACCGTGGGAAAGATTCGCTCCCCACGGCTTATATTTCTTCTCGGTATATTCCTGCAAGGCTGCGCCTAAATCAAAGGCGGCATATCTTTCAAACCGTGCGATCCCTTATAAAAATCAAAGGCAAGCGGATAAATGGCAGGAAAAAATTATTTTAAATCTATAACAACGTTCCTGTAAGGCTCTTCGCCTTCGGAATATGTAGTAACAAACCTGTCGTTTTGCAAAACGGAGTGTATTATACGCCTTTCATAAGGGTTCATAGGCTCTAGCACAACCTTCTGCTTGGACTGTTTAACCCTTTTTGCAAGATTAAAAGCCAAAGATTCCAAAGTTTCCTTGCGCCTTTGGCGGTAATTCTCCGTATCAACCATAACGCCGTAATACGGGGCGCTGCCCTTATTTACGACAAGGTTTGTAAGGTACTGTATGGAATCGAGCGTCTGGCCGCGCTTTCCTATAAGCACTCCCATTTCGGGGCCGGAAAGGTTGATAAAAACCTGCCTGTCTTTCAAGCTTGTTTCGATATTAACTATTATTCCCATTGAAAGGAACATTTCGCGCAAAAAGTCCTTTGCGATTTTTTCCGGGTTGTATTTAACGCTGCCCTTTACAACGGCGTTTTTACTGCCAAATCCCAAAAATCCCTTAACAGGCTCCTCAACGACTACATAATCTATTTCGTCAAGCGAACTTACCTTCAGTTCGCTCATAAGTTCGTTCAGGGCAAGTTCGACGGTTTTTGCGGATTTTTGAATCTCATTCATTGCTTAACGGCCTCCTTAGCGTCTTTCGATCTGAAGTATTTATTTAAAAGCAACGTCTGGCATACTTGTATAAGGTTGCTTACAGTCCAGTAAATACCGATGCCGGCAGGAAGAGTTATACACATAACGCCCATCATAATAGGCATCATTATATTCATCATTTTCATAGACTGCATCATAGGATCCTGCGCGCCGTTTTGCTGCGCGCCCGACTGTTTCGTAATTATTTTTGAAGAAAAATACGTCGTAGCCGCCGAAAGCAGAGGCACGAGTATTCCCGGGAACCCAAGGCCCGCATTGTGCACAAGGCTTATGCCGAAGAAAGTTTCCATCTGTGTTTTTTGCGCAAGAAGCGGAGTAAGCTGAGCGGCGTAATCTCCTATGGAAGCGGTAACGGCGTTCCAGTCCGCAATGGTCATATCGTTGACAAGCCTTATCATGTCGGCGGAGCTTGCCACGTCTATATAAAGCTTATGTTCGTTTATGATATCCGTAAAAACGTCGAGCCTTAAATCCACGGGCATTGATAAAAGAAGATCCGTAATAGCCTGATAGTTCATGCCCACAACGTCGATATATAAATACGCCTGCTGGAATATATAAAAAAGCGCGTAAAGTATCGGAAGCTGCACAAGAAGAGGAAGGCAGCCGCCAAACATGCTTATATTATTGTCTTTTTGAAGCTTCTGCATTTCAAGGGCCATTTTCTGCTGGCTTTCGGCGTCTTTTTTGCCGGAGTATTTCTCCTTGATTTTATTCATTTCCGGCTGAAGCTTCTGCATTGCGAAAGTAGATTTCTGCTGTTTGTAAGATAAAGGTATCAGCACCGTTTTTACAAGCAGTGTAAAAAGTATAATTGCAATTCCGAGTGAATTCGCCTGCACAAACCCGTATATAAAATTAAAAACGGCATTGTAAATAACGCCAAGAAAATTAGCCACGGGCCCTACGATTATGCCCGGCGTCCTCGTAGTTGAAGATAAAAGCGCAAGGCCGCTGATAAAAGGTTCCAACATATTTCCTCCTCAAATAAATTATTGTCCTTTTCATGGGACAGGGTCGTATCCGCCCTTATGGAAAGGGTGGCATTTAAGAAGCCTCCGAACGGCAAGGCAACCGCCTTTAACGGCGCCGTATTTCATAACCGCCTCGTAAGCGTACTGGGAACAGGTTGGTATAAACCTGCAGCACGGCGGTTTATAAGGCGAAATAGCCTGACGGTAAAAAGTTATAAGGAAAAGAAACAATTTTTTAGCCATAACACCAATCCTTTATTATTCCTTACACGAATCCGCGCCTTCCTTTAAAACCGCCGGTTTCGGCTGTTTTATAAGGTTCTGCCGTTTTAAAAGGTTCAAAAGGGATTTATTTATTTCGCCGTATGAAGCCGCGGAAGAACCGACGCGCGCCAAAACGACTATATCGAAACCTGTCGCAACATAACGTTCGCTAAGCCTGTAACTTTCTTTTATAAGTCGTGTTACACGGCTTCTTACCACGCTTTTGCCGACTTTCTTGCTTACGGTTATGCCCAGACGGTTTATATCGGGGTTTCTTTTGTTCCTGACGGCATATAAGACAAGATATTTGTCGGCAACGGACTTGCCCTTATTATAAACAAAGCCGAACTGATAATTTTTTTTAAGCGACTGTGTAAAACGCAAGCATATCCCTCATTTATCCCTTTAAATTACAGGGTTAAAACCCTGAGAAAAATTATACCATATATCATATTCGGTTTACAAGTGTATACTGGTTTTGCGGCGTAATTTTTTCCTGATTTCCGGTATGCCGCTTTAAGGGCCGCCTTTAAAAACCAGTATTACGTAAGACGGGCGCATTTACGCCGCCGCCCCGCGGCCTCAAATCGTCCGCGTTTTCCATTAAAACCGGTTATTTTTAAAAAAGATAAAAAGGCCACTGTAAGCGGCCTTATAAATTATGCAGTCAATGATTTTCTACCTTTTCTTCTTCTTGCTGCCAAAACTTTTCTACCATTAGCTGTGGCCATTCTTTTCCTGAAGCCGTGAACTTTGCTCCTCTGCCTCTTTTTAGGCTGGAATGTCATTTTCATCAGTACCGCACCTCCTTGAATATTCTTACATCTGCATATCCTGCAATTTTGCGCTTTTCTCATTATATTAGAAAACGTCTGCCCAGTCAAGGAGATTTATTTAAAAAAAGCATAGCATAATTATTATACGGCTTTATATATTACAGATTTTTATATGAGGCGGAGCCATACGGACATTTGCCGTTAAAAATCCCCCTGCAATCTATTGCCGGACCGGCTCCCGATTTTTTGAAAATTCCGTATAAAATGCGCTGCCCAACACCAAAACGGCTCCCAAAAACTGAAAATGCGAAATACTTTCGCCAAGCAGCAAAACGGAAAACAGAAGCGCCGACAAAGGCTCTAAATATCCGCATATGGCCACAGTCTGCACAGGTAGGCGGCTTATGGAGGAAAAATACAGCAGGCATCCTATTCCGGTGTTAAAAATACCGAGTATGGCAAGAGGAATAAAACTGCCTTTTGGTATTTCAAATATAAGCCCGCCTTTTATTGCCAAAAATATAAAAACGGTTAAAAATGCGGAAAAAAGCTGAATTACCTGTCCCGCCATGCCAAGATCGCTTCCGGCTTTCTTATTAAATATCACCATTACGGCATACATAAGAGCCGACGCCAGACCACAGAAAACAGCCCATGCGCCAAGCGTTTCCCCCAAACCGAAATTTACTGAAAACGCACCCGCTATAACGGCGGCAAAACCGAATACCTTTTTCAAAAAAAGCCTTTCGCCGAAAATCAAAGGCGAAAGGGCCATAACTATAACGGGCCCGCAGTAATATAAAACAGAAGAAACGCCGACACCTATTATATCATACGCTTCAAAAAGCAAAATCCAGCTCATTCCCATAGCGGCCCCCGAAAGAGATGTGTATAAAACAGCTTTTTGTTCCTTCCTCAACGCGGCATGTATTTTTAAAACAAAAAAACGCAGTTTACCGCATGGGAGCATATTTTTATTGTTTCCGTTTCCCATATCTGTTTCCGAATATTTCAATGATTTACTTAATGAAGAAATAAACAATACGGCGGCCAAAAACAAACTCCCTATAAGAGTCCTTATAAATACCGTTTCATAACTTTCAGTATCGGCCATGCTTGCAACAGCGCCGTTTGAGCCGAATATAATAAGCGCCGCTATATATTTAATATACGTTTTTTTCATGTGTACCCTCCCCTATTGCCAAGGCAATTTTACCACAGACGAAATTTTTATTAAAGTATAGATTCAGTTTACAAGGGCACACACGCCCCGCAAGGAAAAATTTCCCGCATTTCTGTGTTGCATATGCTTGCCATAGGAACCTCTATGTCGGCGCATATGCGCCTTGAACTGCAAAAAAATTTTTTCCTTGTGAGGTCGGAGAGTTTTAACGGATGTCAGCGGCGTAAGAGCAAGGCAAAGACGGGCAGGCGCAGCGGTTACTACGGCAAGCGGATTTAACACAGTTATTGCGCCGCTAACGTCCGTTAAAACCGTGTGTGCCCTTATAACCTTATAAACTGAAGCTAACCTCAAATAATATCAAAAAACTTTTCGTATCCGTTTTTCACATGAGGAAAGTAAATAATACCAAAAACAGTATTGCGGCAACATTGAAAACGCCGAAAAATTACGGCCTTTAAATTTAATATGTACAAATTTAATTATATTGTACGTCGGCGCAATAATAATTACCGTGTTTTAGCTTATTGAAAAACGGCGTTTTTTTTGGTATATTATATTGCATAAAAAGGGCTTATCCACACAACTTAACAATAAAATCCACAAAAAACGGTTTTAAGATTAACATTATAAAATGCTTAAACGCTGGATTTAAGCGCCGTATTATTAGAATTATCCACATGCTATTAACAAAATGTTGATAACTTAAAATATTTATTAACCGTTTTTTTGCAGTACCGGCCGTTTTTTACGTCAAAATACGGCCTTAAAGCAATTTAAAATGCGGATAAACAAAAATATCCACATTATTCCACAAAAGAAATCCACATTTTTGACGTTTGACGTATACATAAAAATAAGTTATAACCTGTGTAATTTCTGGATTTTAAAAATTTACCAAATAAGTTATCCACACATTGTTAACAATTTGTGGATAACTTATAATATTTATTAACCATTATATTCGTCATGTTAACAATGCAGATTTCAGGCGCTGAAAAAATCGGTATTATGGATTCTGGATTTAAACACTTTATTACATTTGGGAGGAAGAAATGGAAGATTTAACAAGTTTATGGGCAAAAACCCTTGAAATACTTGAGGGCGCCTTGGATACGCTGAGCATGAATACATGGATAAACCCGCTTGTGCCTGTGCGCGTCGACGGGCAGGACGTATACCTGAAAGCGGAAAACGATTTTATGAAAGGCCTTGTGGAAAGCAGATACCTGACGCTTATAAAAAACGCCGTTAAACAGGTTTCAAACACAAACTGCAACATAATAATACTTTCGGCTGAAAGCCCGCAGCCCGAGCCGGCCGTTAAGGAAAGAAACCCCCTTGCGGTGGACGCCGGGCTTGCGGCAAACCTTAACCCGCGGTACGTTTTTGAAAGTTTCGTCGTAGGAAACAGCAACCGCATGGCCCACGCCGCAAGCCTCGCCGTTGCGGAAGCCCCGGCAAAAGCGTACAACCCTCTTTTCCTGTACGGCAACGTAGGCCTTGGAAAAACCCACCTTATGCATTCAATCGCGCACTATATACTGGACAAGGATCCGTCTACAAAAGTGCTTTACGTTACAAGCGAAACTTTTACAAACGAACTAATCAACGCCATCAGGAACAACAAAAATGAGGAATTCCGCAATAAATACAGGAATATAGACGTCCTTCTTATAGACGATATACAGTTCATTGCGGAAAAAGTAAGCACTCAGGAAGAATTTTTCCACACTTTCAACGCGCTTCACAGCGCAAACAAACAGATAATATTATCATCCGACCGCTCCCCAAAGGACATAAATCCCCTTGAAGAAAGGCTCCGCAGCCGTTTTGCCGGAGGGCTTATAGCCGATATACAAACGCCCGACATTGAAACCCGCATAGCCATATTGCGCAACAAAGCCAACCACGAAGGGTATGTTGTAAGCGACAACGTGCTTGCGTTTATCGCAAAATATATCGAAAGCAACATCAGGGAACTCGAAGGCGCGCTTACAAGGATAATGATGTACGCCTCCCTGACAAACAGCGACGTAACCATTGAACTTGCCGAAAAAAGCCTTGAAGTATACGGCGATAAGAAACAAAAACAGATAACGCCGGATTTCATAATAGATATAATAAGCGCTTACTATAACATATCGGCCGCAGACGTGCGCGGGAGCAAAAAGCCGAAAACAATAGCTTACCCGCGCCAGATAGCCATGTACCTCTGCCGCCGGCTTTTAGACATATCGCTTAAAGAAATAGGCGACGAATTCGGCGGGCGCGACCACACCACCGTACTCCACGCCGAAAAGAAAATCGAAGCCGATCTCGAAAAGGACAAAGAACTCAGAAAAGATATCGAAGAACTTAAAAAGCGCATACAGGGGAATTAAAAAGCAGTTAAAACCTCAAAATCCCATAGGGCGCATGCAGACGTTTATGTATTGGATATAAGTACGGCCGTTATTTTTAAATCGTTAATGACAAAAACAAAACGAGCCGGAGCCGTTTCGGCTTAACGCCGGCCCCACAGGCAAAATATTCTTTTAAACCGAAAAACGCCGGAAGCATAACATTTTTTATGTTTCCGATTGCCGCCGTAAATCAAAACGGCAAAAAAGCGGCAGCCGCAAAATTACGGCAGCGCTTTTTAATTTAACTTAAAAAGATGAAAATATTGTCCACATCAACATGTTAATTCAGTGTAGATTATATGTGGAAAAACTTTTAATACTTCCCCAAAAGTTAACAATGTGGACAACCTATCAAAACAATGAAGAAATATGTACATACTTATCCAACTGAAAAATCCCGTATCCTATGGGATGTGGATACTTTTCCACAATTTCACATGTTCTACTACTATGACTACTAAAAAAAACTAATATAAAACACAACTTATCCCGAAAGGAGTTACTCACAATATGAAATTCACATGCCAAAAGGACGCCCTGCAAAATGCAATCAATATAGTTTCGAAAGCCGTAAGCTCCAAAACGTCAATGCCTATACTTGAATGTATACTTGTCAAAGCGGAGGACGGAGGCGTCAAATTAACAGCAAACGATATGGAAATGGCAATAGAAACAGCCAAAATAGAAGCCGAAGTAAAAGAAGAAGGGACGATTGCCCTTGAAGCCCGTATGTTCAGCGAAATTATAAGGCGCGTAAACGGAGAAAAGGTATCCGTAAGCACGGGAGAAAACAACAGCGCCGTTATTAACTGCGGCTTTTCCGAATATAAAATAATGGGACAGCCCGGAGACGATTTCCCGGAAATACCGTCCATAACTAAACAGGAACCTTATAAAATCAAACAAAAAGATCTCAAAAATTTAATTATAAGCACTATTTTTTCCGTCGCTTCCGACGAATCAAAACCTACCCTTACGGGAGAACTCATAGAAATATCGGAAGAATATGTTAATATCGTAGCGGTTGACGGGTACAGGATTTCCTACAAAAAAGCGGCGGCAGTAAGCTCTCCCGAACCGGCAAAGGTGATAGTTCCGGCAAAAACGCTGAAAGAAATAAGCAGGATACTCCTTGACGGGGAAGAGGACGTTGAAATATACATAACCGAAAACCATATACTTTTCGACATGGAAGGCAATATACTTGTCAGCCGCGTTATCAACGGTGAATTTATAAAATACGACCAGGCGTTCACAAACGAATACAAAACAAGGGCAGTAATTAACAGGAGCGAACTTATATCGGCTCTTGAACGCGCATCCCTCGTAAGCCGCGACGCAAGGAAAGTGCCGGTGAAACTTGATATACATCCGGATAATATTATAATTACTTCGCAAACGGAAATGGGTTCCGCATATGAGGAGCTTAATACTCAAACCGAAGGCGACGAACTTAAAATAGCTTTTAACCCGCGCTACCTTATCGACGCGCTGAGGGCTATTGAAGACGAGAAAGTTGCGGTACAGTTCAATTCGCCTTTAAGCCCATGCATAATCAAGCAGGAGGAAGGGGAAGAATATAAATACCTTGTCCTTCCGTTAAGGATGTAAGGGGGATAATATGGAAACTGTTTCAATTAACACTGAATTTATAAAATTGGGCCAGCTTTTGAAGCTGGCGGACATGGCAGAGCAGGGTTCGGAGGCTAAAACGCTCATTTCAGAGGGGCGCGTGCTTTTAAACGGGCAAACCGAAGTACAAAGGGGAAAGAAAGTCCGCCCGGGCGACGTTGTTGAAGTTATAGGCGTTGGTTCTGTTAAAGTGTTGTTTGAGGAGCGTTAAAAATGATAGTAAAAAAGCTGTCTTTAGCTGGGTTCAGGAACATAAAAAATGCAAGTCTCGGCTTTAGCGGCGGTATTAACATACTTTACGGCAAAAATGCCCAGGGAAAAACAAATATACTTGAAAGCATTTACATATGCGCCACAGGACGCAGCCACAGGACCCGCTTTGACAGCCGCCTTATAGATTTCAACGGCCATGAAGCGCATATTAAAGTTGAAATTGAAAATATGGGACGGCAGAACAGGATTGACGTCCATTTGAAAAAAGACGAAAAAAACGGCGTCAAAGGCATAGCCGTAAACGGTATTCCGATTAAAAAAAGCGGCGACCTTTTCGGCACGCTTTACTGCGTCATATTTTCTCCGGAGGATCTTCAGCTTATTAAAAATTCTCCCGGGGAAAGAAGGCGCTTTATAGATATGGAGCTTTGCCAGCTTAAAAATGTTTATTATTATGATTTGGGCCAGTATTATAAAGTGCTCAAGCAAAGAAATAGTTTGTTAAAAAAAATACAAAAAAACTATTCTTTTCGTGATACTGTGTCCGTGTGGGATGAACAACTTGCGGCGTACGGTATGAGGGTCATAGAAAACAGGGAAAAATTTATAAAAAAAATAAGCCGTATCGCCGGGGAAAAACACAGCAAGATAACCGGCGGGGCTGAGAAGCTTGAAATATGTTACAGGCCGAACTGCCATGCCGAAGAGCTATTAACGAAAACAGCGCAGAATTTAGAGCGCGATATAATTTTCGGGAGCACTTCGGCGGGACCGCATAAAGACGATATAATTTTTACGGTTAACGGCAGCGATGTGAAAGTATACGGTTCGCAGGGGCAGCAGAGGACGGCGGCGCTTTCGGCCAAGCTTGCCGAAATAGATATAATAAAAGAAGAAACCGGGACAAGCCCCGTGCTTTTGCTTGACGACGTTTTAAGCGAGCTTGATTCGGCGCGCCAAAGGTTTTTGTTTGAAAGTATTAACGGGGTACAGTCTGTTGTGACATGCACCGGAATTGAGGACATAGCAAAAAATTATTCGGGCAAGGGCGGAGTTTTCTTTGTTGAAAATGGAAATGTAACGCCTGCTATAAAAAATAAGGCGTGACTGAACTTTAAAATTTTGTTTCCGGTATCCGGACTTATACGGTTTAAAATAAAGTATGAGTCGGGTGCGGAAATGTGTTCGGTTACAAGCGGCGGTAACGGTTGACAATGTTTTTACGCTGCGAGCCGCATGCCTTTATCGGCGGATTTTTTAAAATCTCCCGTTTAAGGCATGCGCTTTTTTATTGTAAGTAAAGCTGTATGACAGGGATAGTTTTTATTGGTTGATCAAGGATGTCAAAGGATAATAAAGGATTAATAAATAAAAATTTATTTGTACTGCCAGTAGCTTCGGATTACAGGGATACGTATGCCGCGCAAGGGAAAATTTTCCGAATTTCCGCTCTGCATACGCTTGCCGTAGTATCCGCTATGACGGCTCGGATGCTCCTTAAACTGCAAGAAATTTTTTCATTGTTGGGTCGGGGAGTTTTAACGGACTTTAGAGGCGTAAGAGCAAGGAAAAGACGGGCATGCGCTGAGGTTGCCGAGGAAATGGCTTTAACACAGCTATGGCGCCGCTAACGTCCGTTAAAACCGCGCGTGATCTTGTAAAATGAAGCTAAATATATATTTATATTTACTATGAGTAGTTTAAGTATAAACTCAAAATATTAATTAAGTGTTGTTCAGTCTTAAACTCAAAATATATTAATTGCGATCTGCCCAATACGGATTTAATAATTAATGCATGACGCCCAATCTTAAACTTAATATATATTGAATCCTCACGGTTTTGAGTATAAAAAATACCCCGTCAACGCCTTTGCTAACGGGGCAGCCCTTTTTATTGCGGTCAAAAGGGCAAGTTTTCATTAAGAAAAAAAGATACAATATTTAGGGGATTAGTATCAATATTTCTTACAGAAAACAGGGGTAGATAACGGATAAATAAATTAGCCGCTAAATTATATTTACCATATATATTTTATAAAGTCAATAGCGGATTTGAAATAATACATTTGCTGAAATATATTTTATAATAATATGGCGGTTTAATTATATGGATATAAGGAAAGGAATTTTCATTATTTTAACTTAATATTTTTTGGGTTATGACGGCAAGGCATTGTAAGCTTAATTTTAAAAAATAAAATAATACTTAAATAATAATAAAATAAGTAATCAGTATAACTTAATCGTTATTCGACAAATTTAACATTAATGTTGTTTTATGCAAAGTTTTTAATACAGAAAGATATTCGGTTATATATGTTAAAGTTTACGGAAAATATATAACCTATGCGGTAAAATCAGTGCGGCGCTGCATTTATAAATAAAAGTTATTTTATATGCATATTATATTAATTTAAGATATTGTGAAATATATATAAGACAAAACATAGAGTTTACCGTTTATATAAATGGATATTATTCATTTAAACTGCATAAAATTAATGTGCATAAAATATTTTAAATTGTCATTATTTTTACTCTGAAATTTTATATAATTAATTTTATAAATGAAGAGGGCAAATGAAATATATGTTCTTAATAATAGCAAAAATAACGCCGTCGTTCCGGAAGTTGAATTAAAAACTACACTTTTAGTAACATGAAAGAATATAAAATTTTTAAGCCGCAATTTTTGATTGCTGATTTAATATATATGATAAAGGTTTTGGAATAAATAGATTATCAGATTTAAAGTTTGAAGTATCCAGGAAAAAGACGTTATCCGCATCTTGTTTCGTCCGGAAAATATGACAAAGATATTAAGCGCTTAAAACAATATGTTCAAATACCCCCGGCAATAAAATAATTATAAACAACGGACGGTTTATTTAACCGGCGTATAAAAAATATTATATTCAGGTAATATTTTGAGTTTTATATCGTTTCCGAGGCTTAAATTATTATGGAACCCGAGGATTTATATGTTTAAACTCAATTTCAAATAACGTTTTGAGCAAAAATTTAGAATATAAAAAGCCGCTTGTTTCTAAGCGGCTGCGATTTATTTACCCCTGTTTTTTGATTTATCCATCATGCTTCTGATACTGAGAAGTATGGATATTATTTTTTCCTTTTCTTCTTCGGAAAATGAGGCGCAAAGCTCAAAAAGCCTGTTTTTCCTGCTTTCGTCGTCGCCGTCCTCATTAACGCATAAAAGATAGTCCGTGCTTACTTCAAAAAAATTCGCTATTTTAATAATATCCCTTATGCATGGTTCGTTGCGTCCAGATTCATAGTTTGAAATAGAGGTGTATTTGTATCCAAGTATTTTGCCAAGATCCTCTTGTGTTACATGTTTTCCGTTTTTAACGCAGTTTTTCCTTAAAAATCTTAACCTGTCTTTAAATTCCATAATACCACCAATTATCATTCTTTTTAACTAAACAAACGTTCCGTATTATTTAATTATAATTGCAGATTAATAAATTTACAACAAAATAATATAAAAAAATTTACCAAAAAACATATTTATAATTTAAGCTAATTAACGATAATAAATATTAATAAAAAATATATATTATATAATTTGTATAATATTATGAATAATATTAATATTTTGGTTTATTAAATTTCATATTTTGTGTTTGTTTCAGATGAATATTCGATTTTTATATGCATAAATCGTCAATTTTATAATTTCAGTATTTTGTTTCCGATCCATAATATATACAAGTTTCTGTGATTACGACGTATTACGGGATAAGTTAACTTTAAAATGGGTTGAAAATTTATTTAACATAAGAAATATTACGCTTGGAATTTAAATAACGTTTTGTTTCGGCAGGCTTCGGTTTACAATGGCGCGCTATGTTTTAACGGACGGCGCGACGGCCGCGTTAAAGCGGTTTGCCGTATGGGTTGGAAGAGCCTGCGGGCCTTTTTTTCTCTTACGCCGATATTGCCGAAAACTCTCCGGCTAAGCAGGAAAAAAGTTTTTGCTTTTCAAGACGCATATGCGTATGAGCGGCGGATTCTACGGCAAGCGTATGCGGCGCCGAAACGCTGAAAATTATACTTGCGTGGCATTGTAAACCGAAACTATGGTTTGTTGTCCGTTCGGGATGAGATTATATATGCGGCGTTTTGCCTGAAACAGTGAAAAACCGCTTATAATGCGGCTTTGGTATAAGCTATGGAACAAAAAAATGTTGCAAAATTATCTTAAACATTGTAATATAAAGAACTATATACTACTTAGTTTTATATTGTTGAGAGGTGCATTATGTCTGAATTTAAGAAATGGGATGAAATTTATAAATCAAAGCTTGTGACTGCCGCCGAAGCGGTAAGCCATATTAAAAGCGGCGACAGGGTCGTTACGGGACATGCCGCCGCAGAACCGTCATGCCTTATAAACGCTATGGCCGATAATTATGAAAATTATCAAAATATTGAGATTAACCATGTAGTTTCGCTCGGTGAAGGCAGGTATGTTAAACCTGAAATGAAAGGCCATTTTCATTTTAACGGGCTGTTCCTCGGAGCTTCTACAAGGAAAGCGGTCGAAGAAGGCCGCGCTGATTACACAACGTCGTTTTTCCATGAAATGCCTATGCTTTTTAGGGAGTACCTTCCCGTGGATGTGGCGCTTGTTTCGGTTTCAAAGCCCGATAAGCACGGTTTTGTAAGCCTCGGCCCTTCATGCGATTATACGAAGGGGATCGTGGAAAATGCAAAAATCGTAATCGCGCAGGTTAATTCAAACCTTCCGAGAACGTTCGGCGACTGCAACATACATGTAAGGGATATAGACTTTTTTGTTGAATGCGACGAGAAACTTCCGGTTTCGCTTCCGGGGAAAATCGGCGACGTTGAAAAGAAAATCGGCGAGTACTGCGCTTCCCTTATCAAAGACGGGGACACACTCCAGCTTGGCATAGGCTCCATACCGGAGAGCGTGCTTACTTTCCTTTGGGACAGAAAAGATCTCGGGCTTCATACTGAAATGGCTTCCGACGGCATTGTGGACCTGATAGAAGCCGGCGTTATCAACAATACGCGCAAGAATATAAATAAAGGCGTAAGCGTTACGACTTTCGCTATGGGAACGGAAAAAATATATGACTTTATTGACGACAATCCCCAGTTCCAGTTTTTCCCGGTAGATTATATTAACGATCCCCGCGTTATTTCCCAAAACGACAATATGGTTTCAATAAACAGCTGTATACAGGTTGACTTAATGGGGCAGGTTGTAAGCGAATGTATCGGTTTAAGGCAGTTCAGCGGCGTTGGCGGCCAAGTGGACTTTATACGCGGCGCGGCCATGAGCAAAGGCGGAAGGGCGATTATTGCGATGGTTTCGACTGCCGCCGGCGGAAAAATTTCAAGGATAGTGCCTTTCATTGACGAAGGCGCGGCTGTTACGACTTCCAGAAACGACGTTGATTATGTCGTAACCGAATACGGAATTGCCAAGCTCAAAGGAAAAACGCTTCGCGACAGGGCCCGCGCGCTTATAGAAATTGCGCATCCTGATTTCAGGGACGGACTTAAAGAAGAATATGAAAGAAGATTTTCGGAAAAGTATTAAGCGGCGGCAGTTAAAAAACGTAATGTTTTTAAGTTTACCGGCCTAAAATATTTTTTCTTATACGCATGTTAAACAGGCCGTTTATTTTTATAAGCTATGTTTTGAATTAATATGCGTTGTTTAATTTTAAACTTAATATGTATTAAAAATATTTTTTAATAAACCGATTTATTTTTGCAAAGCCGTAATTTGGGACGTCGGGTCCTTAATTACGGCTTTTTGTTTAAAATTCATTTAGCGGACGGTTGATTGGCGCGGCTGGTAATTTGCCGTAATCAGGCGTATTTAACAGCGGAGAGATACGTTTAAAGCAACTGTAAGACGCAATAAATAATTCAGTAAGGCTTTGCAAAGGAGGGATTTAAATGCGCCGCACGATAGATTTTTACGATTAAATTATAGATATGTCAATAAGAAACAAATTAATTGGAATTTTTTTTAACGTCAGATTCGGTTTACAAGGGCGCGCGTATTTTTAACGGTAAGCGGAAACGCAATAGACGCGGTAAATCCGATTGCCGCAAGGTTATCTGTGACGCCGCATATTTGTTCCGCTTTTACGGCTCTGCTGCCAGTTAAAACTCCCGGACATTACAAGGAAAAAATTTTTGCCGTTTAATGCGCATACGAATATGCGCCGCGTCCGCGTTAAGCGAAGAAATGCGTAAAATTTTCCTTTTAATCTGCGTATGCCATTGTAAAGCTAAGATATTGTCATGCCTTAATAAAGATACTGTTTTTAAATATGGACGCATGTATTATTTGTAATCGCGCTGCGTCGTCTATTAAAATACTGTGCATATATATTTTATAAAATATGGAATTTAAGTTTTAACATAAATAAAATTTTAACAAACTTGTTGTGATAAAGAAAAAATTGCGGTATAAATTAGGAATATTTTTTGTCAAAAAACAGCGAGTACATATTTTTAGACGGATAAGTTAAAACACATTAAAAAATATTATGTCTTTAAAGTGATTGAAATATTTTATATGAAGAACGGAAAACAGATTTATAACTTACGCTTAGCTTTTGCGTTCAGGGAGTATTATTAGATTAAGTTAATAATGTTATGTGCGTTTTAAATGGATTTTTAAAGATATTTCATGTATAATTATTATAATGCTTTAATTTTTTATTTTTATGCCATGCATGGTATTCATGCGGTTAATACTAGGAAACTCTTGAAAACCGACGGAACAGAAACGCATACGGCGTATATGCGCGGGCAATATAAGGTAAAATTATATTATAGAACAGGTATACGGCTTTATTTGCGCAAAGTATGATAAGTAATTATAATTATTCGGCGCGCGTACTTCTGAAACGAAGGCATAAATTTTAAAAATAAGCGCATGAAAGACAAAAATATTTGTTTTGACGTAAATTTTATAAATTAAATATGTTGTGGGGTGCTGCATGGAAAGAGACAAAATAAATATACTTGTAACATTTGATAAAAATTATATAGGTCCTTTTAAAACGATGTTGAAGTCGCTTGTTATTAATAATCCGGGCGAATCTTTTGTAATATGGCTTATTCACAGTTCCGTTTCCGAGGAGGATTTGAACGGCCTTATTGAATATTGCTCGTTGAACGGCGCCGGTTTTAATCCCGTGAAAGTTGAAAGGTCGCTTTTTGAAAACGCCCCGGTGTCTAAACAATACCCTCAGGAAATGTATTACCGCCTTCTTGCGCCCGTTATACTTCCTCATGGGTTAAAAAAGGCGCTTTATATAGATCCCGATATACTTGTTGTAAATAAGGTAAGGCCTGTTTGGGATATTGAATTGGACGGACGCGTCTTTGCTGCGGCGTCGCACACGGGCATATTTGACATGGCAAAGGGTATAAATAAAGTGCGTCTTGGGACTGAGCACGATTATTTTAACACGGGGGTTATGATTATCGATTTGGAAAAAGCGAGGGAAATTGTAAAAGCAGATGATGTTTTCGGCTGCGTAAGGGAACATTCGTCGGAACTGATACTGCCGGATCAAGATGTTTTCAATTATCTTTACGGGCAGTATACTTTTAAGATTGACGACGACATATGGAATTATGATTCACGATATTATTCGCTTTATCTTATCAGAAGCAATGGGCGTCACAATATGGATTGGATAATGCAAAATACTGTTTTCCTGCATTTCTGCGGTAAAAGGAAGCCTTGGAATTCGTCCCATTCCGGACGTTTTACCGCGCTTTATAAACATTATATGAACTTAGCGCAAAAACTGAAATAGATACGGTTTTATACGTATTAAAAAATCTTTTCCGCCGATAGATTGCCGCGCGGCTTAAATAAAAAAAGCGTATATTTTATTGCTTCTGCAATTTGATATGCGTTTTTTTTACTGTATTAGTTCCGAAGCACAGTGATATTGAACTTTTTTGTATTTTCAATCCCTGATTTTTTATCCGTGCCGCCTTGGATTCGGCCCGGTAAAGCAATTTTATTTTTCAATAAATTTGTATCTGTATTTTCAAAGTATTGTATATTGGTACGTTTTATATTATAATTAATAAAGTAGTTTTTATGCTGTGAAGCTATGCGGTAAGTATAAATAATGTAATTTTATATTAAATTACGGCGCGGTTTTAATGATTCAGCCGTACTGTATGCAGTAAAAATGCCGGATAAGCCGCTTTGCTTGATGCGTAATTATTAAGCCGGAAGTATTTTTATGCATTTTATGCTTATTTTCAGGCATCCGAAGAGGGGGAGTTAGAATGATTGCTATTATAGCCGACGATTTAACCGGGGCTAACGATACCGGTGTGCAGTACAAAAAAAACGGATATTCGACGACTGTTAAAATAATGAACGATAACGATGTGTCAAGCAGTATGTTTAAGACGTCTGACGTTGTGGTTATAAACACAGACACAAGGCCGCTTTCAAAAAAAGACGCATACGACTGTGTTTTTAAGCTTGCCGAAAAGCTTAATTCTGTTAACAATCTTGAATACATATATAAGAAAGTCGATTCCCTTATGCGCGGAAACCCGGCTCCGGAACTTGAAGCAATATTAGATTCCACCGACGCCGAAATTGCAATAGTGGCTTCGGCATTTCCCGACAACGGGAGGATTGTTACGGACGGCACTTTGCTTATGCCCGACAACAAGCATGTTGACATAACAAACATATTTAATACGGAAACAAAACGCAAGGCGGTTAACGTTCGCCTTATAAATGTCAGGGAAGGCGCCGAAAGCCTGAAGCAATATATGGAAGGCCAGATGGAAAACGGCGCCGATATATTTGTTTTCGATACGGTAAGCAACGAGGATCTTGCAACTATAAGCGACGCGGCAATGCTTATCGGCAAAAAGAAAATTTTTTGCGGCAGCGCGGGCCTTGCAAAACAGCTTGGACGCAAAAAGAAAGCCGAACAGAAATACGACGGCACAGTGTTTATTGTAGTTGGATCAAGAAACGCCGCAACGGCGCATCAAGTGCGTATGGCAACCGAAACGTTCAAACTTCCCGTGGTGCTTGTAAACTCAGAGGAGATTATAGACGGCAGGTATGAAAAAGCTGTTTCAGAATCCGTTGAAAAAGCGAAAGAGTATTATTTAAACGGCAATAAAGTGGTTATTATAGCTATAGACAGCCTTTTTGAAGAGTATACCGTCGTACTGAGGGCGACTGCGACGGAAAATGCAAAATCGCTTAAAGTTGCGGAAAGCCTCGGCGATATAGTTAAAAGGCTTTACGAACATATTAAGCCTGTGACGTTTGTCGCAACAGGCGGGGATACGGCGTTTCAGATATGCAATTTTCTCGGTTCCGACGGAATGGAACTTGTAGACGAAATTGTTCCCGGAGTTCCTATCGGAATACTTAGGGAAGGCATGGCCGACGGCAGCAGTATGGTTACAAAAAGCGGCGGTTTTGGCGATGAGGACACTTTGGTTAAGGTTATAAATTATTTAATGGTGAACAGGAAATAATAAGGAGGGGCAATAAATGGCTGAAAAACCTATACTTGGCATTACTATGGGCGACCCTGCGGGCTGCGGGCCAGAAATAACTGTAAAAGCTTTAATGAAAAAGGAAATTTACGACGAATGTCGTCCTGTTGTTATAGGCGACGCCAAAATGTTCGAGGATTCGATCAGGATACTTGGCGTCGGAGAAAAGTTTAAAATCAATAAGATAGAAAATGTTAAGGACGCTGAATTTAAGTACGGAATAATTGACGTTTATCATCTCGATCTTGTGGATATGGATAAATTTCAATATGGAAAAGTGAGCGCAATGTGCGGCGAAGCGGCCTTCCAATGCGTTAAAAAGGTAATAGAGCTTGCGCTGGCCGGGGAAATAGACGCCACAATTACAAACGCGCTTAATAAAGAGGCCATTAACCTTGCGGGCCACCATTATTCGGGCCACACTGAAATTTACGCCGATATGACCGGCACGGACAAATACACTATGATGCTTGCGCATGAAGATCTCAGGGTTGTGCATGTGTCAACCCATGTTTCGCTTAGGGAAGCATGCGACAGGGTTAAGAAACAGCGCGTTTACGACGTTATTAAAATTGCGTACGAGGCATGTAAAAGCCTTGGCATAAATGAACCTAAAATAGGCGTTGCGGGGCTTAACCCCCACTGCGGCGAAGGCGGGCTTTTCGGCCGTGAAGAGATTGAGGAAATAACGCCTGCAATAGAAATGGCCAAAGCGGAAGGGATAAACGCCGACGGCCCGGTACCTCCGGACACTGTTTTTTCTAAGGCATGCGGCGGCTGGTATGATATAGTTGTCGCAATGTACCACGACCAGGGGCATATACCGCTTAAAGTGCTCGGATTTGTATATGACAAGGAGGCTAAAAAATGGGGAGCTGTCAGCGGAGTCAACATTACGCTTGGGCTTCCTATTATAAGAAGTTCCGTAGATCACGGCACGGCCTTCGGCCATGCGGGACAAGGCGTGCAAAATGAAGTAAGCCTTGTAAACGCTATACAGTATGGTATTACGCTTGCTAAAAACCGCGCTAAATAACCTTAAGAATTTTTGACGCAAGATTTTGGAATTTGGACTGCATACGATATACTTTCAGACGCGGAGATTAAAAAGCTATTTGTTAAGATGTTTTCCGCCTGAAAAAAGTTATGATATATTTTTGTATATATAAAATGTCATAATATCAGAAAGCCCGATATTTCGGGCTTTTTTTTGTGGAAAATATGAGGCTTTATGCTTGGAAATATGTTGAAACAATCGGTTATTGATTTATATATTGATTTTTACTTTAATTATCAAGGAAACACGCGATCTGAATGAAAAATTTTTATGTAATTCTGTGACGCAAATATTTGATATGGCGCTCAAATTCTGCTTTTAGGAATGTCGCTCGCCTTGATTTTCGTATTGTCCGTATAACTTGCATGTGGGCAAGAATTGGTATTCTGCCTTTTAATAGCCTCAGTCTATAAGATCGCACACAGTTTTGGGCGTTATCGCCGCAATTGCTAGCCGCTCGCCGATCCGCCGCGTCTTGTACGCCTTTGCTCTGCTTTTACACCGCTGATGCCCGTTAAAATTCTCCGACATAGCAAGGGAAAAAATTTTGCGCTTAAATATGCAGCGTATGGGACACTAAAATACGGAAAATTTTTGTTTTCTGGGCGTGAATGTCCTTGTAATCTGAAGCTGACAAAATAATTCAGCCATTAACAGTCAAAGAGTTGGGGACGTCATCATCGGTTTAAGGGCAAGAAAAAAACAGGCATGCCTCGGCCGGAATCCGCATCATATGCGTTTGAGATTGCCGTTAAGCCGCCAATGGCCCTCAACCGTATGTGGCTTTTATAAACGTAAACATAATGAAAGGCTGAGTTATAAATGTTATCCCGTGTATAAAAGTATATTTTGTATGCGTATATGTGGACAAATGATATAAATTTTTGCCTTAAATTTCAAGAAATATATTATTTCATTAATATTTAAACGGAAAAAAACGGCGATGCGGATTTGTATTATAAAAATATTGTCTTACCGTCATAAAAATATTAAATATTCCTATATTGAATACTTTGAGGCGGCAAAATTTTGTTTTAATATAAAAAATATAGTATTTGCGGGATATATAAAATTTATTATTATATAATTAAAGTTTACGTTATAATATCTTCGGTTTATAATGGCGCGCCGAGTTTAAGCGGCATAGGCGCGATAGCCGCGTTAAAGCCGATTGACGCCGTGTTCGCGGCGCTTCCGCTTTTTTTGCCTTGCTCTTGCGTTGCCGCCGAAAAACTCTCCGACGTCACAAGGAAAAAATTTTTTGATATTCAATACGTATATGCGCAGGCGTGGCGGATTTATGAATGCGTAAAATTTTCATTGTGAGCCGTGCACGCCATTGTAAACATAAGCTATATTTGGAAAATGCAAAAGCGGCCTGTATTTTTTCAATTTAAAATGAAATGCGGTTATATGTAAAGTTTTTAAGAAAAAGGTAATTTTTGCCCGATCCGATTAAGCCTTTGTATTGATTATATTTTATCGCTCTCTGAAAACAGTCAAAGTTTTGTTTATATTCATTTCACAAACGTAAAGAGTTATTTTTTTGTATTTTTCACGTATATGAAGGAGAGTATTGATATGATATAATAAATTTATAAAAATTTAATCCGTTATAAGTAGTTATGGGGTGATTATTATGAAATTAAGTTATATAACATTAATGGTAAGGGATATGGAAAAGTCGGTTTCATTTTATAGGGACGTTGCGGAGCTTGAAGTGTTGCGGCGTTTTAATATACAAAACGGCGAAATAGTATTTTTGTCGAATTCCCTTGAAGGGACAATGATAGAACTTGTACGGCTTGAAGGAGCGGAAAAAGTTTCTTCAAGGGGAATGGTAATAAGTTTCCAAACGTCGGAGGATTTAAATGCCGTGCATAAAAAAGCTGTTGGCTTAGGTTTTGAGCCTTCGCAAATTATTGATAAGAAACCTAAGCCGAAACATTTTACCGTAACGGATCCGGACGGCATAATTGTTGAATTTTCGGTATAATTGCCGTTTATACGGAATAAAGGTTTTATGATATATTAATATTTTAATTTTATGATGTCATATATGCTCCATATGGTAAATTTTTCGATATTCTGCGCTGCAAATACTTGACTGGACTTTTGAAGCGCGCATTAGTAAACGCTCCGAGCCGTCTTATTACTTTTTGAATGGCGGATTTTTTGATATGTGAAATAAGATTTTTGAAATTACGGATATTTTTCTGTTTTTTATATGCAGCCGTTTTAAAATCGTCGAATGCATGTATATTTTGGAAATATAGGGAATTTTAAATTATTTAAGTATTTGTATTGTTTTAAATTATGAAAATATATTCCGTTTAAAGCCGGCATATGTTTGCAGAATGGCTTTAATAAGCCGACGGATGCATATTTTTAATACTTGGGCTATAACGTTATGGCATGGCGATTACAAAGAAAAGTAAAATAAAAAGATAACCTGCCTGCTTTATCATTTAAAACAGACAGGTTATCAAAATATATCTGGTTCAGTCACAACATTTTCTCCTTAACTTGAATACTATCACATTCAAATTAGATTTTTGGATTTTATTGATACTACGGGATTTTATTGTGGTTCAGCTTTTTTATCATTACCACTATTAAATTTTTTTATTTTTTCGGAACTTATAATTTTCTAAAATCTTTCCGCCTTACTGATCCGCGGCTAAAGCGACAGCCGCCCTTTGATTTTATTGCTCGGTTCCGAAATTAAATTCCAATCTTTTTAATCTGCATCGGTATCAGCCTTTCGTAAAATTCTTGTCTTGTAAATTTCATAAATTTAGCTTATTTAGCTTACGGATTCTATATAATCTATACAAACTATATGTTTTGTATGGAAAGTAAGCTTATTAATATCCTTTAATTTTTTTTTAAAATACAGTTTTTATTTTATAAACGCCTGCCTAAAGTTCAAGCTTAGAAAACCAAAAACAATCTTCCGCATATATCGTACGACGATTTATTGATATAACATACAGCCGCCAAATGGTGGAACTATTATATTCATGCCGTCGATATTTGATTTTTATTTTTAAATTATTAATGCGGAAACTTTAATTATAGGATCTTAACTGCTTGCGGCCTTTTAAAGCCGTTTTTGTATGTACGTTAATATTTGTTTTTTAATCGTACATTTTACATCCTATCAGCTGAATTTAATAATTTTACTTATTTTTTTACTTATCGGCCAATTTCGTTTTATATAGTTTTTTTAGCGGTAACCCCCTTCGCAATAGCCATGGTTTTTATTTTATATCAAAAAAGGAAAATTTTTATTAACAATAAGGTTAAAAGCCGATTAAAAAGTTTTAAAAACTTTTTTAACCTAACGCACCATTTTTAATTTTTATGGTTCTAAAAACCTGACCGAAACTTTTTAATTTTTTAATTTTTAAAATTTTTTATTTACTTATTTTTTATTTACTTTTTTCTTTTTCCTTATTGTTATTTCCTTTTGATGATTAAATTATATTACCGACGATTTTAAAAGTCAATACAGGCCGGAATTATTCCGGTGACTGAACCAATTCCATGCTAAATATTCTCAATGCAATCAATAAGCGCCCTAAGCTTATGAAGGTCGTTTATATATGTTTCTTTAAGCGACGAATTATATATTACCGCGGCGGGATGATAAAGCGGAAAAAGCTTAATCCCGTTTTCGAGGTTTATAACGTTTCCGTGCATTTTGCCTATGGAGGCAGATTTGTCCTCTGTTACGGCTTTCAGCGGCACGTTTCCCAGCGTTACGACGAGGCCGGGATTTATAACTGAAAGCTCCTTTTTCAAAAGCGGAAGGAAATCGGCTATTTCTTTTTCTGTGGGCGTCCTGTTTGATTTGCGCATTGTAGACGGGTTTTCTTTGTATGGCCTCAGCTTAACTACGTTTGTTATGTAAATTTCATTCCTGTTAAGGCCTGCTATTTCCATAAATTCGTCAAGGTTTTTTCCTGCTTTCCCAACAAAAGGACGTCCTTTTTTTTCCTCGTCGCCTCCGGGAGCTTCGCCTATAAGAAATATTTTGCTGTTAATATTTCCTTCGCCGAAAACAAGTTTTATGCCGCTGTATTTTTTAATGTATTCTTTTTTTAAATTTTCAAGGCTTTCCATTGCGCGAGCCCCTTTCTTTTTGTATTTTGTTATCCAGCCATATAACATCCGCTGTTAATGCCGTAAGGAACGGACTTGCCCGTTTATATTTATATGAGCCGTGTAAATAAGCGGCATTGCGTATGTTTCATGAAACTCATCCGAAATATGTATGCCGGCTGAAAATTTACTTTCTTTGTTTATGCGGACGTTAATTTTTTATAAACCGAATATTATTAAATATCATCATACAGCATATTATAGCATTAAATAATATTGTATACTACTGAATATGACGTTTTTGTAATCATTCTCCAATTATCCTGCTTTATTTTAAACATAAATAATGCGGATCGGTAGTATTGTACGTTATTTTCGTGATTATAATGAAGCCGTATATTTACGTTATTTGCGTTTTTTATTTTTATAATCGTCATGACAGTTATCTGAATTTGCCTATATAGGCGGGTAAGGCAGGTTATCTTGATAACTGTTTTAGGCTTTGCATATATTATAGGCAAATGGAGCTGACAAATATAATAATTTAATCTGCGGAATATATGCCGCCGTAAATAGTAGTTAAGTATAGTTATCCACAAAAAAAGCGGCTTATCCACCAAAAAATGTTAATAACATTGTTTTTTTAAAATTATGACATAATCTATACACAGTATTTAGTGTTAAAATTCTAAAAAACAACTAAATAATGTAGTATATAATTTGTTAACACAAAATTGTTGATTATTTTACAGTATAAACAAATAAAATGTGAATAAGTGCGGCATATTATGGTAAACCTGATTTATAGGAAATACAGCATTTTTATGCCGCTGTAACTTGTTAAATATGATATTTTATGCCGATTTATTGACATATATTTGCGCATTTTAGAGTATTTTTTATTACAAAAGGCTCCTTAAAAAATAAACAGGGTTACATAAGTTATTCACGTTGTCCACATTTGTCCTGTGGATAACTTACGGATTTATTGTTTTTTGCCGTCAAAAAACTTTGTAAATACCATTGAAATCAGAAATCCCGATATAATACCGCCTAAATGTGCAAAGTTGTCAACACCGGTATCTCCGAATCCCATTAAAATACCGGCTATTGTAAACATAAGTATTGTAAAATAACCCATGCCTTCCAAATCTTTTTTTGAATTCATATTAAATGCCGTAATAGCGCCCAGTATTCCGAATATAGCCCCCGACGCTCCCACGGAAATACCTTTTGTAAATATTACGCTTGCGGCGCTTCCGCATATACCCGAAAGGAAATATATTAAAACATACCTTGATTTTCCCATGTATTTTTCACATATACGTCCGAAAATATAAATTGTAAGACAGTTATATCCCACATGCATTATGGTTGTGTGGAAAAACATGCATGTTATAAGGCGGTAATATTCGCCGTAATTTAACACTTTATCACTGTTATTTGCGAAAAGTCCGAAAAAATAGTCTTGGCTTCCGGTAAACGTCACATATGCCCATACAAGCAGATTTATTAATATAAGGGAATATGTTACGGTGCAGCTTCGGCTTTTCACCGGAACAGCCCCTTTTATGAGGCTTTCTTTCTCGATTTTTTCAATATGAAAGGAACTGCCTGAATTAGATTCGGTTTTTCCTCCGCGGCGGACCAGGACGTTTTTTATTATTTCGTCAAGTTCCATTATTTTCGTGGGCTGGTTTTTGCCGAATAAAAGTTTTTTGTTCTCAAGATCGGCAAGCCACCAGCACTGGTTTATTTTTCCGCCGGGGATATTATCTTTTTTATCCACATAGCTTTTAAATATAATGGGATCTTTCGGCGCGGCCAAAAGGTTTAGGCAAATGGCGTAACTGCATCTGAGCTCCGCAAGCGAGCGTTCCATGGACATATTAACGGGTTCCGCAACCGACGTTATCATATTTTCGCCGACTGCCCCTGCGTTTATAATTGTAACCGTATATAAAACAGGGCTTAAGTTCCTTGCAAGCATTATAAAAGGCGTGTTGTCGGTTATTTCAGCTCCGCCTTTCGGGGAAACTGTGTAATAGCCGTTTTCTATCAGGCTTCGGCAGAGGTTTTCTGCAAAGTCTTTAAACATGGCGGCCGCCCCTTTCTTTTGTTTTTTAAAAAACGTCCCCGTTTTGCGGCGTACCGGATTTTAAAACGGAAACGGTTCATTTTTTAAACGATACTTTTATAAGATATAGCTTAATTTACAAGAGCATACGCGGATTTAACGCAACTGTTGAACCGCTGCACCCGTTAAAACAGTGCGGCTGTTGTAAAATGAAACTAATATTGTAACCGCATAAATTGCCGTTACGATCGCATACCGTATCATCCCAGAATAATTTTAATTATATAAAGCGATATAAATCCGGGAAAACCCAACGCCCCTATAAATCCGGCTGTAAGCAGGTTGATTCCAACGGAAAAATTTAAAGGCGCAAGCAGAAAATTCGCGGCCATAAGGCCGATAACGCCGATGCAGGCGTTTACGAATATTTTTAACAAAATCCCAATCGGCTTTGCAAAAACTACAAGGACTACAAAAAATGTGCATGCGGCTATCATTGTGCCTATAACGGAAACAGAATCCATATTCCCCACCCCGTAAAATATACTTTGTACTAATTTACACTTATTGGGGCGGGAATATGACTTATTTTATATTATGAAGGCTGTTTATCTGAGTTTCTTTTCCTCTTAAAATCATAAATGTTGCGCTGGAGGTTGCGGCCACAAGGTTTTTGTTTTCTATAACTGCTTCTCCGGTCATGCTTACAAGAGTGCGTCCGTGGGAATTTATTTTTGCGCGTATAATCAAATCGTCGCCTTCCGTAATCGGTTTTAGAAAACGCGTCGCAATATCCACCGTCGTTATAAAATTGTTGTCGGCAACATAATGGGTAAGCATGCCGAAAGTATTGTCAAAGGCCGCGCATAAAAGGCCGCCGTGCATTGATTTCTGCGGGTTAAGCTCCCAGCTTTCGATGCGGTATTTAATTTCAAGCTGTAAGTTTTCGTGGCTGCATCTTAGAAACGACGGGTTCATCATTTTTATTATTCCGCTGCCGTTGTCGCTTTTTGTGTAGTTAATTACGTTGTCAATTATTTTTTCCATTCTTTCCTGTGGCGTCATAATCATGCTCCTATATTTTTTCTTTTATTATTTTGTTAAATTCTTCGGGATTTTCCATATGGGGGAAAAGTTTTGTTTCTTCAAATATGAAATATTCGCTTTCAGGCTTCATTTCCTCAAGCAAATCCATGTTGTTAATTGGGTTTACTGAATTTTCCTCGCCCCATATTACGAAAACCGGCTGGACTATTGCTTTAAAATACTGTTTTATGTCCATATTCATATAATTTGTGGCAAGCGACGCATAAGCGTACCTTACGTCGCCGCCCGTAGCGTGGGCCGCATGGTAGAAGGCGTCGCATATTTCCTTTGAAACTTTGTGCGGCGCGTAAAAGCCTTCTTTTATAAGGAATGTTTTTATATTCTTTTTAGAGGCGGCTATATTATAAGCAAAGGTGCCGTATACTGGAAGTTCCAGGAAAGTCCTTTTTGTTATATCGTCGTTTTTTGCCATTTTGCTTGCTATTCCGGCGGGGGAAACAAGTATAAGTTTCGATATGTTTTTCGGATAAAGTTTTGCCGCTATAACCGCAAACATGCCGGAGCCGTTGGAGGCGGCTACTGCCGAAGGTTTTTTTATAACGTCTTTTATAAAACTGTTTATAAACGACGAGTATATAAATGCGGTATATGTTATTTTGGGCTTGTCCGAGAGTCCGAACCCCGGGAGATCGACGGCATACACGGTATATTTTTTTGAAAGTTCATCTATGTTGTACATAAATTCCAAACTGCTTGCGCCGACTGCAAGGCTGTGTATAAGGAGAAGAGGGCGTCCCCTTCCTGTTTTTTTGTAAAACACGTTTCCATACTGCCAAGTATAGTATTGGCCGTTACAATCGCTCTTATTTTTTGAAAGCATAAAAATGCATTTGTTTATGGCGGCCGGTACAGCAAATACTGCCGCCGCCGCTCCTGCCGATTTAAGAATTTTTTTTATTTTCATATATAACGCCTGCCTTTTCATAATCTTTTGCGTTTTATTCCTTTCATTATATTATGATACAAAAGCGGCAAAAAATAAAGATATATTTTGAATGTACAAAACAGGCCGGCGGCAGGATATGCGCCGTATAAATACGTTATTTTATATGTCTGGTTGCCTCCTTGTAAACTGAAGGTAGCGTCTTTTTGAATAATTTATAATATAATAACCTCATCCAGACGAGCGGATGAAAGAAGGCGTATTTAAATACGGAGTCCGTCAATATGAATGTAAAAAGGAAGCCGAATATCCCCCTTTTACTCTTTGGACTGATTTAGGCTTACATAACAATTTATTCGTCGAAATGACGAAAATATAAGCATAAGGAAAGGCGGCGCAGGACTTTGAAATCGCGTGGAACCTCATTTATCTTTTTTTGGATACCGAAAGGAACAAAGCGTATTTAAACCTTACTCTTATCGGTCGGCATATGCTGTTTAGTTCAGCAAACCGGGGTTTTGAATTTACAGAATGCCCGTCATTGAAACAACGGCGCAGGCACAGGCAAAGACGCCTATACATAGAGAGGCGATTGCCCATTTCTTTTTCTTCTGTTTGTGGTATGCCAACGCATTATACAATTCTTTTACACCGAAAACTAATACTGCAAATTGAAGAATTCTAATCATATCCATATAATCACACGACCTTGTCAAATTCAGTTTTTTATTTTCAGTTTACCTTATCTTCGGTTTACAAGGACAAGCACGTTTCACAAGGAAAAATTTCCGCATTTAGGCGTTGCATATGTTTAACATAGGATCCGCTATGTCGGCACATATGAGCCTTGAACTGCAAAAAAATTTTTCCATTGTAAGGTCAAAGAGTTTTAAGCGGCGTAAGAGCAAGGCAAGGACGGGCAGACGCCGCAAACCCTGCGGCAAGCGGCTTTAACATTGCTATTGCGGCGATGCCGCCGCTTAAAACCGTGTGTGCCATTGTAAACCTAAACTATCATATTTTTATGATTTTTTCAACGCCGGTTAATTTGACGGAGCCGGAACCTATCAGTCCGAACGTAAAAATGAAGTCGAATATTGTATCCTTGAATTAAATATGTTTATATTGTATAATATACTTTTATCAATACTTTTTACCATATATATGCAAATGATGAAAGGATGTATCCTCATGGATTTTAAATATGAAATATCAAAGGCCATATCAAATGCGGCCGGGATTGATGAAAACGAAATTTTAAAAGCTATTGAAATACCGCCAAACAGCGATATGGGAGATTATGCGTTTCCCTGCTTTAAGCTTGCAAAAACCTTTAGGAAAGCTCCTCCGGCAATAGCGGCTGAAATATGCGGCAAAATAGAAAAACCCCCTTTTGTTTCCGAAATTAAAATAATAGGCGCATATATAAATTTTTTCACCGACAAATCGTTTTTTGCAAAGGAAGTTATAACAAAAGTCCTTGCCGAAGGAACGGAATACGGCAGATCCGAAAAAGGCAGAGGAAAAACGATTGTTATAGATTACTCGTCTCCGAACATAGCGAAACCGTTTCATGTAGGACATCTCCGTTCTACAGTTATAGGAAATGCGATTTATAAAATACACGAATTTTTAGGATATAACTGTGTGGGAATAAATCATCTCGGCGATTGGGGAACACAGTTTGGAAAGCTTATATACGCATACAAGCATTGGGGTTCTGAAAAAGACGTTGAAGAAAAAGGCATAGAAGAACTTATGCGTATTTATGTTAAGTATCACGATGAAGCCGAAAAAAATCCGGCCATGGATGACGAGGCCCGCGGATGGTTTGTCAAAATGCAGGAAGGCGACGAAGAAGCGCTTACGCTTTGGAAATGGTTTTACGACATAAGCATTAAGGAATTTGAACGGGTATATGATATGCTCGGAGTTAAGTTCGACGCGTATACAGGCGAAAGTTTTTACAACGATAAAATGGCTCCCGTAGTTCAGGAACTTAAAGATAAAGGCCTTCTTAAGGAAAGCGAAGGCGCGTTGATTGTGGATCTCGATGAATTTTCCATGCCGCCTTGCCTTATAATAAGGAAGGACGGCGGAACGCTTTACGCCACTAGGGATATAACCGCCGCCATTTACAGGAAGAAAACTTATAATTTTGATAAATGTATTTATTTAACGGCGCTGGATCAGAACCTTCATTTTGCGCAGTGGTTTAAAGTTATTGAAAAAATGGGATACGAATGGAGCGGAGATCTTGCGCATGTGCCTTTCGGCCTTGTAAGCCTTGAAAGCGGAACGCTTTCCACAAGGCGCGGAAACGTGGTGCTTATGGAGGAGCTTCTTAATAAATCAATAGAAGAAACATTAAAAATAATAGAAGAAAAAAATCCTGATCTTCCGGATAAGGAAAATGTTGCGAAGAAAGTCGGCATTGGCGCCGTTATATTTAACGACCTTTATAACGGCAGGATTAAGGACGTTGTTTTCAGCTGGGAAAGAATGCTCAGCTTTGAAGGTGAAACCGGGCCTTATGTGCAGTATACTAATGCAAGGGCGTGCAGCGTAATCAAGAAGGCGGGAATTTGTGAAATTTCCGGAGAAATAGATTTTTCAAAAGTTTCCGACGAAAGCAGTGCGGAGGTATGCAAACTGCTTGATATATTCCCTTCGAAAGTAGTTGACAGCGCGGCAAAATACGAGCCTTCTGTAATTTCAAGATATCTTGTTGACTTGGCTCAGGCATTTAATAAGTTTTACCATGATAATGTGATATTAACGGATGACGAAGAAACGAGAAAAGCCAGGCTTGCCGTCGTTATGGCTGTATCTAATGTGCTTAAAACGGGCCTCGGACTTCTCGGCATAGGAGCTCCGGAACAGATGTAAATTGTTTCACATGAAACATTTTTTGCGTCATATGTATAATGATTTAAAATAATTTCGATTTTGAATATATTCAGTTTACAAGGCCATAAATGTTCCATATGACAAATTTTTCCGATATTATGCGTATATTTGACTGAACTTTTGGATTCCACATTTGGGAACGCACAGCTCCGTGATTCTTATACGGTTAGTATACTTGCCTGTAGGCAAGCCGGAGAACCGCGTAATTATACGCAGTGAGCAGCGTTCCGCAAATGGGAATTTAAAAATCAGGTTAAGTATTTTCTCAGTGAAGAGTAATAGAAAAATTTAATTTGTGGGGCGTGTCTCTCTTGTAAAACGGAGCCAGCGACCGCTAAACGCTTTGCCCCCAAAACAAACCGCAAAGGTATAATTTAATCCCGCTTCGTTGTGCAAAACCATTGCGTATACAAATCATGTTTCATCCGGGGGGTATCCGAAAACCGCAAAATTCAATAATTACGCACGGCGTCAGTTTCGCCGGATTCATATAAGGGCTTAAAGCCCTTTTTTTTGCGCCTGAAATCGGAAAAGGGTAACCGCCGGAATGTATGCGTCTGTTATGATTGACATGCAGGCGACGCAATGCGTTGAAAGGAAATTAAGAATACGCCATTATTTAAACGGGGGGATTTTTATGATTGAAAGAGCGGAAGAACTAAAGGGTAAAAACGGGAAAATATTCGGAACTTCAAAGTATATGGAGGATCTGAACATAAAGCATTATATTTACGGCAGCGTTACAAATAAGGCCGATGACACATGCTATTATGCCGCGTTTAAAAACTGCCGCGAAAGCGCGAAAAAGGCTATAGATGAAATTTACATGGATCTTGAAAATAATATTGACATTATCCATCTTTTAAGCGACAATGACAGAAAAGAAACGGAAAAATTTTTAATCGTCCTGAACGGTTTAATACTTATTACAGACAGTATGCATTTAAATGTAAACAAAGCTGTCAAAATACTGAAGCTTTCCGACGGCAAAACAGGGTATCAAAGCAACGCTAAAGAAAAAAGCATACTTAACGCCGCAAAAGCCGTCAAAAGCGGTTCGCTCTCAAAATTCGGATTGAGCGCGTCCCTTTCCATTCTCGGTAAAGCCGCAAAGTACGGGTCAAAACGCACCGCTGGAGGCGACAGGGAAAAGCTGTCGTTTCTTTCAGCCGTACTCGGTGAAAATAAAGACTGCAAAGAATATTACGGCGACGTTTTAAACGCTTACAACAGCATTTATAAAAAAACGTCGTATAAAGGTAAATACGGCCGCGAGCTTTGTTCAAAAGAATATATAAGCTATTTTGAAAATACAATTTTCAGCGGAACGGGATTTAAAAAATATATGAAAAAACAGTATGATTACAGGACGTTTTTTATAAACCGGCTTAAGGGCATTGCTAAAGATATTTATATCGACGCGGGGAATGGGACAGTTGGGAAGAGTTATATAAAAGAAGATAACATCAAATTTTTAGATAATGAAGTTATACCGAACCTTATCGACTGCCGTATAACTCCGCCTGATTACAAAAAAGCCGCAAAGGATTTTATAATGCCTGACGTTACGGAGAAACTTTTTGAAATAATGAGAAAAGCAGAAGCAGACGGAAGAGAAATAGCATTAGAAAACCCTGGTATTAAAAATTACATAGATAAGTTATTAGCTTTTATGAGCTCTGTAGGAGCCGGAAATGATTATGACCTGAAAGCGAAAGAAGATTGGAATTCTTCATGGTATTACTTTGACGGATATGTGCTCAGATTTGATGATCCCGGTAATATAGCATATGGTATAATACTAAAAGAAACATTTAAAGGCTCTCCTGAAAAATCCGAAATACCATGGTATGAAAATATATTTCTGGAAACATTTGGACATCTCGGCGCCGGAGGAGCACAATGGCTTGATAATTATTTTAAACCTGTACTAGATAATTTGGGAAAATTTTTATTTTTTAGAGAAATTAAATACACTTCTTACATTATAGATGATTTATATGATAAGAAGGTTGCAGAAAAACTTGTTATAGAATTTGGTAAAGACGTCTTTGAAATATACAAAAGTTTAGCTACATTAATAAGTAATTGGAAAACTTTATTTGACGATCCCAGAGATTATGAAGCTATTGAATTAGGCTATGACTACTATGATAATAAAAGGTACCATTAAAAGATATTAAAATTACAGGGGGATACTATATGAATAAAGAAAAAATATTGTTTATTATAAAAAAATATTCTTTGCTTTTATTTTATGTAATATTATATATTCCGTTTTTCCTGCTCTTCAGATATTGTGAAACACCTTATTTACTTCGGAAAATTGGAGTGAACGATAAAATTTTTGATATAATGTTTGATTTGCTTTTGCCGTTTTTCTTCATAATTTATTTCCTGACGCCCAAGCTTCGGAAATATTTCGGAAAATTTGCAGGAAGAAAAATATTTTTCACTTTGCTTATACTTTCTTTTATTATCCCCGTTAACCAGTTCAGCAGGGTCATGTACTTAAAACACTTTATTAAAACTTATGAAAGCGCCGTTTCATACATGCTTGAAAAAGACTACGGTTGGGACCGCCAGTTGTTTAAATTGCCTTCTCAATATGATGCAATTTCCCACCTTCCGGGCAGCCAATTATTTCAGAATTACGCATATTTTATGAGGGACGATAATTCCATAAAGATTTTCTTTGACAGAAAAGGACTTATTAAAAACAAAGGCTACCTATATACTATAGATTATTCAAATAAAGAACGGCCAATGTCTGCTTATATTTGGGACTTTGTCAATTCCGACTACGAAACTCAAAACGGAGGTTACTGGACTTGGGGAGTATTTTCTGACTATGCTCTTCCTGACTATAATGATAAAACATGGTAATACGGCGTTCTTCCCAACAGGCCGCCGCGATAATATGTTTCTTTAATTGCAAACGGGAGGTACTATATGAATAAAGAAAAAATATTGTTTATTATAAAAAAATACTCTTTACTTTTGTTCTACGTCATATGGTATCTTCCGTTTTTCCTATTCTTCAGATATTATGAAACAGTTTATTTACTTCAAGAAATGGGAGTCAACGGTAAAATTTTTGACATGCTCATTTATTTATTTCTGCCGTTTTTCTTCATACTTTATTTCCTAACTCCTAAGCTTTGGAAATATTTCGGGCAGTTTGCGGGAAGGAAGATATTTTTAACCTTACTTATACTTTCTTTTATTATCCCTGTTAACCAGTTCAGCAGGATCATGTATCTAAAACACTTTATTAAAACTTATGAAAGCGCCGTTTCCTATATGCTTGAAAAAGACTACGGTTGGGATTACCAGTTGATTAAACTACCTTCTCAATATGATGTAATTTTCCGGCTCCCCGGCAGCGATTTATTCCCAAATTACGCATATTTTATGAGGGATGATAATTCCATAAAGATTTTCTTTGACAAAAAAGGAATTATTAAAAATAAAGGTTATCTGTATACTATAGATTATTCAAATAAAGAACGGCCAATGTCGGCTAATATTTGGGACTTTGTCAATTCCGACTATGAAACTCAAAACGGAGGTTACTGGACTTGGGAAGAATTTTATGACGATGATCTTCCAAACTATAACGACAAAACATGGGGATACGGCGTTCTTCCCAACAGGCCGCCGCGATAATATGTTTCTTTAATTACAAAAGGGAGGTACTGTATGAATAAAGAAAAAATATTGTATATTATAAAAAAATATTCTTTGCTTTTATTTTACGTCATATGGTATCTTCCGTTTTTCCTATTCTTCAGATATTATGATACTATGGATTTACTTGAAAAAATGGGAGTCAACGGTAAAATTTTTGACATGCTCGTTTATTTATTTCTGCCGTTTTTCTTCATACTTTATTTCTTAACTCCTAAGCTTTGGAAATATTTCGGGCAGTTTGCGGGAAGGAAGATATTTTTAACCTTACTTATACTTTCTTTTATTATCCCCGTTAACCAGTTCAGCAGGGTCATGTATCTAAAACACTTTATTAAAACTTATGAAAGCGCCGTTTCCTATATGCTCGAAAAAGACTACGGTTGGGATTACCAGTTGATTAAACTACCTTCTCAATATGATGTAATTTTCCGGCTCCCCGGCAGCGATTTATTCCCAAATTACGCATATTTTATGAGGGACGATAATTCCATAAAGATTTTCTTTGACAAAAAAGGACTTATTAAAAACAAAGGCTACCTGTATACCATAGATTATTCAAATAAAGAACGGCCAATGTCTGCTTATATTTGGGACTTCGTCAATTCCGACTATGAAACTCAAAACGGAGGTTACTGGACTTGGGAAGAATTTTATGACGATGATCTTCCTAACTATAATGACAAAACATGGGGCTACGGCGTCCTTCCCAACAGGCCGCCACGATGATATGTTTCTTTAATTGCAAACGGGGAGTAAATACTACATATAAAACAGCAAACGGCAATCATCCTACCAAACTTATCGCCAGCGGTGAAATGAGCCATATTATAAAAAGATGCGCGGGGTAAAAAATATAGAACAGGTATTTAAATCCTTTCCCCTTTTCACCGTTATATTTTTCAAGCAGAATAAGAGAAGCGGCCGCAAACATTTGTATCGGCATAAACTGTATGGACATTATACATAAAGATATTAACGAGCTTAACCAATAATATGTTTTATTTCGGCCAAAAAGATACATAGACGCTATAAGAAGAATTCCGCCAAAACCTCCGTCCGAAAATGTGGAAACCGCCGCCGCCGCGCTTACTGTTAAGGCAGTTAAAACAATCCGACATGTTTTATTTTCATTTTTTTGACTTATTTTTTCTAAAGCCCACATCATTATAACGGCAATAATAAAAGTCCAAATTACATTCTGGCTGGACGGATCGAATATCCCGGCTCCCCTTACAAGGTC
Organism: Anaerotignum faecicola; assembly: GCA_024460105.1. Classification (NCBI taxonomy): domain Bacteria; kingdom Bacillati; phylum Bacillota; class Clostridia; order Lachnospirales; family Anaerotignaceae; genus Anaerotignum; species Anaerotignum faecicola. The sequence goes on from JANFXS010000004.1 coordinate 81,004, forward strand.
GTATGGTATTTCGGATATAACCGCAAATATAAAGAGCCTCTTCAAATACATTTTCAGGTTTTTTGTTTTTCTGAAACCTTCAACCGTCATAAATGCAAAAATCGGAAACGCCAACCGCCCTATAATCCGAAGAACCAAATATACAAAATACAAAGCCTTTGCTTTAGCAGGAATTAAATCCCCCATTATGTTAACGCCGTCGACAATGCATGCGTCCATATAAAGCGGATATATTATAAACGCCCCTATATGATCCAAAAGCATGGATATAAGCGCAATTATTTTTATTTTGTTCCTGTCCATTCCTGTTTGTCCCCCCAAACGCGGCGTTCAGTTTAAGAACCCACCGCGCCGCATTAATATAAAGCATCCTGCCTTGCCGCAAATATACGACGCTCCGCATTATTTTTAAGCATACCAAAAATCAATATCATAACCGTGCGGTCGATTTATCACGGACTGTTTGCATACGTCTTGATATAAGTTAAGTTATGCGTTCCGTACAAATGTCACATTATATTTTATCATTCATAGAAAATTCAGGAGCATACAATGCGGCATGCCGATTTAGGATCTCCCGTATATTTACCTTGAAATTTCAAGTTCCGGTGTTCCAAGCCCCCTAAATATACATGATGAAAAGTATTATGATAAAATTTCAGGCGCAAACCGTTTTAAATTCACAGCCACCCAGCGTTTCCACAGAAAATTTCGGAGAGCGGCTTTGCAGAACATACAAATTCCCCGGTTTAACACTATACTGTTAAAAGCATAAGCCGCCATACAAACAGAAAATATCAGCGTCCAAACAGCCTTACAAGCTGATCCACAGTAAACGAAAGGTTATCTTCCGCCCTTTCCTTTTCCATAGCTTCTTCAAGCGTCATAGGGCCGTTTGAAATGCTGAAAACAGCGTCTATTCCGAATCCGTTACATTCGGCGCTGTCAATGGACGCGCTTCCCGCAACGGCTATGGTTTTCAACCCGTATTTTTTAGCCCGCTTTGCCGCTCCTATGGGAGCCTTTCCCATAGCGGTTTGAAAATCTATCCGTCCTTCCCCTGTTATCAGGCAGTCGGCTCCGTCGAGCTCACGGTCTATATTTATAAGATCCAGTATAAGCTCTATGCCTTTTGAAAGCCTGCCGTTTAGATACGACGCGAACGCAAAACCCAGGCCGCCCGCCGCTCCCGAACCGGGAAGATAAGAAAAATCCTTTCCTAAGGCTTTTTTTGTTAAATCGGCAAAATGCGCCAAATTACTGTCAAGAAGCTCAACAGTCCGCGAGTCCGCGCCCTTTTGCGGGCCGTAAACGGCCGACGCGCCTTCCGGGCCGCACAGAGGATTTGTAACGTCGCACGCTATATTGAAAGTACATTCCTTAACAACAGGATTAATCCCCGATACGTCTATACTTTCAATATCGCCCAAAGCGCCGCCGCCGAAGGGTATTTCTTTCCCGTTTTTATCGGCAAATCTGGCTCCGAGGGCCTGAAGCATTCCGCACCCGCCGTCGTTTGTCGCGCTCCCGCCTATGCCTATTATAAAACTGCGGCATCCCTTTTCGGCGGCGGCAAGTATCGTTTCGCCCACTCCGTAGGAAGTAGCCCTCAGCGGATCAAGTTCATCTTCTTTAACAAGGGTAATTCCCGCGGCGGACGCCATTTCCATAACGCATGTCGCGCCGCCGTCAACAACAAGGAAACGGCTTTCCACAGCGCCGCCCAGAGGTCCCGTTACGGATGTTGTGCAAATTTCGCCGTCCATGCCTTCGGCAAGCGTTTCCACAGTGCCTTCTCCGCCGTCGGCAATGGGCATTACCGTTACTTCCGCATCGGGAAACGCCCTTAATATCCCCCTTTTCGCGGCGTTCCCAGCCTGCATTGAAGTGAGGCTCCCCTTATATGAATCTATCGCACATACAAATTTCATGTTTTTCCCCCTTTATATTTACTTACATAAAAAGCGGTTTTTTATTTTAAACGCCAAAATCGCTTAGATTTAAAAAGGCGCGCGCGTCTCTCATAAGGAAAATTTTTTGCACTTCGGCGGTTCAATGCCTGCCGAGGGGTCCCTCTGTGCCTGCGCGTATGCATCTTAAACGGCAAAAAATTCTTTCCTTGCTATGACGGATGGTTTTTAACCGGCAATAACGGCGTAATAGCAAAGCAAATACGAACAGGCTCGGCGGACTCTTATCCATACTGCTTTAATGCGGCTTTCGAACCTCTTTCAGCCGCTTAAAACCGCGCATGCCTTTGTTGATTGCATAACCCGCATAAATTAACATAGTCTTAGGCCGCCAAATCAGTACCATTTTAACCGACGTATTCCCTGCGAACTTGTGCGGGCACGATCCGCCGAAAATCCCGCTGTTATGTCCATATATGCCGCCTGACGGCAAAAAACGCCATGATTTACCGAATATACGCCGACGCGAACCGTCCTTAAACTTTTACGTATTATACCCGTTATAATACCACTTTGCGCCGCGATGTTCAATTCCCTTGACAAAGAAAACATGCCAATCTACTATATAAATATAAGGAGAGTAAAAAATATGTATACAATAAGCATAAGCCATAAAACGTCGCCCCTTGAAATACGCCGCGCCTTTGCTTTTACGGCGCTGGAAAGGGAAAACTTTATAAAATCCGCATTGGACGGCGGATATGCCGACGGGTGCGTGCTTTTAAGCACATGCAACCGTTTAGAAATATATTTTACAGGCGGCGTTTCGGTTCGCGGCATGGAAGAGCTTCTGTGCCGTTTCAAAAACGCTGATATAAACGGCGCAATAAAATATTTCAATATTTTCAGCGGGGATCAGGCGGTGCGCCACCTTTTCAAAGTTGCCTGCGGCATAGACAGTATGGTTATGGGCGAAGATGAAATACTCGGACAGGTTAAAGACGCTTTTGCGGCTTCTCTTGAAATATCCGCAACTTCCTACGCTTTAAACACTGTATTCAGAAACGCCGTTGCGGCGGCAAAAAAAATCAAAACATGCACAGGCATATCAAAAACGCCCGTTTCGATAGGCACCCTGACGGCAAACGCCGTTTTCGGCATTAATAAGCCTGTGAAAAACGTACTTATAATAGGCATAAGCGGAAAAATGGGCACAATAGCCGCCAAAAACCTGCTTTCAAAGGAAAATATAAATATTGTGGGCACAATACGCCGACATAACGCAAGCCTTCCCGAAACTTATTTCAAAAGGCTCAAATACGTCGATTACGACAGCCGTTTTTTGTATATGGACAATTCAGACGTGATAATAAGCGCGACGTCAAGCCCGCACTATACCGTAACGGCCGACGAATATTTAAAAAATACGTCGGCGGGAAAGACGCGTCTTTTAATCGATCTTGCCGTGCCCAACGACATAGATCCCTCGCTTGCCGAAGCTGAAGGAGTCACGCTTTACAATATAGACTATTTTGAAACCCTTTCAAAAGGGAACAATATATTAAAGCGGCGGGAAGCCGAAACGGCGGAAGAAATGCTTGAAACGCTTGCCGACGAAACCATAAAAGAACTGGCGTTTCACGAATTTCTGCCGCAGATTCCCAAAATCAAAGAATATATAAACAAAACAAAAATCGAAAATATATTCTATAAAATGAGGAAGGAATTGACTGCCGAGGAAATGCGCGCCGTTATACGCGCCTTTGAAAAAATTACGAAAGGGTGATATTATGGCATATTTCCCGTTTTTTATAGATATAGCCGATAAACCGTGCGTTATATTCGGCGGCGGTAACGTGGCGATGCGCAAGGTTTTGAAACTTATCGGTTTCGGCTGCCGTATAACGGTGGTGGCCCCCGATGTGTGCGGCGGCATACGCTCTGCCGAAGGCGTAAATATTATAACCGACGAATTTAAAACCGAATATGCCGAAGGGGCTTTTATGGTTATAGCGGCCACGGACGATCCCGCCGTAAATACGGCCGTGTCGCATTTTTGCCGTAAAAAGGGCATACTTGTAAATGTTGTCGACGTAAAGGAGGAATGTTCCTTCCTCTTCCCGGCCCTTTTTAACGACGGCCCCATTACGGCGGGTATTTCAACATCTGGAGAAAGCCCCCAGACGGCTAAGGCGGTGCGCCGGATAATCGAAAAAAGCGTACCCGCCTATATGGGAGATATCGCCGAAACCCTCGGCGGCCTACGCGAAGAAATAAAAAGCGGCATACCGTGCCAAAAAACACGTGAAAAAGTTTTTGCCGCCCTTTTCGACGCAATGGACAAAAACGGCGGCAAGATAAGCGGCGAAGAAATTAAAAATATAATAAGGCAGGTTGGAAAATGAAGATACGCATTGGCACAAGGACAAGCGCACTGGCTTTAAAACAAACCGAAATAGTAATAGATGAAATTAAAAAAAGATTCCCGTCGGCCGAATGTGAAATTGTGGGCATATCGACAAAAGGCGATAAGATACTTGACAAACCCGTGCTTGAATTCGGCGGCAAAGGCGTTTTTGTGGAAGAAATAGAAAACGCGCTCAAAAGCGGCGAAATAGATATAGCCGTACACAGCGGAAAAGATCTGCCGGCGGAAATCGGGGAAGGCCTCGGTATTATCGCTACGCCGCAAAGGGGCGAACCGGGCGACGCGCTTATCGCTCTTAAAGGTACAAAAAACATTTCGAAAATAGGCACGGGAAGCCTAAGGCGGATCTCCCTCGGACGCCGAATGTTTCCGAATGCGGAGTTTATACCAATACGCGGAAATATACAGACGCGGCTTAAAAAACTCGAAACGGGAGAGGTTGACGCCGTTATACTGGCATGCGCGGGCATTTCCCGCATGGGCATAGACGGCGGAAAATACAGTATCGAAAAACTTGACGTTTCGCGTTTTGTACCGGCGGCGGCGCAGGGGATAATCGCCGTAGAAGGCAGGACCGAAGGCGTTGTTTATGAAACCGTTTCCGCCATAAGCCACTATGAAACAAACGTATGCTTTAATACGGAAAGGGAAATTTTAAGGCTTCTTGGGGCGGACTGCCATGCGGCGGCAGGCGTGCATGCCGTTACCGAAGGGGAAAACATAACCGTAAACGCCTTTTACGGCGAAAGCGGCGTAATCACCGTAAGCGGCAAGGCCGAAAATATCCGCGGCCTGGCGGAAAAAACCGTTTTGCGCATCAAAAACGCACTTGGAGGAAAAAGCGTTGAAAAAACAGGCGTTACGAAAAAAGTATATATAACCGGGGCGGGATGCGGCGACAGCTCGCTTATAACAGCCCGCGCTTTAGAGCTTATCGGGGAATGCGACGCTTTAATATACGACAGCCTTCTCGACGAAAACCTCCTTAACATGACAAAGGAAGGCTGTCGCATTATATTCGCCGGCAAACGCGCCGGCAGTCGCCACATGAAACAGGAAGAAATAAACTCCCTTATAATAAGCGAAGCCGAAAAGGGCGGCTCCGTAGTGCGCCTTAAAGGCGGCGATCCGTTTATATTCGGCCGTGGCGGCGAAGAAGCCGAAGCGCTTTTGAAAGCTGGCATACCTTTTGAAGTTGTGCCGGGCGTTTCAAGCTCGTCGGCCGCGGCGCTTTTTGCGGGGATACCCGTTACCCACAGGGGTATAAGCAGAAGCTTTACCGTTGTGACAGGGCATACCCTTGACAATTCCGACGGCGAAGATTTCAAAACCCTTGCGGAGCTTAACGGCACGCTCATATTCCTGATGGGGCTTAAAAATTTAAGCCGTATATCCGAAAAGCTGATTGAAAACGGCAAAAACCCGCGGACTCCCGCCGCCGTAATAAGCGGGGCGTACACCCCTCATGCATCGGTTATACGCGGCGAGCTTTGCTCCATAGCCGAAAAAGCGGATAAAGCCGCATTAAAGCCGCCCGCCGTAATAGTTGTGGGAGAAGTCTGCCGTTTCGATTTTTCACAGCGCCGCTATCCCCCTTTAAGCGGAGTTACGGTAGCCGTTACGGGAACGCCGTCTTTTGCTTCAAAGCTTTCCGAAAAGCTAAAAAAATCCGGGGCGTATGTATTCAACGCATGCCGCATAGAAATTGAAGCGTTTAAAAACAACGCTCCCTTTGACAACGCCCTTAACAATATATGTTCCTATTCCTGCATTGCATTTACATCGCCGAACGGCGTAAATGTGTTTTTTAACCGTTTTTTTGAGCTTGGTTTTGACATACGCGCCCTCGGCGGCGTTAAATTTGCGGCTATAGGAAGCGGAACGGCCGAACGTTTAAGGGAATACGGCATAAACGCGGATTTGATCCCCGCGGAATATACTTCGGAAAGCCTCGGCGTCCTACTTGCCGAAAAATTCGGAGAAAACGAAAAAATACTTATACCGAGGGCGGAAGGCGGAAGCCGCAGCCTGATAAAACCGCTTAAAAATTATGATGAAATAATAGTATATTCCCTTAAAGCAGTTAAAACGGACTTTAACCGAAAAACCGATTTTGTGGTATTTGCAAGCCAAAGCGGCGTTAAATCATATTTTGAAAACGGCGGCGTCATAGAAAAAGGGGTTAAGGCCGTCGCTATAGGCCCCGTTACGGCAAAAGCTTTGGAAAATATGGGCGTGCATGGCTTTTTGACTGCCGACAGATACACGGCGGACGGCGTTGCGGAAAAAATAATTTCAGAGGTGAGAAAATGAAAAGATTCAGACGTTTAAGGTCTACCGGGCAAATGCGCGACCTTTTAAGCGAAACAACCCTTTCCCCAAAGGATTTTATATATCCTATATTTATTGAAGAAGGCGAAAACATAAAAACGCCGGTACAATCCATGCCGGGAATATTCAGGTATTCCTTGGATATGCTGCCGCCGCTTCTTGAGGAAATAGGAGAAAGCGGCATAAGCGGCGCGCTTGTTTTCGGCATACCGAAACACAAGGACGAAGCCGCAAGCGAAGCGTATAACCCGAAAGGCATAGCTCAGGAGGCAGTAAGGCTTATTAAAAAAAGCCTGCCGGATTTGATAACAATAGCCGACGTATGTTTATGCGAATATACAAGCCACGGCCATTGCGGAATGGTGTGCGGCCATGAAGTTTTAAACGACGAGACTTTGCCGCTCCTTTCAAAAATGGCGGTAAGCCTTGCTCAGGCAGGAGCCGACGTTATAGCCCCGTCGGATATGATGGACGGCAGGGTATCGGCAATACGCGCCGCCCTTGACGAAAACGGATTTAAAAACATACCGATTATGAGTTACAGCGCAAAATACGCCTCGGCTTATTACGGGCCGTTCCGCGACGCGGCCGACTCGGCGCCTTCCTTCGGTGACAGGAAAACATATCAGATGGATTTCAGAAACGGCGGCGAGGCCATAAGGGAAATAGCCGACGACATAGAGGAAGGGTGCGACATTATAATGGTTAAGCCCGCCCTTGCGTATCTTGACATTATACGGCGCGCCCATGAGGAATTTAATATGCCGCTTGCGGCCTACAACGTAAGCGGGGAATATTCCATGGTTAAAGCGGCGGCTTTAAACGGCTGGATAGACGAAAGACGCATTGTAACTGAAAACCTTACGGCCATAAAACGTGCGGGGGCAAAAATTATAATAACATACCATGCCCTTGACATGGCAAGGTGGCTTAAAGAAGGGAATTTATAAGGATATTTCAAAAAAATATATAATTTTATTATAGCTTCGCTTTACAGGGACACACATGTCCCACATGTAAAATTTTCCGAATTCCGGCGTTGCATACGTTTGCCATATGATTCCGCTGTGTCGGCGCACATGCGCCTTTAACTTCAAAAAATTTTTTCCTTGTGGGGCCAAAGAGTTTTAAGCGGCGGCAGCGGCGTAAGAGCAAGGCAAAGGCAAAGCGGACGCCGCGAACCCTGCGGCAATCGGCTTTAACACGGCTATTGAGCCGCTTCCGCCGCTTAAAACCGTATGTTCCCTTTAAACCGAAGCTATAAACCGTTAACTGCTAACCGAAACTGCCGTTTCGTTATGCTGAAAATTATAATATATAAATTTTTTAATATTTTGCGGAGGGGAAAAATGGAACGCACTAAAAGCGCATACTTATTTGAAAAAAGCAAAAGATTGATACCCGGAGGCGTCAACAGCCCTGTACGGGCGTTTAACGCCGTCGGCGGAAGCCCGCTTTTTATAAAACGCGGATCAGGAAGCCATATATACGACGAGGACGGCAATATGTTTATAGACTATGTTCTAAGCTGGGGACCGCTTATACTCGGCCATGCGTACCCTCCCGTCATAGAAGAGGTTGCAAAGGCGTGCGCCGACGGCCTGACTTTCGGCGCGCCTACTTCAAAAGAGCTTGAAATAGCCGAAATAATAAATTCCCTTATGCCTTCAATGGAAATGACGCGCCTTGTAAACAGCGGCACCGAGGCCGTTATGAGCGCCGTAAGGGCGGCAAGGGGGTATACGGGACGCGATATAGCGGTTAAATTCCGCGGCTGCTATCATGGTCACAGCGACGGCCTTCTTGTAAAAAGCGGTTCGGGGCTGATGTCAAACGCCGTGCCGGACAGCGCCGGAGTTCCGGAAGGATATACAAAAACCACGCTTATAGCCGAATACAACAGCTTTGAATCCGTTGAAAGCATATTTAAAACATACGGCAAAAACATAGCGTGCGTTATAGTCGAGCCTGTTGCGGCAAACATGGGCGTTATCCCTCCTAAGGAAGGCTTCCTTAAATTCCTAAGGGAAATTACGGCCGAACACGGTTCGATTTTGATATTCGACGAAGTTATAACCGGGTTCCGCCTTTCAAAGGGAGGGGCGCAGGAACTTTACGGCGTTAAGCCCGATATTACCACATTGGGTAAAATAGTCGGCGGCGGCATGCCTATCGGGGCTTACGGCGGAAAACGCGAAATTATGGAATGTGTTTCGCCTGTCGGAAAGGTTTATCAGGCCGGAACTCTTGCAGGCAACCCCGTCGCCGTTGCGGCCGGCATAAAAACCCTTTCCGTACTTGCCGAGAACAGCGGCGTTTACGAAAAAATCAACGCGGCGGCCGAAAAGCTCGAAAAAGCGTTTATCGAAACGGGCCTTGATATATGCGTCAACAGGGTCGGATCGCTTTTATCCGTATTTTTCACAAATGAGAAAGTAACCGATTATAAAACGGCCATGACTTCCGACACTGTAAAATTTTCAAAATATTTCGGCTACATGCTTGAAAACGGCATATACGCCGCGCCTTCGCAGTTTGAAGCCATGTTCCTGTCCGCCGCCCACAGCGACGAGGATATAGAAAGAACCGTAGAAGTCATAAAGGGTATCGTGAATTTAAAATTATAATCATAGGACAAGTTATTTTAATGCCTGAATATAACCGGATTATGTTTAATTTAAGTTTTACTGAGTTGATTTTAACCGTTATTCTGAATTAAAATTCTAACGGATAAGTTTACGACAAGCATTTGGGAAAAAAACAAAAGTTTAATTATAACCGTCCGCTTAAATGTCAAACAACATAAAAGCTCTTAACAGAATTTTTTTGCTGTCGGGCGTTCCGGATAACCGGCTTAACTATCTGATTTCCATTTGGAAAAGTTCCGCGAACGGGTTGAATCACATTTAGCGCCATTCCTGACTTAAATGCAGGACATTCCGCATTGAATATAAAAAGTTTATAACACGGATACAAAAAGCTTGAAAAATCATGTCAGGTTTAAAAGCGTTAAAAAGCATACGGAAACGGCCCTATAAATACGTTAAATAATTTTAACGCCTTATAGGGCCGCTTCTTACTTTTTAAACTGTATATAGTTTAAGTTTACAGGAACACATGTTGTTTTAACCGGATTTAGCGGGCAATAGCTGTGATAAAGCCGGTTGCCGCATGAATCGCTGTGACGGCGCGCCTTTGCTTTGCCCTTACGCCGCTGACACCCTTTAAAACTATCCTACATCATAAAGCAAAAATTTTTGCCAAGGCATTACGCGACGGCATAGCGGTTCCTGCGGCAAGCGTATTCGTCACAGGAAATTTTTCTACTTGCAGCGTGAGCCTGTGTAAGCAAAGATATTCCGTTAAAAATTTAATCGTTCAAAACTTTCTGTCCAAATGTTTTAAGCAATACGAGGACACAATGCCTATTCCGAAACCCGTTATAACGCCGCTGACTATAAGGACGGGGGCAAGGTATATGACTACAGCCCTGCCGAGTATAACCCACGCCGCGCCAATCTGGCCTATATTGTGGAATACCCCGCCCAGAACGCTGACTCCGACTATTGAAAATTTATCAGTTTTTTTCGCAACCGCCATAACCGCAAAACTCAAAATAGCCCCCGCCGTACTGTACCATAAGCCCAGCATCCCCCTGAAAAGGAGCGCTGAAACAAATACCCTGACTATAGATATGCCGAACGCGCCTTTTGCGCCCATTACATAAAGGGCAAGAAGCACGATTACATTAGAAAGGCCGAGCTTTATACCTGGTACAGCCATAGGTATCGGAACAAGCATTTCGACATATCCCATAAGTATCGCCAAGGCGGCAAATATTCCGTAATACGCTATTTTCCTACTCAAAATTAAGCCGCTCCTCTTCTTTACTGTGCGACGGCGTCAACGCTCGACTGCTCCCCGCCCTCGATTTCGATTACCATTTTATGCGGAAGGCACACAATGCTTTCGTTAACGCTGTTTATATCTTTATGGTTGACGCATATTTTGTCGCGGCAGTCGGAATCCGAAACTCCAACCATGCCGTTTTCTATTGTCACAACATTATAGCCGTTTTCCGTTTCAACGGTATATGTTATATCATCTTTAAGCGGAAGGCGCACAATCGGCTCGCGGTCGACATATATAACGGCTGAACCGCCCTCCCCTCCGGGCTTGAGCACGCCGCCGAAATATAATACCGCCGCCGCCCCTACGGCAATAACCGCCGCCGCTATATCCATTTTTTTCAATAAAACCATTCCTTAAAAATAATATTTCCGCCGTGGAAAACACGGCGGATTATAACGGCAATCACCTTAATTATATTAAAAATCACAATTCGGCTTCAACATAAGATTAAAACCATATTTTCCAGCGGCTTATTTTTATTATTTTAATACGCTGAAATAAAGGCATGTCTCCGTACAGCTCTGAAACCTTTTGACGCGGTTCAAACAAAAACTATACGGCGTGCACAGGCTGTTTACAATATAAAGTCCGTCAGTATACGGCACAAAAACAGCCGCCGCGTCGCTTTAAAAATTTTTATTAGCATTTTTAAAGAAACAAATTATTTTGTTATCCTTTCAAGCCCGCCCATATACGGCCTTAAAACCTCCGGTATAATAATGGAACCGTCGGCCTGCTGGAAATTTTCAAGTACGGCGGCAGTCGTCCTGCCTACGGCAAGGCCGCTTCCGTTAAGAGTGTGTACATAACGCGCTTTGTCCTTCATATTGTCCTTAAATTTTATATTTGCGCGCCTTGCCTGGAAATCTTCAAAGTTGGAGCAGCTTGAAATCTCGACATACCTGTTGTAGCTTGGCATCCACACTTCTATGTCGTAAGTCATAGCAGAGCTGAAACCGAGATCGCCGCCGCAAAGCCTTACAACCCTATACGGTATATTAAGGGCTTTTAATATATCCTCGGCGTCGTTTGTAAGCGTTTCAAGCTCTTCATAAGAATTTTCGGGCCTTGCAAATTTAACCATTTCCACCTTATTAAACTGATGCTGACGGATAAGGCCCCTTGTGTCGCGGCCGGCGCTTCCGGCTTCGGCCCTGAAACATGCTGTGTATGCGGTGTGTTTAATAGGCAGTTCGCTTCCGTCAAGTATCATATCGGCATACATATTCGTTACAGGAACTTCCGCCGTAGGCACAAGGAAATAGTCCGTGCCCGCAACTTTAAAAGCGTCCTCTTCAAATTTCGGAAGCTGCCCTGTGCCGGTCATTGATTTCCTGTTAACCATAAAAGGCGGAAAAACTTCCGTATATCCGTGTTTTGTGGTGTGCATATCAAGCATAAAGTTCATCAACGCGCGTTCAAGCCTTGCCGCCGCGCCTTTATACACCGTAAAACGCGTTCCCGTTATTTTTGCGGCAGTGGCCGGGTCAAGGAAACCATAGTCCTCGCCTATCTCCCAATGCGGCTTAGGTTCAAAATCAAACTTTGTAGGCTCGCCGAATTTTCTTATTTCTTCATTTTCGCTGTCGTCTTTTCCCGCCGGAACAAGCTTATACGGCGTGTTTGGTATAGTGTACATAAAATCAGTAACTTCCGCGTCAACAGCGTTTACTTCCGCATCAAGTTCCTTTATCCTGTCTGAAAGCTCTTTCATTTCAGCCATAAGACCGCTTATGTCCGCGCCTTCTTTTTTAAGTTTCGGTATTTCTTTTGAATCCGCGTTCTGTTTCATTTTAAGTTCTTCAACGCGGCCTATAAGTTCCCTTCTTTTTTTATCAAGGTCGATAAATTTTTCAAGATGGTAATCTTTATTCCTTTTATCAAGGGCCGCCTTAACAGTATCAAAATCTGTTCTTAAAAGTTTAACGTCTAACATGATTTTCCTCCTAGAGCTTTAAAAGCTTATCTATTATTTTTCCTTTTTGGAAATATTTAATTCATAACGGCAGGATTTTTAATAAATTATATCCGGATTTTACACAGCCGATATACGGCGGAAAAATTTTTAGTTACACTGAAAGAAAATTTAAACAAATTTTTTAAATGTATGTATACCATATTTATTTTGAGGATATAATAATTTCATACAAATGCGGCGGTTAAAGCGAAGTGCCTGCCGTTTTTGTATCCCGGAAATCACTCCCCCCGATTTCCGGATTACATATTGAAGCCATTGCGGCGGCAAGTATATCGTCGACAGACATCTGGCCTTCCATAACTTCATCGGATTCGTCGCTTTCTTCGCTGCTGCGGTTTGCACGGCTGTAAACATGTTTCCTATATGTTTGAAGTTCTTCAATCTCTTCATGGCGCGTCTTTGACGAATGGCCGCTTACCAATGCGGCTTCAAGCGCCTGTTTTTCCTCCACCGAAAGCACATACTCGCTTACGCCGAATTCTATCGGTTTGGCATATGTAAAACTTCCCGTGCGGCTATGTATGCCGTTTAAAACCACGCCGTTATTTTCATTGTCAAGTATAGCAACGGCATAGCAAAGGTTGCCGCCGACTTCATCAAACGGATTATATCGTATAACGCCGACTTTTTGGATACATTTTTCCATGTTTTTATCCATATCCTTTATTATGTCGCACATCAAACCGTATTTTTCTTCAAGCTTCTCGTTTGTTTCATGTATTTGCGAAAGCTGTGATTCCAAATTATGTTCCGGCCTTCTCCTGCTTCCGGTGAAAACTTCATACCTCTTTTTTAGCCTTTTTATGTCAATAACAGTGGCTATGCATATAATCATAAGCGCTATAACCATGATTATGAGCGCCGCGACAATAATGAGCAGGCTGCCGTTAAAAGCGTCTGTAATTCCGCCCATGTTTAAAACACACCCAATCTATATTAATTAACGGCTTATGCTGTTTATAAGCGTCACAAGCCTGTCCAAATCTTCGTCAGAATAAAACTCAATCTCTATCTTTCCTTTGTTCTGTTTGTTTTTAAGCTTAACGTTAGTACCGAATATCGTTTTCAAATCATTTTCTATTTTTCCAAATGAGCTTGTTGTAAATTTTGAACGGCTTTCTTGTTTGACTTCGCTTTTTTCCGTATGGGAAAGATAGAGTTTAACTATTTCCTCAATGCGCCTTACGCTGAGTTCTTCTTCAACGACCCGTTCTGCAAGCTCCAGCTGAACTTCGCTGTCCTCCACAGGTATAAGGGCCCTTGCGTGGCCCGCCGATATTTTTCCGTCAATTAAGAGATCCCGTACCTTTTCGCACAGGGTTAAAAGCCTCATTGAGTTGGCTACCGCCGAACGGCTCTTGCCGACTTTTTTTGAAATTTCTTCCTGGCTTAAATTAAATTCTTCGCTCAGGCGTTTATAGCCGTTCGCCTCTTCTATTACGTTTAAATCCTCCCGCTGGAGGTTTTCTATCAAAGCTATTTCAAAAACGGTTTGGTCGTCATAATCCTTTATAACCGACGGTATTTTTGTTATGCCGGCTATTTTCGACGCTCTCCATCGCCGTTCGCCCGCTACAAGCTCGTAATAGTCGTCCTTTCTTTTAAGGATTACAGGCTGTATCACTCCACATTCTTTTATGGAATCGGCAAGCGCAATAAGCGCCTCTTCATCGAAATGTTTTCTCGGCTGGCTTCTGTTAGGTTCGATTTTATTTATATCTATATCCACAACATTGCCGCTTACAGCGCCGAGGCTGTCAACTTCCGAATTAATAAGGGCGTTAAGCCCGCGGCCTTTAGAGCCGAGCGCACTTTTCTTAACAGCCAATTCATTTCCACTCCTTTTCCATAACTTCTTCAGCCAAAAGCCTGTAGCTTTCCGCTCCTTTTGATTTATCCGCATACATTGTTATGGGAAGCCCATGGCTTGGAGCTTCGCCCAAACGTATGTTGCGCGGTATAATGGTCCTGTATACTTCCGGCCCCAAACTTCTTTTAACCTCTTCCACAACCTCAAGAGAAAGGTTCGTTCTGGAATCATACATTGTAAAAACCACGCCTTCGAGCTCCAAATGCGGATTAAGACGCTGTTTGACAAGCCCTATCGTATGAAGCAGCTGTTCCAAACCTTCAAGGGCGAAATATTCGCACTGTATCGGCACAAGCACCGTATCCGCTGCCGAAAGCGCGTTAACGGTTATTATGTTAAGGCTGGGCGGGCAGTCTATTATAATATAGTCATAATTGTTTTTAATTTTTTCAAGTTCGTTTCTTAGTATAAATTCCCTTTTTTCGTTGCCTATAAGTTCTATTTCAGCACCCGCAAGTTCCATATTGGAAGGAAGCACCCAAAGATTTTCAGCGCATGACGGCGTTATTATATCCTCTATTCCTATTTCGCCGAGAAACATATTATATACGGTGGCTTCCAAGCTGTTTTTTTCAAGGCCGAGGCCGCTTGTACTGTTTCCCTGAGGATCGGCGTCTATTATAAGGACTTTTTTCCCGTTTTCGGCCAGACAGGCTGAAAGGTTGATTGCGGTTGTGGTTTTCCCTACGCCGCCTTTTTGATTTGTTACTGCTATAACCCTTACTTTGCCCAATTTTACCGCTCCTTTATCTAACCGCCTTTTGCGCATATAGGTTTATTTTACCACATATTCCCCAAAAATCAATGCCGTTGGGGTATTTTATGAATTATTTAATATATACGCCTGTTTCATGCGTTTAAAATGTTTCATGTGAAACATTAACAATTTGCTAAGCAAAGATACAATTTAAAATATATTTTAAATTACGTATAATATATATCATAATTTGGAAAGTATCTATAGTGTATTTATATAAATTATAAAGTTTTTTGTTATCTATTAATAAATTATATTTATAAAAACTGTCATAAATGTTGTATTTAATTTATTAAAGTATCACAATTAACAAATTTTAATGTTTCACTGAAACATTATTTATGAATAATAAATATACCATTTTTATATTAAATGTTATTTAAATATTTTTCAAAATATCATGTAAACTATAATTGTATATTTATTATTGAAGGTATAAAATGAAAAAACTATATGCGATACTGTTTTTACAGGCCGCAATTTTCATGTTCTGCGCTAATCCGGAATTTTGGCCGACCCTCAAAGTGGTACGTCCATTGAATTTAGCTTCAGTTTACCATGGTGTACACGCCACACAATAAAAAGGCCAGCAGGCGCAGCAGATTCCTACGGCAAGCGGATTTAACACGGCTATTGCGCCGCTAAAGCCCGTTAAAACCGTGAGTGGACTTGTAAACTGAAGCAATAAATCAATAAACAAACATAAACGCGCTTTCAAAATCCAGCCGTTCTTTTAATTATTTCAAAAAAATATCGGAATTTTCTTTATTTTCAAGGAAAATCCCGTTTAACCGCCGCAATCCTAACCCCGTCCGCATATCTTGCAAACTTTTCCGAACATACCGTAACATGGCTTCCGGATTCTTCCGCATATGCAAACAGAGTCGGCTGTTATGGTATATTAGCCTAAAAATAATAATTAATTGTAAATAAATTAGTAAAAATTATATTAACGGATTTTTTTAAAATACTTTATGGCGATAAAAAACATATATTTTTTTCAAATGCACAACAAATCTTGTGCAACTTGCAATTGAACTCACTTTAGTTCTGTATTAAAGTAATGTAAAGATCTTTAAGGCAAGCGTACATAAAAATTATTTAAACAGTTTCATCGGCCGGAAACAGTTTAACGATTTAAGCCTGTTTTAACAACGTCCATGAGAGGAGTAATAATTATATGGCAAAATTTTTTAATTCCAAATCCGTCTCCGACAGCAAAAACAAACGCGAAAAAGTTAAGAGGGCGCCCACTTTTGCTGAATCGCTGCTGGCCCTTATTATACTTATCGGGCTTATCGCCGTCGGCTTTATAGGCTATGGCTTACCAATCAACCCGATACTTATGCTGGCGTCGTTTATATTTGTTTTTATGGCTTTCAGGTGCGGATGGAAATGGGAACAGCTGCAAAACGCTATCGTTGAGAAGTTCAAGTCCGTTACCGTAATAATACTTATGAATTTTCTTGTCGGCGGGACAATAGCCGCATGTATATACTGCGGTACGATACCGTATTTAATTTACCTTATATTTAAAATTATAAATCCAAACCAGATATATTTATGGTCGTTTATATCATGCTGTATCTTTTCGTTAGTAACCGGCACAAGCTGGACAACGGCCGGAACAATAGGCCTTGCAATGTTCGGCGCCGGCCTTGGAATGGGAGCCGATCCGGCGCTGCTTGTAGCGGCCATAGTCAGCGGGGCTATTTTCGGAGATAAACTTTCGCCTATCAGCGAAACTACGATACTTGCGCCTTTATGCGCCGGGACAACCGTTTATGAACATATCTACTCAATGCTTTACACAACGGCGCCGACAGCTGTAATCTGTGCCGTATTCTTCTTTATATGCGGCAGGAGCATGCCGGGCGGCGCGGAGCTTCCCGAAGTGGCCGTTACTGTAAGCAGGGAATTGTCAAGCATGTTCAAGTTTGGCCCTATTGTGCTTATACCTTTTATACTTATATTTTTAGGTTCGATTTTAAAGTGGGGAAATATGCCGTCTCTCTGCATAGCCACTTTTGCCGCCGTGTTTGTCGCAATTTTTTACCAGAAGGCGGATATTGCCGACGTATTGAACGCCGCTACAAACGGAATGAAGGTTTCATACCTCGGTTTTGAAGATGCGTCCGTATTGTCAAGCTCTACCCTTTCTATTGTACAAAGGGGCGGCATGACCAGTATGGCGGGCACTAACATTACGGTTTGCTGCGGTTTCGTACTTGCCGCTATCATGAGCGCGGCAGGGTTCCTTCAAACGGCTTTCTCGCCTGTCCTCAATTTCTGCCGCGGCAGGAGGGTAAGGCTTATTACGTCGACATTGGCGACGGATTTTGTTATAATGAGCTGCGCCGGTTCGTCATACCCCGCGCACATTATAGTATCCGAGATTTACAAAAGGGAATACTTTGAACAGGGCCTTGACCCTAAAGTCCTTTCGCGTACCCTTGAGGACGTAGGAACCATGACGACGCCGCTTGTTCCATGGTCGGCTTCCGGCGCTTACTATATAGGCCTTTTCGGCGTGGCGGCTTACGGAGTGGGCGGATACTGCAAATATGCCCTTAACTGCTGGCTTAACCCAATAGCGGCCATAATACTTGCCGTTACCGGAATAGGAATGTTTAAGATGAGCCAGGAAAAGAGAAAAATGATGCTCGACAAGCTTGACGAAGAAGCGCGGAACGAAGGGGAAGTTGAAGAAGTTATCGACCTTGAGGAAGGCTCCGCAAAAAACAGCGGCAATATTAAACTTAACAAGGGCGTTACGGAATAGGAAATGTTGGATAAAATATAAGCGTATAACTTTTTGCCGGAAAAATAGGATAATAAGTTTATGCTTTAAGCTAAAAGAGGATAGCGTAACTTTCCGTTTATAAAAAATAAAATATGAGCATGCGGTACGGCGGTACGGCGTTTATCCTCCGCACGATTAAGCCGGCTGTCCAAAAACAAAATTTTCCGGAGTCGGCCGCCGCCCGACATACAACCGGGCTTTGGCGTTGCTTAAGAAACCCGAACCAAAAAAGCCGTTTCCATTAAAATTTTTGGAAACGGCCTTTTCCGTCTTTGAATATTTTATTTCCTGATCACGCATTTACAGGGCATATAATTTGCATCTTACGCATATAGCCGTTATATAACCGCGCATCACGTCAAGCGGCGGCACACGGATCAAATATGCAGTCAATCCCGTTTGTCTTTTTTTCGCCCGGGGCAGTCTGAAATGCCGCAGCCGGAACATCCCGAACAGCCGCCGCCCGCATTTTTTTTCATTTTGCGTATCGAAATCAAAACTATGATTAAAACTATTCCCAACAAAATAAAGTCCAATATATTAAGCCCGCCCATTACAATCCTCCTGTCAAAGGCCGTATTCCTGCCGTTACTCTGTAAAAACGCCGCGAAGATATATGCCGGCCGAAAGTTTCCAAATGCGCCTTCGCGCCGCCATAGTTTCCGCCGCTTATCGGCAGAACGGTATGGAACAGATTATCGGCAGGAGAATGCGGCGCACATCTTACGTCCCGGCTTATACGGCTAAAATATCAAAAGCCCGACATTATATACTATAAAAGCCATTACCCATGCAACGGCCAACTGGTAAAAAACAACAACCAACGCCGACAAGCCGCTACCCATCTCGCGCCGCACGGCGCTTATAGCCGCAACGCACGGAGTATACAGAAGCGTAAACGTTAAAAACGAAACTGCTTCCAACGGCGTAAACATCTGCCCGAGAACTTGCGGAAGACTGTTTATACTGCTGCCTGTAAGAACCGCCATTGTGCTTACTACGGCCTCTTTAGCCGAAAATCCGGTTATAAGCGCCGTAACGCTGCGCCAGTCGCTGAAACCGAGCGGCTTGAACACCGGCGAAAGCAAAACGCCGATTTGCGCAAGCATGCTGTCCCCGCTTTCCGTTACGATATTAAAGCGGGTATCAAACGTCTGCAAAAACCATATTAATATTGTAGCTATAAATATGATTGTAAAAGCCCTGGTTAAGAAATCCTTCGCCTTATCCCACATAAGCATAACAACGCTTTTAAGCCCCGGAAGCCTGTAGTTTGGAAGCTCCATAACAAAAGGCACCGGATTCCCGCGGAAAACGGCCGTTTTCAGAAACAGGCCGCTTAGTATCCCCGTAAATATGCCAAGCACATAAAGGCAGATCATTATAAGAGGCTTATTATTCGGAAAAAACGCGGCCGTAAACATTGCATATATCGGAAGTTTTGCACTGCAGCTCATAAACGGCGTTAAAAGTATCGTCATTTTACGATCCCTCTCGCTTGCCAATGTCCTCGTAGCCATAATAGCGGGCACGGAACAGCCGAAACCTATTATCATGGGCACAAAGCTCCTTCCCGAAAGGCCTATTTTCCTTAAAAGCTTATCCATCACAAACGCAACCCTTGCCATATACCCGCTGTCCTCCAGCATTGACAGGAAGAAAAAGAGCGTAACTATTATGGGAAGGAAGCTTAAAACGCTTCCAACCCCTGCAAATACGCCGTCAATTATAAGGGAATGTACGACGGGGTTTATGCCGTAAGCCGTAAGGGCGCTGTCGGCGGCCGCCGTAGCCGCGTCTATCCCCACGGAAAGCAGATCGCTTAAAAAAGCCCCTATAACGCCGAACGTAAGGTAAAACATAAGAAGCATTATGCCTAAAAATATAGGTATGGCCAGATACTTATTTGTCAGCACGCTGTCTATTTTGAGGCTCCTTAAATGCGCCTTGCTCTCGCCTTTTTTAACAACCGTTTTCGAGCATACGTCCTCTATAAAAGTATAGCGCATATCGGCCAAAGCCGCTTCCCTGTCGGTATTAAGCTCCTCTTCCATTTCATGCACGTTGTGCTCAATCATATCTTTTTCATTTTCGGTAAGGTTTAAAAGTTCCGTCATAGGCGCGTCGCCCTCTATTACCTTTGTGGCGGCAAAACGCGGCGGCACATGCGCCCGTTCGGCATGATCTTCTATTAAGTGGGATATGCCGTGTATCGTCCTATGTACAGCCCCGGAACAGAAGTCCTTTTTCTGGGGCTTTGTCCTTAAAGCCGCCGTTGACATGACAGTTTCGATAAGCTCCCCAACGCCTTCATTGCGCACGGCAGATATAGGCACAATCGGTATGCCGAGCAGGGCTTGGAGCTTTATAATATCTATTGAATTGCCGTTCGCCCTTACTTCGTCCATCATGTTAAGAGCCATAACCATAGGTATGTTAAGTTCCATAAGCTGGAGGGAAAGGTAAAGGTTCCTTTCGATGTTTGTGGCGTCCACGATATTTATAATACAATCCGGTTTTTCGTTCAAAAGGAAATCCCTTGTAACAATCTCCTCGCTTGTGTAAGGCGAAAGCGAATATATACCGGGAAGATCCACTACAGACGCGTTTGTGCCGCGGATTACTCCTTCCTTTTTATCAACCGTTACCCCCGGGAAATTGCCGACATGCTGGTTTGAGCCCGTAAGCTGGTTAAAAAGCGTCGTTTTCCCGCTGTTCTGGTTGCCTCCTAAAGCAAAAATCATAGGCCTTCCTCCTCCAATTCTATATTTTTGGCGTCGTCAAGCCTTATTGTCAGTTCATATCCCCGCAGATACAGTTCTATGGGGTCCCCCATTGGGGCAACTTTCCGCACCATTATTTTCGTATGCGGCGTAAGCCCCATATCAAGGAGCCTCCTCCTTAAAGCGCCGCTTCCGTTAACAGCCTTTATTACGGCAGTTTTTCCTATTTTAAGTTTATCAAGAGTCATTTTTTTCTCCCCGCATATGCTTTAAATATTCTCTCCATTCAATTTATTGTAATAATTCATTTTGCATGTGTCAACATAAATTGCACATGAATACCTTTTATTTGCGGGAGCATACAATAATATGGACAATTATCAGAGGCCGCTGTTGCCCGGCCGAAAATTCCAAAAGGGGGCGTATAACAGTAAAAAAACGGAAAACGTCATAAAAAATACGCCCAAATTTCACATATTCTCGAGACATATTTTTAATATATGTTAAACGGCTTCCGTTCTGCCGCCGGCCGGGCAGACATGCGTTAAGAACGGAAGCCGTAAAGGCGGATATTCATAAAACGTCATCGGCCGCCGAACGGAACTATGGCAAACTGCATACACAGAACAAAAAAGACGGGTAAAGAGCGACTGCTTTTTCCCGTCTTTTTTATATTTATGCTTTCGTGTCAAATTTCCTTTGTCCTACAATATTTTCATTTGCGGATTCCGTATTTGCTTCCATGTCCAATGATTTCCTTGCGTCTGTAAACGCTTCATAATATACGGATTTTAAAGCTGAATGTACCCTTGTTTCCGCTTTTGTTTCTTTAGCATGCCATCCAACTCCTTGCGTATATGTAAGCGCTTCCTCGCCTTTATCATTGTAAACATGAACTGCCGAGCCGCCGCCTTCTCCCTGAAATTCAGCTTTATATGGTATTCCGAATAAAATACACAGCCGCTTTTCATCCGCCTCTTGTATCCTTTTCATATTATCAACGCTGTTATAACCCGCAGATTGGCTGAATTTTGCGATTAAAGAGGCTCTGTCGGGCGCAGCCTTGTTAACTTCCGACCGCCTCAAAGCCATAAACTCTTTTCCCATATATATATATTGCTTTTCGCGTCCTTCTTGGATGATTCAACAATTTTCTCTTTTAATGGAACCGTTAATTTCCACTGGTTTTTTCATGGCATTTCGTATAACTTTCGACAGCGCCGCCGGACGCTTTTGCCAAATTAACGTTATTTAATATATCCATTTCCACCGTCTACTATCTGTTCTGGATTCTTTTTTCTTGCCATTATATTTATTTTATCGGCAGAATTTAATAAATATAAATAGGAACAAATATTAGGAATCAGGCAAAAATGTTTCTGATACCGTTTTATAAACGCCAACATAAAGCGGCGTTCTTTTGTTTTTATCATACCTATTCAAATGCGGTTTCGGGAAGCTCCGATTTGTTTAAAAGTTCTTTTAAAACTCCTATTTCGGAATTTGCCGCACCGGCATCCCGTATCTTTGAAAACAGAAGCCCCCATATGGACGTATCCGTATACGTATCCTCATAAAGCATACATCCTGAAAACTCATCTTTATAGTACATTTCTTCAATAAAAGAATCGTAATCCATAATTCCGTCTATAAGGCCGAGTTCAATTGCTTCCTTCGGCGTGTATATCCTTCCGTCAGCAAATTCACGCACCCTGTCGGCGGGTATGCCGCGGCCTTCCGAAACAACCTGCACAAAGTATTCAAAGCTTTCGTCAACGGATTTCTGAAGTATTGCCCTTTGTTCGTCGGTCAGTTCTTCCATGGAACTCATCATCGTTTTATTTCGGCCGCTTGTTATGGAAATTTCCTTAACGCCGAGCTTATCCATAAGTTCTTTAGTGTTGTAGTATGTCATCCTCACTCCTATGGAACCAAGCATCGACATACGGTTTGCATATATCTCGTCGGCCGCCATGGAAATATAAACCGCCCCGGATGCGGCTGTCGGCCCGTAATAGGCATATATAGGCCGTCCGGTTTCTTCTTTATAACGTTTTAAGGCAAGGTACATCTCATCGCTTTCATATGTGCCGCCGCCGCCCGAATCTATATAAAGTATAATGCCCTTATTATAGCTGTCGCTTATGAGATAATCTATCTTATTAAGCATCCAGTCGTGCTGGTATCCCACAGGGGCGCCGTAACCGTTTACATTGCCGCGGGCTATAGTTCCTTCAATCCTGAGTATTTCCACATAATCCGTTGATAAGGTTTCCTCGTATTCATAAGAATTTTCGGAAGAAAACACGGAAACTATGCCGAAAAAGAAAAAACTGTTCAGCGTTATAAACGCCGCAAGTATTGCAAGGCCCCAGAAAAGACAGCCTTTTCGGCCGCTTTTATAATAATTTGTATTATAATTTGTGTTATAGCTTACATTTTTCGGCGGTTGATCCGTATGCGTTGCCCCCGTAAATACATCGTTGGAATTATCGGTACGCCCGTTTATACCGCCGCCGTCCGGCTTTCCCGCCGGCGGAGGTATACGTCTGCCGTTTTCACTGCCGGAGTTAAAAAGTTCTTTTTCGTCCATTTTTTCATCTCCACATATTTTTTCTGCCGAATCGCGCCTTTTTAAAAACGGCGCGCCGCAGTATATAATTTAAAAATCCGCCCGCGGCATTCACTTAAACGCATTATATCATTTAAACGCCGGCGTTTCACTTAAAATTCTCTTAAAATTTCATTATGCGACGGGAATTATGATTTTCGTAACAAAATCGTTTTCATTCGTCACATCTACGGGAGAAATGATATATTCCTCCGAAATAGGGCCGTTTATTTCCATTTTACGGTTGTTAATCCATTTAATCATTTTAATATGAGTGGTTATAAGCGTCGCGTGGCTGCCGCGATGGAAAGCCGTGACGGCCTTATATCCGCCGCCGACTTTATAGTAAGGCGAATTTACAGCGCCGTATACCGGTATACTGATTTCAAGGTCGCATTCCTTATTTACAAACTGCCCTAACGGCTCGTTATGATATGTGCAGAGCACAACTCCTATGGAATTCAGCTTCAATTTTTTAACAATATCAAAAAGTTCAAACCACCGAGGTATGGTAACGCCGGCGTTGTCGTAATTTTTCTGTATTTCTCTTGTGTATATGCAGTTATAGCGCGGTATTTCCTCCACGGAAACGTCGCCGTCGTCAAACTCGATTTTTTTACCGGGCTCGCCGCCCCCGTCGAAACACTGTATAAACGAACTGCCTTTTTCAAGCCTTTCAAGCATAGAATTAAGCTCGCCCTGTATGTTGTTAAGGCTTTCGATCTTATTCCTTATAACCGCCGTCCTTTCCCTTAAATGGCCCGTAACGGTTTTTACATCGCTGCTGTAAACCATAGTCTTAATTTCGTCAAGGGAAAAACCAAAGGATTTTAATTTTTTTATTATAAATAAAGTAAGCGTCTGTTCGCTGCCGTAATAACGGTAATTTGTTTCCCGGCTTCGCATTGACGGCACAAGGAGGCCTATTTCATCGTAATATCTGAGAGTTTTGATAGGCACTTCACACATATCGCTTATTTCGCCTATGGTGTAATATTTGCCGTAATTTTTCAAGGGGCTTCCCTTCTTCCTTAAATATATAAAACGCATTTTTTACAGTATATCAGCTAAGGTTGAATATTAAAAGCTTGTTTTTTCGTTTTCCGCTTTATCGTCGGGCGCAAAATTTGAAAGGCTCCATGCCGTGACGGACCCTATAATTACGACTGCTCCCGCCGCCGCAAACCTTGAAGGCGTTTCCCCAAGGAAAAAGAAACATAAAAACGGGCTTAAAACAGGTTCTATCGCGCCTATAACGGCGCATGAAAACGGGCTTATAACCCTAACGGCGTTCGTATAAAGTATAAATGAAACGCCCTGTTGTATAAACGCAAGGAACAAAATCGCACAAACGGCTCTCGGCGTAATCTCGAAAGGCGTTCCTCCAAGGAAAGCAAGCGACAAGGCGGCGGAAAGAAAATTTCCCATAATTATCGCGCTTAAATTTTCTTCAACCGTGTCGAATCTTCCCGAACCGTAAAACATAACGGCGGTGCAGAACGCCGACAAAAGCGCCGCTAAGTTCCCCTTTACGGACGAAATGTCAAACTGCCCGTAAAAGAAAAGCACAATGCCTGCCGCAACGGCGGCTATAACGGCCACATCCCTCCCTCTCGGCAGCTTTTTGTCGATTATACATCCAGCCAAAAGCACAAATACGGAACTTGCCTGAAGTATCGCCGCGCAGTTCGCTCCGGCGGCAAGCTTATTTGCCGTAATAAATCCTATATATTTAAAACATACAAAAACCGAAACGAAAGCCGCCGTTTTTGTGAACACAAACTTTTTGCGGCGCACAAAATATATGTATCCCAAAAGGAACAGCCCCGCAAGCAGGCCTCTTGCCGCCGCCACATGGAAACTGCCCCAGGGGCACAGCTTTATCATTAAACTTGAAGTGCTCCAGCACAGGCCGCATGCAACCATGCAGATCAGTGCGTTTTTCCGTTTCCCGTTTTCCCCCATAAATACCGCCCTTTCTTACCATGTTGGTATGATTATATCAATTAAGCCGAAAAAATCAATATAAAAACGTGCCGCAATCCAATTATGCCGTTTTTAAATTACGGAAAACTTAAACTTTTTATTATATTTACAAAATTACATAAATATCCTTTACAATGCCGTAAAAAGGGTTTATTATATTTTGTATTAAATGATAATGATTATCGATAAGTTAACGCATATATTATAGTAAATCTGCACCAACGGAATGTTTTTACAATAAATTGATTATTACCTTTGCCCGTATAAAAAAGGTTCGGATTGTGGTAAAATAAAGCTTTAAGAGGTGGCGGAATATGAAAATGATAAGACGCGCGTCGATTGACGATAAAGAAGGATTTAAAAAACTTTGGGATTTAAGTTTTACTGATTCCCAAAATTTCAGGGATTGGTTTTTTGCAAACCGTTTTGTGCCGGACTACTCTATCTGCATTGAAGAGGACGGAGGTATTGTTTCGGAAGCTCAAAGCATACCGTGCCATATTAAAATACGAGGGGCTGTTTTAAACTGCTCCATAATGGTTGGGGCATGCACCCATCCGGATTACAAAAAACGCGGTTATATGAAAGAAATATACACGGGATATATGAATATGGTTAGGGATATGGGAATTGTTTTATGCGCCCACAGCCCGGCGGTACTGCGCACATATTTCAACGTCGGCCATTTTCCGGTAAGCGATACGGCGTTTGTCGAGATTGAAAGGGCCGAAGCGGCAAACAGGCCCGAATTTGACGAATTTGATTTAAAAGGAAGCGTTTCCCCGCTTTTGCCGTGCTACGCAAAAGCCGCCGAAAAGTATTCCGGCATCATCTCCAGAAGCTACATGGATTTCAGGCTTAAAGCCGACGATTATTTAAGCGACGGCGGCAAATGCATTTCCATTTGCGAAAACGGCGCCGTTGCCGGATATGCCGTTTATTACGACACGCCCGACATGCTTTACGGCGAGGAAATAATGGCTTTAACACCCGAAACGGAACAGCGCCTTGTGGATTCCCTTATATATTTGGGAACGGGGAAAAGCGTTAAAATAAAACTCCCGCCCGACACAAAAAGCTTTTCGTCTCTGGGAAAGGTTACCGTCGGCCCACGCAACGTACTGGGCCTTGCAAATGCCGAAAAACTTTTAAAAGCCGTTGGCATGGGCCTTCCGTATGCCGTTGAAATTAAAGATGAAATTGTTGCCGGAAACAACGGCATATTTAATCTTAAAGGAGAAAGAACCGACAGGAAACCGGCCGTATCAATGAGCGCCGGCAACCTTACCCAATGGATTACAGGCTACAGGAGCATAAAGGAGCTTGAGGAAGAAGGCAAAGCCCGCGTATACATAAGGGAAGAAGCGCAGGCGCTTGACGTCCTTTTGCCGAAACAGGTCTGCCATATAGTAGACGAATATTAAAATCCGCGGTAAAATTCAGCCGTTTTCGGCAAATCCCGTGAATTTGCGGAGTAAACGCGCCGTTAAACCGAAGTTTTCGGATTCGGTTTTCGGTTATACGCGTGGCTTCTGTGCTTTAAATACGGATTTTCGACGGTATCGTCCGTTTTTTCGGGCTGTCTTGCGGCGTATAATTTAAGCGTCGGGGCATAAGACGGTTTTCAATCCGGTTACGGCATATGCGCGGATTTTCAGCGGTATTTTTTCAAGCCGTTTTCTTAAACGGGCGGGCGCGCTTTCCTTTTATACAGTCCGGCGCGATTTGGCGGCGTTTTGTCCGCGCGCCGTATGGAGCCTGAAAACGGCGGGAAAGATTAACAAGGAGGAAATTTCAGTGAATTTAGATTTTAAAGATATAACGTTAAGCAGTGAGGAATTAATCAACGGCTATATAAAACAGTGGAACTGCGAAAATGCGGAATTCAGCTTCGCGCATATGTATATATGGGGCTGCGACGGCAAAATACAGTATGCCGAAGGCGACGGCTGTCTTTATATTAAGCTTGACTTTGCGGGCGAGGACACATTTTTTTGGCCTCCGTTTCCGAAAGATGAAAAAACGGATTACAGGAAAGCCCTTTTGGACGCTTGCGAATACATGAAAAACAACGGCATTAAGCCTGTATTCCGTTCGGTTGCCGCGCCTTTTGACGAAATGATGAGAAAGGCGTGCCCCGAGCTTGAGCTTGTGCCCAACAGGAAAAATTTTGACTATATATATCTGAGCGAAAGCCTTATAACCCTTAAAGGCAAAAAGCTCCACGGCAAAAGGAACCATATAAACAAGCTCCTCAGGGAACACCCCGACTTTGTATATGAAAACCTTACCAAAGGCCACTATGAGGAATGTATGGCGGTGTATGACGAATGGTGCATGGATCACAAGGAAATAACCATTACGCAGTACGACGAAAGGTCGTCGGTGGAACGCGCGCTTTTAAACCTTGAGGATCTAGGCCTTACGGGCGGAGCAATTCGTATAGGCGGGGTTATTAAGGCGTTTACTGTAGGCGAAAAAACGCTTCCGCATATGAGCCAAATACACATAGAAAAGGCGGCAAAGGACATAGACGGGCTTTATCCTCTCATAAACCAGAAATATGCCGAGGCCAACTGCGCCGATACGACGTATATAAACAGGGAAGAAGATATGGGCCTTGAAGGCCTCAGAAAAGCGAAACAGTCGTACAATCCATATAAAATGACGGAAAAATACGACGCCGCTTTAAAGTGCAGCAGGGAATTGGAAGAAATAAAAACTCAGGATCTCGAGGTTTTTGAACCTGCCGGGTGCTTAAAATAAACGTATAAATAAAACCGGATGATTTAAAGCATCCGGTTTTTTAGCAGACGTAAGTTCTCAAAAATGTGAAAGTTGCCGCATTTACGATAATTTTCAGCTATCGGTTGAAAAATTCCCGTTTTCCCGTACAATGGCATGCCCGCCCTGTAAATCCAATTGATTTTTCTTGGAAAAACCATGCGCACAGCGGATTTTTTCGGCTTATTTGCCGAGTATTAAATTTTGCTTTAAAATCCTTTTTCTCTCAGCGACTCTCTCGGTTCACTTGCCTGGTATTCAATTTTGCTTCAAAATACGCTTTCCTTCAGCGATTCTCTCGGTTCACTTGCCGGGTATTCAATTTTGCTTTAAAATTTGCTTTCCCTCAATGATTCTCTCGGTTCACTTGCCGGGTATTCAATTTTACTTTAAAATCCGCTTTCTCTCAGCGACTCTCTCGGTTTATTTGGCGGGTATTCAATTTTACTTCAAAATCCGCTTTCTTTCAGAGGTTTTCTCCCTGTTCATTCTCCAAGTTTACGAATTTTATTCAGGAATATACTCCTCTCTTTGCCTTCCTACGGATTCGTTCCCATAAAAGTCGGCAATTTCGGCGCTGCCGCAAGAGAAGCCTTATTTTACGGAATATGCCGCTTTGCCTCTTTATAGCCGACAGGCAGAACAATCATTTTTGTTAAAACAGCCTTCATGCTCTTAATCTTTCCGCCGTGCATATATAATATTTTAAAATTTCAGGCGGCGCAATAGACGCGCAAATTTATAAAAAGCCCCTTAACGACGTTATTATTCATTTTATGGGAATAAACGCCGTCGTGTATTTTTCACGGCTCTTTCCCGGTTTTACGCATAATCCCGCATCGGCTTTTTTATTCGCAAACCTATGCCGCAGACGCGCGTATTTTCTCCGAAAAAATTATTTTTTCCGAAGCTGTCGAAGCTGTTTTTCTCCTTACATACGCTTTTCATTTAACATCCTTCATTGTAAGCGAAATCCTTTTTTTTGCGGCGTCTACGGAAATTATTTTTACCGTAACTATGTCCCCTATGGAAAGGGCCTCTAAAGGATGTTTTATATATTTTCCGCTTATCTGCGAAATATGGACAAGTCCGTCCTGATGTACGCCTATATCGACAAAGGCCCCGAAATCTATAACGTTCCTTACGGTGCCTTTCAGTATCATTCCCGGCGTTAAATCTTCAATGCTTAAAACGTCGCTCCTCAAAACGGGCTTCGGCATTTCCTCCCTTATATCCCTTCCCGGCTTTTCAAGCTCCTTTATGATGTCGTTCAGTGTGGGAAGGCCGACGCCTATTTTTTCCGCCATTTCTTTTTTATCTTTTATTACATTCCCCAATCCGTTTATGCCGCCGCGCACATCCTCAAGGCCGTAGCCTGTTTCGTCAAGCAGTTTTTCCGCCGCTCCGTAGCTTTCAGGATGCACGCCTGTAGCGTCCAGCGGGTTGCCGCTTTCGGGTATCCGCAAAAACCCCGCGCATTGTTCAAAGGCTTTGGGGCCTAGCTTAGGAACTTTTAAAAGCTCCTTCCTTGATTTGAACTTTCCGTTTTCAAGGCGGTATTTTTCAATATTCCTGCTCACGGCGGGGGTTATGCCCGCAATATAACTTAAAAGCGACGGGGAAGCCGTATTCAGATCCGCCCCTACGTTATTAACACATTCCTCCACTACGCCGCCAAGCGTTTCGGAAAGGTTTTTCTGGTTCATATCGTGCTGGTATTGGCCGACGCCTATAGCCTTGGGTTCAATTTTCACAAGCTCCGCCAACGGGTCCTGAAGGCGGCGTCCTATGGAAACGGCGCTTCTTAAAGAAACGTCGTATTCCGGAAACTCCTCGGCGGCCAGCTTGCTTGCGCTGTACACCGACGCCCCCGCTTCATTTACGATTATATAGTAAACCTCCCGCTCCACTTTTTTTAACATGTCCGAAACAAATTTTTCCGTTTCCCTGCTTGCCGTGCCGTTTCCTATGGCTATTATGTCTACAGAATATTTCTCGATCAGTGGTATAAGCTTTCTTTCCGCTTCTTCCGTTTTATTGTGCGGCGCCGTGGGGTATATAACGCCTGTTTCAAGCGGCTTTCCCGTCTGATCCAAAACGGCGATTTTACACCCCGTCCTGAAAGCCGGATCTATTGCAAGCACATTTTTATCTTTAACAGGCGGCTGCAAAAGCAGTTGTTTGAGGTTACGCCCGAAAACGGATATTGCGCTTTCCTCGGCCTTTTCCGTCAGGGCGTTTCGGATTTCCCTTTCCACCGAAGGGAATATAAGCCTTTTGTAGCTGTCTTCTATAACCTCTTCGATAATGTCCCTTGACGCGCTCTTTTCAATTATAATCTCCTGCCATATACGGCGGAGCAGTCTTTCCGTATCGGCCTCGATTTTAACCGAAAGAAATTTTTCTTTCTCCCCCCTGTTTAACGCAAGCACCCTGTGGCCTGCCGTCGTTTTTATGCTTTCGCTGTAATCGTAATACGTTTCATATACGCTTTCGGCTCCGGCGTCGACGGCCTTTGAAGTTATTTTTCCCGTTTTATATATATCTTCCCTGAGGATCTTCCGTATCGAAGGATCGTCGCTTATCCTTTCGGCAATAATATCCTTCGCACCCTGAAGCGCGTCCTCGGCTGTTAAAACGCCTTTTTCTTCATTTATATATTTTTCGGCAAGTTCGTTTGCAGGAGTTCTGTCCAGCTGAAGCCATATTATATCCGCAAGGGGCGAAAGGCCCTTTTCCTGTGCGATCGTCGCCCTTGTGCGCCTTTTCGGGCGGAACGGACGGTATATATCGTCAATTTCAGTCAAAGTCTGCGCGCCGTCCAAAGCCGCCGCGATTTCATCGGTCAAAGCCCCCTGTTCGTTTATGCTTTCCCTGACCTGCTCACGCTTTTCGTCAAGGTTCCTTAAATACATAAGGCGGTCGTAAAGCTCCCTTAGTTTTTGGTCGTCAAGGGAGCCTGTAAGTTCCTTCCTGTACCTTGCTATAAACGGGATTGTGTTGCCTTCGTCTATAAGCTTAACGGCGTTTTCGGCCTGCGTTTCGCGTATGCCGAGTTCGCGGCAGAGAATTTTGGTTATATCCATGGCAATTCCTCTTTTCATTTGTTTTATATATTTATTTTACGGTTATAAATAAAGTAAGTCAAATATATACTTCTTAAATTTTTCGGCGCACAAAAAGATAATAGTTTTCTTTTAATAATTATTGTAATTTATATGAAAAAGGTATAAACTTAATACATACGGAGGTGGAACCATTGACGGAAGAAAAAGTTGAAGCCCTTGAAAAAAAATGTTTTGAAAGCGCGCTGTTCAACAGCGGCTTAACGGAAGAAGAGGGCAATATTATAATAAGCAAAATTTACGCTTTGTTTAAAAATCAGGGATTAAGCCAAGTGCGCCTTGCAAACGACGCGTCGTATCAGAAATACAACGAAAACCGCCTGCTTTTTGAGGGGCTTGTAAGCGAAAACGAATACAAAAACGAAAACGGCAAATATAAGAAACGCCTTAATGAAACGGAATATTCTTTCCTGTTAAATTACGCCGGGTTCGGCCGTTTCCTTATGGCCAAAGAAAAGGCCGCGGAAAAAAGCTTTATTGGCGTCCACCCAAAAAGTACGGCGGCATACGGGCTTTTATGCCGCACAATGGTAGGGCAGGAAAAAATGAAAAACACCTTATGCCGTTTAGGCAGCGTTTACCAATACGTTAAAAAACGCCATGAATTGGGAATGTATACCCAGCAGATACACAAAGTTCTTGCCTTTATAGGCCCTCCTGGAACAGGCAAAACGACGGCCGCAAGGTACTTTGCCAAAATGATGGAGGAAGGCGGCGTACTCTGCGGCGAAAAAACGGCCTATGTCACTGGAAGCCAGCTTAAAGCGGGATATATCGGACAAACTGCCGATAAAGTGCACAAAATATTTGAAAACAACGACATAATTATAATCGACGAGGCATATTCCCTCGTTAACCACAATTATGGGGAAAAGACCGACAGCTTTGCACAGGAAGCTCTCGCACAGCTGTGTATAGAAGTTGAGGAACACAGCCAAGACAAAATGATTATATTTGCCGGATACGGCGCAAGCGCCAATGAAAAATACAATAAAATGGAACGCTTTATGGAAGAAAATCCCGGAATATCGTCAAGGATAACATTTAAAGTGCATTTTGAGCCTTACACAATAAGCGAAATGCTCTCAATATTTGAAGTTTTGGCGGAAAGGAACAGTTTCCGCCTTGAGAAAGGGTGGCAGGATATACTGCGTCCGCTTTTCGAAGAAAGGATACCGGCCGACAATTTCGGAAACGGCCGCGAAGCGCGGCGGCTTTTGGAGATCGCAATGACATACAGCGCCGACAAATATATTGACTGGGAATACGGCCCCGACGCCGGCGAAAGTGAAAAACGCCGCCGTATTTCGCTTATGTCCTGCGAAGATATTAAAAACGCCGTTAATGAAATATACGGGAAAAGTAAAAAATACTGAATTTGAGCCTGCAAGGGCGTATGTCCGGCTGCAAGCGTCCCGCATGCCGACGGTTTGTTAAGCGGAGCTGCGAGGATGCAGGACCGTCGAAACCGGCTGTTGACAGCATTGCGGCGTTATGGCTCCTCCGATAGCCGAACGCCGCTTTGCGTTGGAATTTCCAAAGGGGCCTGTACCTTGCAAAGCGGAGTGCAGTGCGTTATCCGCTCTTTCGGCGTTATTTGTTTTGCAAAACGCCATTGCCGCCGAGGGTTTTGAAGCGTCGTGAAAACAGGCCGCCATTGTACGGCATGGAACCGCAGGCGCAAACCCCGGCATATTATTATATAAGGCGTATATGAAGTTACCGATACTTCATACTATGCGAAACCGCATGACAAAACGCCCCCAACTGACAGCCGCATAAAATAAAATCGGCGGCAAATTATTTTATGGTTTTCCCGCCTTGATTATCTGCCGGCAAAGGCGGCATGGGCTGTCAACGGCGGCGTATTAAATGTGCCGTTCATCCTGCCGTCAAACGGTTTCGCGGCTTTTCGATAAATAGGAATTTCCGCACAATTACTCTCTTTTTGATATATAGATTTCTTTATCGTTTTTATCTATTTCAAGATATTGGAAGCAGTTTCGTCTCCGCCGCATTGTGTGAACGAGATTAATTAATGCGTTGGGCGAAATCAGGTTATACATTTAACTGTACAAGATCCCCTGCAATCTGTTTTTTCCAATAATATATTTGTTTTAAAAAATTATTTAATCAGCTTATATAAATTATTTTAACCTGAAATAATTTCCCCTATATTCGCCGACGTTTTCTTTTTCAGGTTCTAAAAATTTATCAATAATTTCCACAGCCAACAACAAAAAGCTCCTTAATGCTGTTAATTCACATTCTAAAGTATAGCTTGACGGTTTATTTCCTTTTATTTCCGTTTTTCCGGCAAGATAATCAACAGTAACTCCAAAAATATCCGACAGTAAAATAATCTCGTCCAAATCTGGTAATACTGTGCCTTTTTTTAATTTACATATCCTATTAAGGCTGATTCCTGTAAGACAAGAAAGTTGTTCGGAGGAAACAGCTTTTTCTTCTGTTAATGAATTCAGTCTTTCAAAAAACATTGACATATTAAATAAAACCTCTTACTGATATTTACGGCTATTTTAATTTATTATCTGTTTATTTCATATTGTACACAGTTTTACATACTATGTCAATCTAAATACATATTTAAACCGAATATTATTATATATTATACAAATTATAATCATCTAAAAAGGGGTGGTTATATGATATCAGAAGATTCAGAAGATTTATTTTATAAAAGGCTTACCCAATTAAGGAACCAAAAGAACGTATCGGCAAGAGATATGAGCCTATCCCTCGGCCAAAGCGAAAATTATATTAATAATATAGAAAACAGGAAAAACTTCCCGTCTATGGCAGGATTTTTTTATATCTGCGAATACTTTGGCATACATCCAAAGGAGTTTTTTGACGATACAATCGAAAATCCTTTTGAAACTTCAAAGCTTATATCCAATATCAAAAAACTCGACGGTGAAAAAACAAAACATATTGCCGCCGTTATTGAGGACTTGCTGGAAAAATAGAGACAGCGTAATATCGTAAGATATTAAAGTATTACAGCTTCGGGTTACAAGGGAACCCACGCCCCACAAGGCAAAATCCCGCATTTCGGCGTTGCACACGTTTGCCGTAGGCTCTGCCTGTGCATATGCGCCATGAACAGCAAAAAATTTTTTCCTTATGAAGTCTAAGAGCTTTAACCGACAGCCGCGGAATAAGAGCAAGGCAAAGATGCGCAGGTACAGCAAGCTATAAGCCAGCCGCCTTAAGGCGGCTATTGGGCCGCTGATGCCGGTTAGAATCGTGTGTGCCCTTGTAAACCGAAGCTACACATGCTTATTCAAAATTAATGGCTGAATATTTGCCGTATATTCAAGCCATACCACGCTTTCTTGCGCGGTTATGGCTTATATTTTTATATCGCATTAATCCATATCATACTTTGTACATGCGATATTAAAAACATGCGCGCCATTGTTTGCCGCCATTTTCATAGCCTGAAACGCACCGCCGTATTCATGCTTCACATATGCAATCATAAAATCCGAATTATCGGCAATCCATCTGTTGCGGAAGGATATTGCATATTTCCTGTGGACAAACTCCAATCCATGTGGATAAAGGCTCCCGTCAAAATTATTTTCTATATACTCATCGTAGGTTTCCAAACGCTCTATATAAGGCATAACGCAAATCAGTTTTATAAACGGGTATTCTTTTTTAAGGGAATTTGCCGCCCTTGCCGCCATAGCGCCAAACCTGCCGTATCCCCTAAAATAAAACAGACGCGTATTTTCTTCCAATATAAGCCGTTCAATTTGTTTCCGTATCAGCTGGTATATCTCCGCCGGCGAGTCACGATGCCCGAAAAAAGAACATGTATAAGTTTTTTTCATTAATTATATCCCCCTCTTTCTAACATTCATTAAGTTTTATTTAAACATTTAATAGATTTATTTAAAATATATTTTAGATATTTTATACATTCATTTCAAACATATTATCATATTATTGTACTAAAATAAATATATAATAATTTTAATGAGGTGAAAAAATGTCTATTAAAAATCTATCTATTAGAATTGATGAAAATACCCTTCACAAACTGCATATTATTTCCGCATATGAAGGACGTTCTGCAAACGGGCAGATTAATGTTTTAATACGCCAATGCATAGAAAAATTTGAAAAAGAACATGGGGAATTAAATATAAAGGGCAAGGAATAAGTTCAGAAATGATTACGCATTATAAAGAAATGCGGCTTTTTTGACATAATTCTTAATTAATTTTATAATCCATATAAAATAAAAAAGGGAATTTTATCATTGAGGCATTATCGGATAAATAAAAAGGTTCTAAACTTTACTTTTAAATAAAGTTTAGAACCTAAATTTTAAAATTTAATTATTTTGTTGGGTGAACAGCGTCTTTGAAAGATTCTTTCTGTGGTCCCCTCTGGTCTTTCTTAGCAATGTAAAGGCTGCCTGTTGCTTTAGCGCAAAGTACAGGAGGCACGCATGCCGTAGCTGCCGTGTGTTCAAGGCCTGTCATATCCATACCTGTCCTGTCGCACATTGTAGCAACTTTGTAAGCCTCAAATTTGCATGTGTATGAGCAGTTGCCTACTTTTTCAATCCAGCCATGGTATTCCATGAAATCGCCTACATAAACGGGAGCTGTAAACTGAACGTCTTTGTAACCGAGGAAAAGGCTGATGTCGCCGTCTACATAAACCATTAATTCTGTTCCAACGTCGCCCCACATATCAACAATCCTTGCGCCGTTTACAAGGCCGCCAACATAATGTCCGTCTGCACCTTTCATCATTATATGATGTACTACTTTTTCTCCTACCATGATCTATTCCTCCTATATCAAAATAATCTGATTTTTTAACCGAAATGCTTTACAAAATTATTTCTTTGACACATGTTCATGAACGAAAGCAGGATCTGTTTCGCCCCTCTGATCCTTTTTAGCTATGTAAAGGCTGCCTGTTGCTGTTCCGCAAAGTACAGGAGGTACGCATGCTGTAGCCGCTGTGTGCTCAACGCCTGTCATGTCCATATCTGTCCTGTCGCACATTGTAGCAACTTTGTAAGCTTCAAATTTGCATGTATATGATGTATTGCCTACTTTTTCAATCCAGCCTACATATTCCATAAAATCGCCTACATAAACAGGAGCTGTGAAGTTGATTTCTTCATATCCAAGGAAAAGGCTGATGTCGCCGTCTACGCGAACCATTAATTCTGTTCCAACGTCGCCCCAGAAGTGTACGATTCTTGCACCGTTTACTAAACCGCCTACATAATGTCCGTCGCTACCTTTCATCATAGCGTGAAGAACTACTTTCTCTCCTACCATTTTCATTTCCTCCTTTAAAAATCAGCTTTTATTTTGCTTCTCTTTGAATACAGGATAAAATTATTTTTCAAGTATGCGATATCCTGTTTATGGTTAGGATTATAAAGCATGCTTTAGATAGACGGTCAATAGCAAATCAAAATTTTTTAAAAATTTTTAACGGCTATAAACCAAAAGCTTACAGTTACTATAGCTGAAAATGAAACGGTATGCGGCGAATAAAATATATCTTAAATGCAATAAAACAAAGGTTTTATATTACGTTTTTTTAAAAATTATGCACTATGCGCTTCAAATTCTCCTTGAAAATTACTGGAGGGTTTGTATAATAAAATTTTAAACGGTATATTGTTTTTAACCCTTTATATATAGTATAATTTCAATAAAATAAAACTAGGACGGAACGAATTTATGCCAGAAAAAATCCTCTTTGTATTTAATCCCAACTCGGGAAAAGGAACTATTAAAAACCATATATTTCAAATAGTAGACGTATTCACAAAAAACGGCTGTATTGTAACGGTATACCCAACTTCAAAACACGGCGACGGGGAAAAAATTATCGGCGAAACGGGCGGGCAGTATAAAAAAATACTTATAAGCGGCGGCGACGGCACTTTAAACGAATGCATAAACGGCCTGTTAAGCCTTCCCGCGGAAGTTCGTCCGTGTATCGGTTATATCCCGTCAGGCAGCACAAACGACTTTGCAAGCAGCCTTAAAATACCTAAAAACCCTTCGGCGGCGATTAAAAATATAATCGAAGGCGCGCCGATTAAATTTGACGTGGGCAAATTCAATGATTCCTGTTTTGTGTACATTGCGGCTTTCGGCGCATTTACCGACGTTGCGTACGCCACGCCGCAAAACGTAAAAAATTACATCGGGCATATGGCGTATATACTTGAAGGCATAAAACGCCTGCCGACAATTAAAAGCTGTTCAATGGAAATAGAGCACGACGGCGATACGGTAAAAGGCAGCTTTATATACGGAATGGTTTCAAATTCATCATACGTAGGAGGCCTTAAAACATACAGGTTTGAAGATATCGACATGTCGGACGGGCTTTTCGAATGTGTTTTCATTAAGGCTCCGGAAACGCCCATAGAACTTCAGTCCATAATAACAGGGCTATTGATGAAGGATTTTTCATCTCCCGAGTTCTGCAATTTCCGTACCCATTCGCTCACAATAAAAAGCGCCGAAAAAATAAGCTGGACCCTTGACGGGGAATACGGCGGCAAACACAGTTTTGCGGATATAAAAAATGTTAATAACGCCGTAAGCATATTTACCGTCAGACGCTGAACCATACGCTAACCGAAAAGTCCCGCTAAATGCCGGGCTTTTGGCGCATGCCAATTTCCGCATACAAAAGTTGTCCAAAGCAATATTTATACATTCTTTATAGCTTCGGTTTACAAGGGCGCACACGCCTAAAAGCAAAAATTTTCCGTATTAACGCGCTTCATACGCTTGCCGTATGATCCCCATGCGCCTTGAACAGCAAAAAATTTTGCGAGGCCGAATAGTTTTAACGTGCGCCAGAGGCGAAAGGGCAGGTAAAGGCGCGCCGGCGCAGGACACAGGCAAGATGCTTTAACACAGTTATTGCGCCGCTGACGCCCGTTAAAACCGCGTATGCTCCTGTAAAGTCAAACTAAATATCGTGTATAAATAAGCCGTTTTTATACAAAAGCAGAACGTATTTATTTCCCATTTGGAAGCGGCGGCATCCAATTTTATGTGCCGCATATAAATTTATAAAAAACATTTGACAAACCTATCGTATTGTGATAGACTATTTCTTGCAGTAGGCCTTTAGAAGAGATGGAGAAGTACTCAAGTGGCTGAAGAGGCGCCCCTGCTAAGGGTGTAGGTCGTTCACGCGGCGCGAGGGTTCAAATCCCTCCTTCTCCGTACAGTTAAAACCATGTAAAATTTATTTACATGGTTTTTTATTTTTTGAAGATAAAAAATCTAAATTATAAATTTGCGGCACGCAAGATTTATTTTTAGTCGACGTTATATTTTAACAGCATTATTTCCTTATAATATTAAACTAATAACCAAACGGCTTATAAAATCTTTTTTCGCCGCCTTTGCAAGCGGATACAATATACCGGAGTATTTTTTTATAAACCCGGCAACGGCTATAAGGCGCCGCATAAAGTAACGGCTCGGCTATATTTCCCCTTTACTTTTATACTTAACGGATATAAAATAAAATCAAAAACGGAGTGAAGTTCTATGGATGTTACAAGTTTTGGAATTAACCATGATTTACTGCTGAGGGGGATTTACGTTTCCCGTAAAGATAAAGTAGGAAACGGCGTTGTTACAAGTTTTGATTTAAGGATGAAAGAACCTAACAGGGAAATGGTTCTGGATACTTCCGTTATGCATACCTTAGAGCATTTGATGGCAATATATTTCAGGGGAAACGAAACATGGAAAGAAAAAACGCTTTATGTCGGGCCGATGGGCTGCCGTACAGGAATGTATCTGCTTTTTATAGGAGATTTGGAACCGGAAGATATTTTGGAAGCTGTGAAAGGATGTTTTGAATATATCGTTTCATACGAAGGAGAAATACCGGCTGCAAAATCATTTATGTGCGGAAATTATTTAGATCACAACCTTGAAATCACAAAAATAGAAAGCAGGAAGTTTTTAAATGAAGTTCTAATACCGATTAAAAAAGAAAATATGGTTTACCCAATGCAGGATTATTAAAAATGCGCCCCGCCCTGAATATTTCACGGCGGGGCTTTTCTTTTTAAATTAGTATAAAAATATACTTCCCAATTAATTAAGGGATGATTGTTAATATATAAATTTACGCATTATAGTAAAAGCATACCTATATTTCATAACCGCACCTTTTGACCCACAAAAATATTCATGGCCATACTTATTTTTTAATTAAGGACAGATTATTATACAAAAAACCAATATTGAAATCGGAAAAAAGCAGTGGAACGGCACTTTAATAATACCTATCCATTTTATCAAGAAACCTATATATAACATAAGGCACGAAAACATTGCCGCCGTTCCTTTTCCCGCCTCAAGATCGAAAGCAAAAAAAATTACCGATGGAATTATCGCCAATAGAAGAATCATATAAAAAATCATAAGCGCCGCCGTAGCAATTATCCTTAAAATATATATAATTGAATATATTCTCTTAACATACATGTAATTTATGTTTTTCATATGGCATAACCCTTTTAAAAATAAATCCATACTTATTTATAATACAAAATGACGGCATATAGACGTTTTTCAATGCGTAACGCAACACAATTTATAAAATACCCATACAGATAAGCTTCATTGTGACAGATATAGTATACAGCAGTATCGGAACTATATAGTCCTGCGGCGGCATTTTCAGCACGCCGATTTTCTTTATTATTACGGTAATTAAAAAAATACTCCCGCACCAAAGCGTTATAAACAAAAACGAGGGGTATACGCATCCGTAGTTCCTTATAATGCGGGGTATCGATTTATACAGCATATAGAAATATGCAAACGCCAGCATAACGGATATAATCAATTTGAATATACGTTTTATATCGAGATTTTTAAAATCCTTTTTAGAAACCATATCTTAAAATTCCCCTCAGTAAAACCGCCACCAACAGTATAGACATAGGGATTACATAATGGAAACGTACCTTTACAATCCCTATCCAATTAATTAAAAATCCTATATAAACCATAAGGCATATCATCCACGGCATTATATCTAAGGAAACTATATCGTCGGCGGCAACAAGCAGTATACTGGTAAGCGATAAAATCATGCACGGCCAATAAACAATGATTAAAGCCATTGTGGATACGGCCTTTAATACATATATAAGCTTTTTTAAAACGTATTTCATATATTCATTCCTTGAATAACAGCTTTTCGGCAACATATTGATTTTATAAAATAGATTGCTTTACGCAACAACACTGCAACGTCATAATTAAATTACTCCCATTGACACAAGTTTCATAAGCACTGCTATAACATACACCATTATAGGCACCATATAAGCGTCCTTCGGTATTTTTAATACGCCTATTTTCTTTATTAATACTGTACTTAGGAATATACTGCCGCACCACAGCGTCATATAGCCGAAAGAATTCAATCTGCCGTTTTTATTTATTATTGCCACCTCAAATATAGATTTATAAAGCATATTTAAATAAAATACAACCAATAGTACAGATACAGCAAGCTTTAATATATAGATTATACGTATTATAGTAAAAGCATACTTATATTTCATAACTTCACCATTTACTCTCTGAAAATACACATTGCCATACTTCATTGTTAATTATGGGCCTATTGTTATACAAAAAAACAATATTAAAATTGGGAAAAGGTAGTGGAACGGTACTTTAATAATCCCTATCCATTTTATCAAAAAGCCTGTATATAACATAAGGCATGAAAATATTGCCTCTGTTGTTTTTCCCGGATCAGGATCAAATCCAAAAAAAAGTGCGGATACAATTTGTATCAATAGAAACCACATGTAAAACAGCATAAGTTTCGCCGTGACAAGCAACCTCAAAATATATATAATTATATATATAATTGAATATATTCTCTTAACATACATATAATTTATGTTTTTCATATGGCACATACCTTTTTAATTAAACTCAGATTTTCTTTACAATTCACATACAAATCCTACACTTTATCATAATATTTATATCCAAGTTCAACTGCCTCATAATCCCTTGGATCATCGCCCAAGTAGTTTTTTAACCACCCAAATTCCCTTTTAATTACCTTATTAAGC
This sequence comes from Anaerotignum faecicola, assembly GCA_024460105.1. Classification (NCBI taxonomy): domain Bacteria; kingdom Bacillati; phylum Bacillota; class Clostridia; order Lachnospirales; family Anaerotignaceae; genus Anaerotignum; species Anaerotignum faecicola. Next base: position 122,378 of record JANFXS010000004.1, read on the forward strand.
TCCTCGATATCTCCATCAGCGCCCTCTATAGCTGAACGGATATTATAAATCCCCGCACCTATATGCAAAATTTCTTCGCTTGTCAATTCCGGTTGCGAAAAATAATTAATAAACGCACCGCTTAATTTTTTAATCTCAAATCCATCCAAATGTGGGAATACGAGTCCTACTAAAAAGTAAATCGAATCTAAAAAATTATTATCATGCAGTATTTCCGCAAGCTTAATATAGTAATCAATAACATCTGTTACAAGCGCCTTACCGTAAACCCCGTAAAGTATATTCCCCGTATCGTCATAGTCTATAACCATACCGTCAAAATAATATTGCTGCTGGCGTTTAAAGGCATATTGTATTTTTATATCATAAACCGCGCCCGTTGCCACCAAATCCACAAAATCATGCATCATAAAATCATAAAATTCCATTATCTCATTATATAATTCAGGCAAAATTATTATACTGCCAATAATACCTGCCCTTTTGTCAAACTCATCCAAGCTCCTTCTTGTACTTAAAAATTCAGCCGCCCGTTTATGTCCATATGCCTTAGCGTTTTTCATAATCAAAAACATAGCTTTTGTAACGTCCTCAAGCTGATATTTTTCCATTTTCTTTAAGAAACCGCTTGTATCGACGCCGCATTTGCCAATGGTGGCGACGGCGATTTTCAGCCGCAGGGCATTATCGACTTTAATTACGTCTTTCCCTTTAACACCTTTAGCTTCATTTTACAAGGGCACACACGCCCCACAAGGAAAAATTTTCCGCATTTCCGTGTTGCATACGCTTGTCATAGGATCCGCTATGCCGGCGCATATGCGCCTTGAACTGCAAAAAATTTTTTCCTTGTGAGGTCGGAGAGTTTTAACATACGTTAGCGGCGTAAGAGCAAGGCAAAGACGCGAGGGCGTAGCGGATCCTACGTCAAGCGGCTTTAACACAGCTATTGCGCCGCTAACGTATGTTAAAACCGTGTGTGCTCTTGTAAAATGAAGCTATCTACATCATATATAATTCTGCCATAAAGCCCGTTCAAAAGTTCCTTAATGAATTGAACGTATGTAAACTTGCCGCCGTTATGCTTATAGGCAACCGCCGTTTTGAATATTTCCTTTTCATAATGCTCTATATATTTGTCTGAAAATATGTCGACGCCGTTTTTGCCTTTTAAAACGCCTTTAAACTCATATTTATATTGATATTTATTGACAATATCCATATAGAACTTATCGTCGGGTTTACGTCTCCCTTTGCCGGAGCTTGAATTATTCAACGATCCTTTCTTTCCGACACTTCCATGATACATGATGTCAACTTCTTTGTCAATATCTCTGTCCGACGCCCTTGAATTTTTCTTTGTGCGGCTGTCCGAAAGATCCGCAAGGCTTATAGCTTGTTTCAGCTTGCTTTCTTTTGCCCCGGTATACCCCGAAAGCTCATACAGCCCGTTTAAAAATCTCTTAAGCGTATCGCGCCTGCCTGACGGCACATAACGAAGTAAAGGCGCGTATTCCTTCAAATCCCGCAATATTTCCCCGGCAGGTTTTGAAACGTCATTATTAATTGATTTTATGCTCCTGTAGTAATTAAAAGCGTTCGCCTTTTTTGTTAACTGCTTAATTACAAGATCCGAATTAAGATCGTTCAAATATTCTGCCGTGCCTGCAATCATACCGTTTTTACCTTTAAGTTCCTTTGCCCTTTCAATAGCCATAAAAATCCTCCTTTTATAATATAGGCCGCCGCCTTTTAACAGGATTAATATACTATCAAAGAGCCCTCTCTCGGTTACCCTTTTTATACGGCTTAAATTTGAACGGCTTACAACGGCAATTTCAGTTGGCTTATATAAAAGCAAGTATGCGTATTCCGATTTGAACAACAAAAAATTTCTCCATGATAAATCAAAAATTCAAAAACGTCATCAGAAATTTAACGGCGGGCAAAAAGCATGAATGTGAAGCCGAAACCGTATAGGAGGCTTTTGGCGCCGCTTTTAGGTCACTGATGACGTTTTTGGCCGCGTACTTTCAGTTTACAAGGGCATACACGCTCCGCATGGCAAATTTTTCTGCTCTTTGGCGTTGCAAATACTTGGCCGGCCTATGGGAAAGCCTGCATATTTGCGCCTTGAATAACAAAAAAATTTCTCCATGTGGAGTCAAAGAGTTGAGAACATCATTAGCGGTTTAAGAGCAAGGAAAAAGCATGAAGGCGTAGCTAAAGCTACGTCAAAGGCTTTTGACGCCGCTATTGTGCCGCTAATGATATCCTCAACCGTGTATGCCCTTGTAAACTGAAGGTATGGTTTCATAATCCGAAAATGTTTTTTTGCAAAAGCAAAACCGCCCGCCCCCGGCCCGGTTTCTAAAAACACGGCAAAATCCATGTTTTTAAAAACAGCCGAAAGCAGACGGTTTCCAGCTTCATACATCGGTATCGGGCAAATTCCGTTATGCCGACACCGCATAATCCTACAACCTATTCTATATTAAGGCCACATTCCAAAGGGGGGCTTGGAAGAGCCTTTTATAACTTATTCTCAGCCTTTGAAATTGAACCCGGCTTCAAGGGCTTTTATGTTCGGTTCCACAAGCGCCGGTTTCATCTTAGCCGCAACAACGGCTTTAGCATCTTCAAGGTCAACAATGTGGAGCGTTTTAACAACTGCTCCAAGGGCTACCATATTGGCCGATTTTGCCGTCGCAACCTCCGTCGCAATTTCCGTGAAAGGTATTTCAAGCACGTTAATATCCGTCCTCGACGCTTTTTTGCTAATCATAGAGCTGTTTACAATAAAAGTGCCGCCCGGTTTAACTTTGCCTTCATAGTCGTCGAATGATTTTTCATCCATAACAAGTATAGTGTCGGCCATGCTTATGATAGGGGAGCCCATCTCTTCGGAGATTACAACCTGGCAGCTTGCGCGCCCGCCCCTTTTTTCCTGTCCGTATGCAGGTGAAAGCGTAACATTAAGGCCTTTTTTCGATGCGGCTGTACAAACCATTTTTCCCATAAGGATTGTACCCTGTCCGCCTATTCCAGAGAAAATAATTTCACTTTTCATAATCATTTGCCCTCCTCTTTTGGCGCTTTAAATACTCCCAACGGGAATGTCGATAAAACTGTGTTGTCAACCCATTTAAGGGCTTCAACAGGTTTTACGCCCCAGCCTGTAGGACATGGCGAAACAACTTCCACAAAGCTTAACCCTTTGCCTTCAAGCTGATATGTAAACGCCTTTTTGATAGCGGCTTTCATTTTCCTTATGTTCGCAGGAGTTGAAACCGTAACCCTTTCGCTGTAATAGCATCCCGGTATGCCGGCGATAATTTCGGCCATGTTAACAGGATGTCCCGTAAATTCCTCGCCGCGGCCATAAGGCGACGTTGTTGTATGCTGACCCATAAGCGTTGTAGGAGCCATTTGTCCGCCCGTCATGCCGTAAATAGCGTTGTTTACAAATACAACCGTGAATTTTTCTCCCCTGATTGCCGAGTGCATAATTTCGCTCATGCCTTCCGAAACAAGGTCGCCGTCGCCCTGGTAAACGATTACAAGGTTATCCGGAGTCGCCCTTTTAACGCCTGTGCCTACAGCAGGCGCACGTCCATGAAGAGCGCATATGCTGTCAACCTTAAAATATTTGTCGGCATAAACAGAACATCCTATAGGCCAAACGAAAACAGCCTTTTCCTGTAAATTCATTTCCTCAATAAGTTCGCCGATAACCCTGTTTATAATTCCGTGGCCGCAGCCGCCGCAGTATTTCATGTATTCGTCTGTAAAAACATCCGGTCTTTTATATACTATACTCATTTTTTCCACCTCCTAAGGTTAATTACTTATAAAGTTCAACAAGTTTTTCGCAAAGTTCAACAGGAGTCGGTGTAATGCCGCCGAGCCTTCCGTAGAATGTTACGCTGTCTTTATCTTTAACTGAAAGCTTAACGTCTTCAACCATCTGTCCGGCGCTTAACTCGACAACAAAGAATTTTTTATCGTCAAGGCCTTCAAAAGCTTTTTCAGGGAACGGCCAAAGTGTGATAGGCCTTATAAGGCCAACCTTTAAGCCCTGCTCTTCCGCAAGCTTCATAGCGGACATGCATACGCGGCTTAAAACGCCGTAAGCGACTATTACAACGTCTGCATCTTCAACGTTGATAGCTTCCCATCTTTGTTCGTTTTCTTTAATTTTATTGTATTTTGCCTGTAATTTAAGGTTAAACTGTTCCCACTGTTCAGGGCCGTCGCCGCATGTGGTGATGTCGTTGTGCGGCCTGCCCTTAGCGCCGTCTACTGCCCAAGGCTGCCTTGCCGGGCCTTCCGTCCTTTCCGGAAGCACTACGTTTTCCATCATCTTTGACAATGTGCCGTCGCTTGCAACAACAACAGGGTTGAGGTATTTTTCCGCAAGCTCAAACGAAAGCGGGGCAAAATCCGCAAATTCCTGAACCGAATAAGGCGCAAGCACAATCGTCCTGTAATCGCCGTGGCCGCCGCCTTTTGTAAGCTGGAAATAATCCCCCTGCGCTCCGAGGATCTCCCCGTCGGCCGGACCCGGACGCATAACGTCGACAACAACGGAAGGAAGGCTTGCGGCAGACATATAGCTCATAGCCTCGCATCCAAGGGAAAATCCCGGGCCGCTTGTAGCCGTCATGCCCCTTTTGCCTGTAGCCGCAACGCCCGCAATCATATTGAAAGCGGCAACTTCAGTTTCGGCCTGTATAAATGTCAAACCCTCCGAAGGAGCTTTTTTAGCATAGTATTCCGGCATTTCGCTTGAAGGCGTAATAGGATAGCCGAAGAAAAATTTGCAGCCGGAGCGGATAGCGGCTTCTGCAAAGGCTTCATTTCCCTGCATAAAAACTTTTTCACCCATTTTTATTTCCCCCTTAAATTAAACGTCTTTTTCAACCATTATTGCGCCTTCCGGACATACGGTTGCGCATATTCCGCAAGCGATGCAGTCCTTAAGGTCAACGGCTTCAACTGCATAGTAACCTTTTTTATTAACTGTAGAGCTTTTTGCAAGGATAGTTTTTTTCGGACAGAACGTCATGCAGTATTCGCATTCCTTGCACATTTCACGGTCAACTGTTACACGGTTCATAACTTTCACTCCTTTTGGCATGTAGGGTTTCCTTTAGACATGCCCGGTATGGCCCCGGGCGGCTTAATATGTTCAAACGGAATTCATATTCCGTTCTAAATATAAGAACACCTTTCTAATTAATTTTTATGCCTTAATTATAATAAGTATACATATTCACGTCAATAATATTTTCAACAGAAAATTTCAAAATTTTTCTTTACTTTTTTAGTCAAAATCTATATAATGATATATGTATTCTATTATTTAGAACATAAAATATGAAAGGAGACGTCTTATGGCCCGCCCATATTTAACAGGATATACTCCCAAATATCCGGTGCAGACATTAAGCAAAGCCCTTGATATAATTGAATATTTAAAAAACAACAATACAGCCGAGGGCGTAAGCATCAGCGAAATAAGCAGGGAGCTCGACATGGCGAAAAGCGGTGTGCACCGCCTTTTGGACACATTGATGGCATACGGCTTTGTTGAGAAGGTGGAAAACGCCGCCACAACATACCGTCTCGGCTGGGGGCTTTTCGACGCCGGAAACGCCGTGCCCAAACAGCACACGCTTAACGGCGCAAACTACACGCCGCTTTTGGAACGGCTCTGCTCAACATTTAACGAAACCGTTAACCTAGGGGTGCTCAACAGCCGCGAGGCGGTTATATTATGCAAAATGGAACCCGATATAAAAATAAGGACGAACGCGCAGGTAGGCGAACGCGAGCCGCTCTACGCCACGGCAATGGGCAAGCTTTTCTTATGCGATTTTACTGATAAGGCCATTGAGGAATACTTTGCCGCAGCCGACACAAGTTCCCTTGCCCCCAACACCATTACGAACGCCGCCGATATGAAAGAAGAACTGAAAAAAGTGAGGCGGTTAGGCTACGCCATGGACAACGAGGAATTTTTTGAAGGCATGATATGCTGCGCAATGCCGGTTAAGGACTTTACGGGGAAAACCGTAAGCGGAATAAGCGTAAGCGGCCCCGCCAAAAGGATGGAGGGCATAAAGCTTGAAGAAATACGCGCCGAGCTTAAAAAAGTATGTTCGGAAATTTCGGCCTTTTTAGGATATTGCGGCGAAACCGTCTGAGGCTTTAACAGAGAAGAAAACCCGCTTTATGTTTGGAAATATTAATTTATAAGCCGTAACAGCGACGTTTAAACATAAGAGTTCAATATTATATAAGCCGCCGAACGGCGGCACGGGCATATGGCGACGGGATTTGACATTTTTCATAAGGCCGTTAAGACTCCCCCATACCCAAGGGAAATTTTACGCATTCCTTTGCTGCATACGTTTGCCGTAGGATCCGATATGCCGGCGCATAAGCGCCTTGAACTGCAAAAATTTTCCGTTCAGCTGGACAAAGGCCGCCGCGTTTCTTACAATAAATTTAGCTGAATATTTCAAAAGGAGCGGGTAATATGGATAAGCAGGATACGGCCACAACATTATACAGCAGTTTTAAATCCGAAAAAGAATATCTTGAAATGCTTGAGGCGGCCATTGATCTGTCTGAAATCGGCTACCTTATTACGGATGGGGAATGTAACGTTATAAAAATAAACCCGGCTCAAATCCGGATTACGGGCCAGGCGCCGGAGGTGAATCTGGGCAGAAACATGCGCGATGTGGAAAAATCCGATAAATCCCCGTCCGCCTCGGTAAAAGTGAAAAAAAGCGGCGCGCCTGTCAAGCTGGAACAGCATATTGTAAACGGGAAAAGCTATCTTGTTTACGGCATACCTTATTTCGGCAAAGACGGAAAACTTAAATACATAATCAATAATCTCATTGATTCCACAGAAATAAACAGAACCAAAGAAAAACTGAAAAATATACAGTCGGCCAATGAAAAGCTGAATGATAAAGTAAAGGAGCTTAAAAACCAAATACAGATTGAAAGCAAAATTATCTACCGAAGCGACGCGATGCACAATATGCTGCTTTTGTGCCAAAAAGCCGCGCAATATGACGCCGCCGTCCTTATATTAGGTGAATCGGGGGCAGGCAAAGAACTTGTTTCGGAATATATTTTTGAAAGGAGCCGGAGAAGCGGCGGTACATTTTTAAAAATAAACTGCGCTTCAATTCCCGAAAATCTATTGGAATCGGAACTTTTCGGGTATGAAGCAGGCTCTTTTACAGGCGCGAACAATAAGGGCAAAAAGGGGCTGTTGGAATATGCCGATAAAGGCACGTTGCTGCTGGACGAAATAGGCGAACTTCCCATAAAGCTCCAGGCAAAATTACTGCGTTTTTTACAGGAAGGCGAGTTTTACCGTGTCGGCGGCAGAAATCCCGTATATGCAGACGTGCGGATTTTAGCCGCTACTAACAGAAATTTACAGGAAATGATTGAAAACAAAACTTTTCGCGAAGATCTTTATTATAGGCTTAATGTAATTCAAATCCGCGTTCCGTCGCTAAGGGAACGGAAAGAGGATATACCTCTTTTGATACGGCATTTTACAAAACAATTTAACGAAAAGTACGGCTGTAAGAAAACTTTCAGCATTGATGCCGTGGAATTTTTCCAGCATATATCAATGAAAGGCAACGTCCGCGGCCTGCGCAACAGCGTGCAAAGGCTTCTTATGCTGTGCGAGAACGACATAATAAATGCCGTTGATGTTGAAATGATACTTTCGGATGAAGAAAAAATTATTATGCCGCAAAATAACACGGGGCTTAAAGAAATTTTGGAAAACTGCGAAGAAAAAATACTGCGCCAGTATGCTGCCGTTTACAAAACGGAACAAGCTCTCAGCCGTATACTTAAAATAAGCCAATCTACCGTATCAAGAAAACTGTCGAAATACGGCATACGCAATATCCAAAAATGAATATAATATCCGTTTTTGAATAATATAAAATCGTGGCCTAACGGGATTAAATTTTATTAAATATAAAATTTTGTAGAAAAATCTGCTTGCCGTTATTAGCCGCGTTTTTTATTTATATATTTTTGATAAATATATTTGTTCTATATACCCCCTAAATATCAAAATAATATATAATCAGTTATATTTTAAATCAAAAAATCCATTTTTGCATAAATATATCTTGAAAAAACGGCGTTTATATATACAAAATGCCGCCATTGTGCGTTTTCCATATTGGCATGCGGATTGCTGTATATACAAACGTAACATGTTGCCGCCGTTAGAGATAGGAGGGAATCTTATGAACAGTCTTATAAATGCAGATAATACCGTAGGAATTTGGATGGTCATGTGCCTTTACGTTGTTTTTGCCATGTATGCGGAACGCCATTGGAATTGGTCCAAAAAATATGCAAATGCATGTACGCTATGCCTGATTGGAGGCGCGGCCCTCTGCACTGTGGGCATACTGCCGCCGGAGTCCCCGGCGTATGCGCCCGTTTCGGACTATGTGGCTCCATTGGCAATACCAATGCTCTTGTTTAACGCCGACTTAAAAAAAGTTGCGAAACAAAGCGGCAGGATGACGGTTATATTTATAATCGCCTGCGCCGGAGTAGTGGGCGGCGCAATAATCGGTTCCGCGTTATTATATAAAAATATACCCGAAATGCATAAAGTGGCCGCATTAATCACGGGAAGCCAAACGGGAGGCGCGGTAAACGTGGCCGCTATGCGGGAAGTTTTCGGCATAAGCCCCACAATGTTTACGATAACTTATCTGGCCGACAACATTGCTTTCGTTATAACTACATTTGTTATGCTTACCCTGCCCGCCGTACCGCTTGTACGGAAGTTTTATAAATGTTCTTATCCTGTAAACAGCGTCGAACTGGCGGCAGAAGAGGGCGAGGAAGAAACCGGCATAACGTCTTTCGGTATAATCCAGATTTTCGGCATTGCTTTTGCAATATTATTTGCGACCGATATTTTTACCGGGTTTGTAAACGGCACAAACGCCCCAAACCTGGTTAAGCAGCTTTTTGGGCAGAGATATTTGATAATCACGCTTATATCTGTTATACTTGCAACTGCTTTCCCAAAATTTATGGGCAGTTTAAAAGGCGCGTATGAATTGGGGATGATGTTTTTAAGCTTTTTCTTTATTTCTTCAACCGTTTCGGCAGATATGAAAGAAATGTTTGCACAGGGGCCGTACCTTTTTATATTCTGTGGGATTACGTTCCTTACACAGCTTGCAGTGCTTCTGGGCAGCGGGAAAATATTCGGCTTTACAATCGAAGAAATGGTTATATGCTCAAATGCAAGCCTGGGCGGGCCCAGCACGGCGGCCGCTGTTGCCGGGGCTAAAGGGTGGAAGGATTTAATAACCCCGGCAGTGCTGGCAGGCGTTTTGGGATACATACTCGGAAATTATTTCGGCGTGTTTGTGGGAAACACGGTATTAAATTTATTCGGAGTATAGCATGCAACGCTCGAAACATGGAATTGGAGGTTTTCATATGAAAAAAAGGGCAAGGGATTTAGGGATCCCTTTTGAAGGCATATGCGGCAGATACAATGCCATTACAGACGTAAAGGGGGTTGAAGTGGGAGTATGCACTGTTATTAAAGGGGAACCGGAGCTTTTAACGCCGGTTGATTCCGACTTTGCGCGTACAGGCGTAACGGCCATACTTCCGCGCGGGAAAAAGCGCAGCGCCGTTTTTGCGGGCCGCCACGATTTAAACGGCAACGGCGAGCTGACGGGAAGCCATTGGATTGACGATTCCGGATTCCTCCATGGCCCTGTTATGATAACAAATACAAACAGCGTCGGTATTGTAAGGGATACTACGGCCAAATGGATGATACAAAACAAATTTTTCTATCCCACATATAAGGACGGGAAGGAAATAGAACGCCTGGGATATTTTTATCCCACTGTGGGGGAAACGTACGACGGCGTTTTAAACAACATAACAGGTTTTAACGTAAAAGAGGAACATGTGCTTGAAGCTTTGGAAACGGCAAAATCCGGGCCGGTGCCGGAAGGCAACGTCGGCGGAGGAACAGGAATGCGCTGCCATATGTTTAAAGGCGGCACGGGAACATCGTCACGCGTGCTTTTGCCGGAGGACGGCGGATACACTGTAGGGGTTCTGGTACAAGCCAACCACGGCACAAGGGAAAAATTTGAAATAGCCGGCATACCTTTCGGAAAAGAGGTTAAAAATGCGGAGCCCATTATAAACACATACGACACAAATCCGGGCGACGGCTCTATTATAGTTGTTGTCGCAACGGACGCCCCCGTACTGCCGTGGCAGCTGAAAAAAATATGCCGCCGCGTTACAATCGGAATAGGACGGCTGGGCGGCGGTTACGAAAACGGTTCCGGCGATATTTTTATAGCTTTTTCAACAGCCAACGAAGACGCTTTCAGCTATACTTCCTCTAAGGTGGAACTCCTGTCCGACGAAAAGCTCAACCCAATATATAAGGCCACGGCCGAGGCCGTTGAGGAATCTATTGTAAACGCTATGGTAGCCGCCGAGGATATGGTGGGAAGGGATCGGAATTTTGTTCCCGCCATACCCCACAGCGAAATAGTGCGTATATTGAAAAAATACGGCAGATATACGGAGTACGGCAAAAAATAATCCCTTCCGTATAAACGGCGTAATATGGAATTGTTCCTCGGCCCTGCCCATGTTGAGGGACCGTTATGGCCGCTTTAGGTAAGCCATAGATTAATCCCGCATATCCGAAAATCGGCGGATGAATAATTTCAGATTAACAAAATGATACGGAAGGCGCATAAGCCCATTAAAAACTTGATATATAAAAAAGCCCCTTTACAGCAGAATGAAAAACGTACTGTCCCCGCAATTTAGGGCAGGCCGCGCCTTCATAGTACAAAAAGGGGCTTTTTATTCGCCTTTATTAAATATGGCGTGTATGGAAAATATTTTTGACGTACCTCCGTCAACCGCGCATAAACAAAAAACGGTGCGGTCCGGCAGAATTATAAAACCCTAACGGACTGCCGGCGTTTTTGGCTGTATTTAAAATCAGCGGCTTATACGGTAACAAAAAATATTACCGTTTCTATAGGGCTATCCCATTTCAAAACCGCGCTTAAACGCCGATATATTAAGCTCTTCGGCTTTCCGGGGGACCTCTTCTCTGATAAGCCTTTCCCAGTCTGTGCCGTCGAGGCCGAGCCTTTTTGCAAGGGCTCCCAGGAGCGCTATGTTCATACATTTTGCGTTGCCAAGGCTTTCCGCAATGCCGAATGCATCTATAACGTATGTGTTTTCAACTTTATTTTTGTATTCCGCAATTATATCTTTCGGATATTCCGCCGCCCCTATGGCAACGGTAACGGGCTGAAGCTCGTAGTTGTTGACAATGAGCGCGCCTCCTTTTTTTAAGCTTGAAAGGCATCGCAGGGCTTCGCATTTCTCGAAAGATACTATAATATCGGCGCAGCCTTCTTCAATGACGGGGCTTGACACCTTTTTTCCGTACCTTATCTGTGTCGTAACTGTGCCGCCGCGCTGGCTCATGCCGTGTATTTCGCTCATTTTAACGTCCAGGCCTTTTTCCATTATAGCCTTTGCAAGTATTTTTGAAGTTAATATAGTCCCCTGGCCGCCTACGCCTATAAGGAGTATGTTTTTAATTTCCATATTGTTCACCTACGCTTTCTATCGCGCCGAACGGGCATACCTGCATGCATATGCCGCAGCCGTTGCAGTTTACGCTGTCAATCGAAACCTTTCCGTTTAAAGCCAAAGCCGGGCATCCCGTTTTAAGGCACTTTTTACACGCCACGCATTTATCGGCATTTACGGCGCATTTCATTTTTTCGCGCTTTTTAATTATGGGCTTTAAAAGGGCGCATTCACGTTTTGTTATTATAACGAAAGGTTCGTCGGCTTCGTATCCTTTCCTTAGCGCTTCGGCGGTTTCCGCAAGGTTATAGGGGTCGCATACAAGTATGTTTTCTTTTTTTATCCCGCATGCAAGACAGAGGGAAGGTATATTTACGGCGGGCGCCGGTTCTCCCGTTATTGTTTTTCCCGTGCCGGGGTTTTCCTGATGGCCCGTCATGCCGGTTATGCTGTTGTCAAGTATTATCATTGTTATGTCGGCTTTATTGTAAACGGCGTTTATAAGCCCCGTTACTCCCGAATGGAAGAAAGTGGAATCGCCGATAATAGAGAACGTCTTTGTAAACGTGTCTGCCCCGCTTATTTTCGAGGCCTTTTCAAACCCGTGGGCAACCGTAATCGCCCCTCCCATACATAAAAGGGAATCATGGGCCGAAAGCGGGGCGAGGGCTCCGAGGGAATAACAGCCTATATCGCCGCTGAAATACGCTTTATCGGCATATTTGCCAAGTTCATAGAAAAGGCCGCGGTGCGGACATCCGGCGCACAGCACAGGCGGGCGCGGAGGAGCCGAAAGACGTGTTGAATATGATTTTTCAAGCCGTCTGCCCGTGAGCTTTTCGCGTATAAGCTCCGGGGAAAATTCGCCGCAAAGAGGAAAAAGGCTTTTGCCCGTGCATTTTATGCCAAGCCCTTTAACAAAGTTTTCCATATATGGATCGCCTTCTTCGATTATGTAAAGCGTTTCAACCTCGGCGGCAAAATCCTTTATAAGTTCGTCGGGCAAAGGGTATGAAAATCCTATTTTCAAATAGCTTGCGTTCTCTCCCATAACCTCGCGGGCATACTGATAGCTTACGCCGTTGGCTATTATGCCGATTTTTTTGCTGTTGTACTCGATTTTGTTAAAACCGCCTTTATTTGAAAGATCCCTCAGCTTCGGAAGGCGTTCTTCTTCTATAAAAGGATGACGGAGCCTTGCGTTTGCCGGCACCATAAGCATATTTTTAATATCCTTTGTAAATTCCCGTAAAGGGGGTATCTCCCTTGCGCCCGTTTCAACCACGGATTTTGAGTGGCATATACGGGTTGTAACCCTCATTAAAACGGGAGTGTCGTATTTTTCGCTTATTTCGAAAGCGGCCTTCATAAATTCCAGACATTCCATACTGTCGGCAGGCTCCATCATGGCAGTTTTCGCAAGAGGAGCGTAATGCCTGTTATCCTGCTCGTTTTGCGACGAATGCATGCCGGGCTCGTCGGCGGATACAACGACAAAACCTCCGTTTATACTGTGATAAGCGTAGCTTGTAAACGCGTCCGCGGCAACGTTAAGGCCGACGTGCTTCATGGCGGCGAAACTGCGGACCCCTCTTGTAGACGCGCCCGCCGCAACCTCGCATGCGACTTTTTCGTTTACGGACCATTCGGCGTAAACGCCGTCGTATGCGGAGAAATTTTCCATTATTTCAGTGCTCGGCGTACCGGGATAAGCCGCCCCGACAAGGACCCCCGCTTCGTAAGCGCCGCGGGCAAGCGCTTCGTCGCCGGTCATAATCGTTCTGCTCAATTCTGTTCCCTCCTAAAAATTCCTTATTCATTGAATATAATGTTACACTAAATTCGGGTTTTTTACAATAAAAATGAACGGAAGGGAAAAACCGCATGGCGTAGTTGCAGGGAGTATATTAATCCGGCGGTTTATTTAATATTTTCCGATATTGAAGGAAACGCGTATGCGTTTCGGATGAAAAATCGACGTTTAACGTTTTGTGTTTTGGATGTTGGCGCATACCCGTAAAAGGCAATATCCCATATTCCTTCAATTTAATCTGACGGTATAAAACCAAATGGAAAATTTTTCCTTGTGGGGCGTGGATACCATTGTAAACTGAAGCTATGGAAACTGTAAATAAAAAAGCGGTGAATACACCGCCTTTAAAATTATGATATTTGAAAAATTCAGTTTAATTTACGCTTTTTATCAGGCATAAATATAGTAACTATTTTATCAAACAGGAGCAAATCTGCTTCTGAGAGGGATTTTAATTCTATTGATATTTCATTTATAAGGCTGTTATTATTTGTAACGGCATATTCCATATTTGTATAAGCCAAATCATCTAAGGATACGCCGAGAGAATTGGAAATTTTACAGATTTTTTCCATGCTTACGGATGAACTTTCAGAAACCCCGCCATGCTCCAGACCGTGTATATAGCTTTCGGAGATGCCCGTAAGTTCGGACAGCTTTTTTATGGAATATCCTTTTGAAAGACGGTATTTTTTAATTTGCCTGCCGATAATTTTATTGCTGTATTCTTTCAACCTCTTCACCCTGCGTTTTTAAAGCAATTAATACCTCGTATAGTTTTATAAGCAGATCGGTATCGTCCGATATTGACTTTAATTTTGAAATTACTGACAACTCCAATACTGATGAATCTTTAAGCGGCACACAGTTTAACAGCTGGGATATGCTGATTTTCAGGGCGTTTGCAATGGATATTACAGTTTTAAAGTTCGGTATCCTGTTGCCGTTTTCTATATTGCAGTAGTATTGGTAATTAATGTTTGCCTGAATAGACATCTGAAATTTATTATATCCCGCAGCCTTCCTTAGAATTTTTAAGTTTTTACAGAAAATGCCGTAACCGAATACCATTTATATCACCCATGGTTTTTGCGGAATTTATCCATGAATTCAAAATATGATTTTAAATGTTCGGGCTCCGCCGTTTCTAAAATATCGGATAGTAATGATAGGTCCTTTGCCGGAAGGCCGTTTAATTTTCCCGTTATATCCCTTATCAAAAGCGGTTCGGTTGTTTGTTCGTCAAAGAACATCGAAGGCGTAATGCCGAAATAATCGCAGATATCTAAAAAGCTTTCCATAGTAGGCAGTATTTTTCCCGAAGAAATGCTGTAAATATAATTGTGTGCTTTTCCGAGGCGGAAACTCAATTCCCGTTCCGAAATGCCGCTTTCCATCCTTAATTTTGTTATCCGGTTTCCGATAAAATTTTTATCCATAAGAATTTGCTCCAAAAATAAAATTGCCCCTAACCATACTTTTTATTATACGGCATCAGGGGTTCAGGTTCATAATTTTTAAAATTGTATATTATAGTTATATAGCTTGATTAATAATTTAATAAATGTTATTATTGGTATGATATAATTTTATAATATATAATTATTTCAAAATTTATAAAAAATATAATTTATAAAAATAGAATTTTATAAGGCGGTGATGTATTTTATGTCATTATTTTCAAAAAGGCTGGCTATTATACTGGAAGAAAAGAACATAAGCATAAACAGGCTTTCGGCATTGGCCGAAATTGATGCAAGCCGTATAAACGGCTTTAAAAGCGGAGATGCAATTCCCGATATGGACGAGCTTATACGGCTGTCGGATATCCTTGGCGTAACTATTGATTGCCTTGCAGGCAAAATGCAGGCCTGCAAAGGATTTAATAAAAAGTATGCTTTATACAACGATTTAACGGAGCTGAGGGCGTTCCTTCTTCTGGCAGTGGAAACAATAGGCCGTATTTTGGAAACGGAAGGTAAAAATACGATGCAAAAAAATAACGGTTATAAGCTTAAATAATAAATGTATGCTTAAATGAAAAAGCAAATGCGCCGCCCGGCAAGGTTGATTTTCCCGCCGCGCGGCGCATTTTAAAACGCTGATTTTTTATTTCCCCTGTATTTTCAAATCCTTTGCCAAAACGGCGTCAACAGCCTTTATGACTGTGCTTTCAAAGCCGTTGTCCTCGAGGGTAAAAATGCCCTCGATAGTTGTGCCGCCCGGCGAGCATACCTGATCCACAAGCTCCCATGGGTGTTCGCCGCTTTTAAGCACCATTTCCGCGCTCCCCAATACAGTTGACGCGGCTATTTCAAGAGCCTGCTTTTTAGGCATGCCCGCCTTCTGCGCCGCCCTTGCCAGCGTGTCTATATACAGATATGCAAAAGCGGGCGACGAACCGGCAACCGCGCCGAAAACGCTGAAAAGGTTTTCGGATATTTCGCTTATAGTTCCTATGGAACCGAATATTTTTTCCACAATCTCCGCATGCTCCGCCCCCGCGGCGTTATTCAGGCAGTAGCCGCTTGTGGCTTTAAGCGCTTTTGCGTTAATGTTGGGCATAACCCTTGCGATAGGCAGGCCGTTTCCAAGCGCGCTTTCGAGATATGCTATGGTTTTGCCGACGGCTATGGATATGACAAGCGGGCGTTTTTCGCCTATGTCATCCTTTACCGAGCCGATTATCGCGTCAAGCACGTTAGGTTTAACGCCCAATATTATAACTTCGCTTTTTGCTGTAACTTCTTTCTGGCTTAGGCATAGGTTAACTCCGCAGGAAGTTTTAAGGTTTTCCGCCGTTTCGGCGTTTTTCTCGTACACGTTTATATTGCCGCCGTTTACGCCGCTTTTAATCATTCCGGCAATTATTGCCCCGGCCATATTTCCTCCGCCTATAAATCCGTATTCCATTTTTATTCCCCCTTTAATATATATGGGAAGTTTAGCAGTTTTTCAGACGTTTTTCAAGAAGGGCGGGCAAGTTATTTACATTATGCGGGAAGCGGCGACGGCAAGGTAATTTTAACTTAAATTACTGAAAAACAGCCGCCTATTTTTGTAATACGGTTTATTGCAATAGGCTTTTCGGTGTGGTAAACTTAAATTCAACACATTTTTACAATGTTATAATAATACGGGGAGAAAAAGGAGTGTTTATGATGAGTTGCAAGGAAAACTGCGCTCTCGCGTCGGCCGCCGCCCTTGAAAAGGCCGGGATTGACGTAAGCCTTTTAAATCCCGTGCTTGAAAAGTACGGGAATACGGAGGGGAGCCTTATCACGATTTTGCAGTCGGCACAGGAAATATACGGCTATCTGCCGGTTGAGCTTTTAAATTATATAGCGATTAAAACGGGCGTTAAACCGGCGAAAGTGCTTGGCGTAGCCACATTTTACGCACAGTTCAGGCTTTCGCCCGTAGGAAAATATCTGATTATGCTCTGTCAGGGCACCGCATGCCATGTCAACGGTTCCGAAGGCATTGAAACGGCCCTTTGCGAGGAGCTGGGAATTAAGGAAGGCGAAACAACTCCCGACGGGCTTTTTACGCTTAACAACGTGGCCTGTCTCGGCTGCTGTTCACTTTCCCCCGTTATGATGATTAACGGCGAAACCTACGGCGCCCTTACCCCCGCGAAGGCTAAAGAAATTATTGCGGAAATAAGGCGGAAGGAGGCGGAAACAAAATGAAAATAATAGTGGGCAAAGGCAGCTGCGGCATTGCCGCCGGGGCGAATAAGGTTTCTGAATCCGCCGAAAAATATATAAAGGAAAAAGGCCTTGACATACCCGTAACCGTTACGGGATGCATTGGCATGTGCTACCTTGAACCGATTATCGACGTTGTGCGCGATGACGGCACAAAAACCACATATGTTAAGGTAAACGCCGAAAGCGTAAAGGAAATTATAGACAGCGAGCTTAAAGGCGAAACAAACAAGGATTATGCCATAAGCGAAGAGGACGGCGGGATACTTAAAAAACAGACAAGGATCGCCCTCAGGAACTGCGGCATAATAGACCCTGAAAATATTGACGAATACATGTTAAAGGGCGGCTATAAGTCCATTGAAAAATGCGTCGGGGAAATGACTCGGGACGACGTTATAAACGAAATAAAGGTTTCGGGCCTTGCGGGCCGCGGCGGTGCGGGCTTTCCCACATGGTTTAAATGGAACGCCGCAAAAAATGCAAAAGGCGATAAAAAATATACGATCTGCAACGCCGACGAGGGCGACCCGGGCGCATTTATGGACAGGGCCGTTATCGAAGGCGATCCGCATACGCTTATTGAGGGCATGCTTATAGGCGCATACGCCATGGGCAGCGACGAAGGCGTTGTGTATGTCCGCGCCGAATACCCCCTTGCCATAACAAGGCTTAATAACGCCATTGAAGAGGCGCGGGAAAAAGGTTTCCTCGGCAAAAATATATTCGGAAGCAATTTCAGTTTCGATCTCCGCATAAAAGCGGGGGCTGGGGCTTTCGTATGCGGCGAGGAAACGGCCCTTATAGCTTCCCTTGAAGGCGAAAGGGGCATGCCGCGGTTAAAACCGCCTTTCCCTGCCGAAAAAGGTTTCTGGCAGAAGCCTTCAAACATAAATAACGTGGAAACATACGCAAACGTGCCATGGATAATTGCCAACGGCGGGAAGGCCTTTTCGGCTATGGGCACGGAAAACAGCAAAGGCACGAAAGTTTTCGCCCTTACGGGAAAAATCAAAAAAGGCGGCCTTGTCGAAATACCTATGGGCGCAAAAATTAAGGACGTTATATACGGCGTGGGCGGCGGCATTAAAAACGATAAAGCTTTTAAAGCCGTACAAATGGGCGGCCCAAGCGGCGGCTGCGTTCCCGCCGAGCTTATTGAAACGGTAATCGACTACCGCTCGCTTGCGGCTACGGGCGCAATCATGGGAAGCGGCGGCATGGTAGTTATGGACGAAACCACATGCATGGTTGACATGGCAAGGTTTTTCCTTGACTTTACATGTAAGGAAAGCTGCGGCAAATGCGTTCCGTGCAGGCTGGGCACAAAACGCATGCTTGAAATACTTACGAGGATTACTGAAGGCAAGGGAAAGGACGGCGATATAGAACTGCTCGAAAACCTTGCGAACCAGATTAAGGCGTCGTCGCTGTGCGGCCTCGGCCAGACTGCCCCCAACCCCGTTTTAACAACTCTCAGGTATTTCAGGAACGAATACGAGGACCATATTTATAATAAAAAATGTACGGCGCATCAGTGCAAAAGCCTTGTTAAATATGAGATTGATAAGGATAAATGCATCGGCTGTACAATGTGCGCAAGAAACTGCCCTGTAAACGCCATAAGCGGCAAGGTTAAGGAAACTCACGAAATAAATCAGGATATATGCATAAAATGCGGCAAATGCGAAACAAGCTGCAAATTCGGGGCAGTTAAAATAGATTGAAAGGGAGGGATTTAAATTGTCTAAATTAAGGCTTAACATAAACGGAAAAGAAGTTACGGGCTTTGCAGGCCAGACCATATTGGAAGCGGCCCGGGAAAACGGCATTGACATACCTACCCTTTGCCATGACGAAAGGGTTGCCGTATACGGCGCATGCGGGCTGTGCGTTGTGGAGCAGGAAGGGAACCCGAAGCTTTTGCGCGCCTGCGCAACGGCCATAAGCGACAATATGGTTATAAATACAAATACGGAAAAGGTAAAGGAAAGCAGGAGGACGTCGCTTGAACTGATACTGAGCGACCATACGGGCGACTGCCGCCCGCCGTGCGCCCTGAACTGTCCGGCGGGAACGGACTGCCAGGGATATGTGGGCATGGTTGCAAACGGCGAATATAAAGAAGCCGTTAAAATAGTGAAGGAGGTTTTCCCGTTCCCAAGCTCAATCGGCCGCGTGTGCCCGCACCCGTGCGAAACGGCATGCCGCCGCCAAATGGTTGAGGAACCTGTTTCAATAGCTTTTATAAAAAGCTTCATAGGCGACAAGGATCTTGCAAGCGGTTCGCCTTATATGCCGCCTGTGGGAGAGCCTACGGGCCGCACCGTAGCCGTTATAGGCGGCGGGCCGGCGGGGCTTACGGCGGCTTACCAGCTTAGGAGAAAGGGCCATGACGTTACCGTTTTCGACGCAATGCCGAAAATGGGCGGTATGCTCCGCTACGGTATACCGGAATACCGCCTTCCAAAGGAAGTGCTTCAAAAGGAAATAGACCTTATTGCCTTAATGGGCGTTAAAATGCTCAACAACATCAAAATCGGCAAGGATCTTTCCTTTGACAGCATAAGGGAAACGTACGATTCGGTACTTATAGCCGTAGGCGCATGGACAAGCATGAAAATGGGCGTTAAGGGCGAGGACAACATAAATGTCCACGGCGGCATAGACTTTTTGAGGAAAGCCGCTTTAAATGAAGAAATAATCGTCGGAAACGACGTTGCGATAGTAGGCGGCGGCAACACGGCCATGGACGCATGCCGCACGGCCGTGCGCCTGGGTGCGAAAAACGTATACTGCGTATACAGAAGGACAAGGGCGGAAATGCCCGCCGAGGATATAGAAATAAAAGAGGCCGAGGAAGAGGGCGTCGTATTTAAGTACCTTACAAACCCTATTGAGATTGCGGCTAATGACGACGGAAGCATCAAGCATGTGCTTTTGCAGAAAATGGAGCTTGGCGAGCCTGATGAAAGCGGCAGGAGGAGCCCGGTTCCCGTGGAAGGCGCAACAGAAGAACTTAAGGTAAGCGCGGTTATAATGGCGTTGGGCCAGAAACTGGATCCTTACGGCCTCGACGGCGTGGAGCTTACGAAAAAAGGGACTGTTTCGGCTGACGAAACAACTTTCAGGACAAACCTTGAGGGCGTTTTTGCGGTGGGCGACGCCACAAACAAAGGCGCGGGCATAGCCATTGCGGCCATAGGCGAAGCCGAAAAAGCCGCGAAAGTTATTGACGCATATCTTAACGGCGTTGAAATATCATATAAAAAACCATACCTTGTGGAAAGGCACGATCTCACTGCCGAGGACTTTGCCGACAGGCCTAAAATGCCCCGCACATGCATGGGCCATCTTCCGGCCGAGGCAAGGAAAGATAATTTCAATGAAGTTAATTACGGTTTTACCGAAGAACAGGCTGTTAACGAAGCAAAAAGGTGCCTTGAATGCGGCTGCCACGATTATTTTGAGTGCAAGCTTATAAAGCGTGCAAACGAAATGGACGTAAAGCCCGAAAAATATGAAGGCGAAAACCATAACAGGACGGTTGACAACAGCCATCCGTTTATAGACAGGAACCCTGACAAATGTATCCTTTGCGGCCTTTGCGTGAGGGTGTGCGATGAAGTTATGGGACGCACGGCCCTCGGCCTTGTGGATAGGGGCTTTGATTCCATAGTTAAGCCGGCGCTTGACATGCCGCTTAAAGAAACGGACTGCATAAGCTGCGGCCAGTGTATAAATCTCTGCCCGACGGGCGCTTTGGGCGAAAAGCTTACAGCGGCAAAACGCGTTCCGCTTAAAGAGGAAAGTACGGAAACCACATGCGCTTTCTGCTCCGTAGGATGTAAAACCTCATTAAAAACAACGGGCGGCTCAATCGTTAAAAGCAGGCCTGACGATGCAAACGGCGGCACATTGTGCGTGCGCGGGCGTTTCGGCTTTGAAACGCTTACGGGCGACAGGATTACAAAGCCTATGGTGCGCAAAAACGGCGTGTTGACGGAGGTATGCTTTAAAGAGGCGGCTATGTTTGCGGCCAAAAAGCTCCAAAGCACGGTTATCAGGGGCGGCAAGGCGGCCGCCGCCGTCGGAGATAAACTTACAAACGAAGAGATTTATTTAATAGATAAGTATTCAAGGGAAGCTTTAGGCAGGCCTGCCGTAAGTTTTTCGTCTGATGAAAGCGGTTTGAAGGAAGTCCTCGGCGTTGACGGAGGGCTCAATAAAATAGAAGAACTCGTTTCAACGGATCTTATCGTCCTTGTGGCAACGGATCTCATGAAAGGGCATGCGTCACTCGGCGTTAAAATAATCGAGGCTAAAAAGCGCGGCGCAAAAATAGCCGTTATAACAAACGACTGCGACACAACGGAATGTACCGATTGGGCGGACATATGCCTTGAAACGGACAACAGCCTTGCTGTGCTTAAAGCCGTTATTAAGGCCGAAACGGCGCTTGGCGCAAAAGCCGACGAAGAACTTTTGAAATCTGTTGAAAATGCAGAAGTTACCGATGAAATAAAGGCCTTTGCGCAAATGTTTAAGGACGCCAAAAAAGCAATGGTTGTGTTTGAACAGTATAAGCTTACAAAGGATGCGGCTGTCGCCGTAGCCGATATGGCCGTGCTTGGCGGCCATGCATACGGCGCAAGGAACGGAATAATACAGGTTAAACGCAATGTGAATTCTCAGGGGCTTGGCATGCTCGGCATCGGAAAGGCCGACGTATTGTCATTAAACGCAATGATTATATTCGGCGAGGATGTAAAAGAAGATCTAAGCGGCCTTGATTTCCTTGCTGTGTGCGACACTTATCTTACGGAAACGGCGAAAAAGGCCGACATTGTGATTCCTCTCGTTTCCCTTGCGGAGTCGGACGGCACAACCGTAAGCTGCGACGGCGCTGTAAACAGCGTGCATGCCGCTATACCGCCTCTTTCAAAAAGCAATATAGAAATTATAAAAGATATTGCCAACGTAATGGGTGAGAATTTTGAATATGCAGACCATAAAGAAGCGTTGAGGGAAATGGAAAGAAACGGGGCGCTTAATAAAGGGACCGTCGGCATATCCCTTAAAGCTGTAAAAGACGGTGCGCTTCTTCGGGAAACGGCAAATACAAACGCCGCCGCAAATGTATTTAATTCATTCCTGAAAAGGGAAGGAATACTGTAAGCTGAAGTATGCAAAAAACAAATTTTGTCCGTTAAGGGCGGTTAATGGTTAAAGTTTTGCATAACCGCCGGCGGGCAAAAACAACGCTAAACAAAACGCGGGTTAACCTGACGGGTTAAAAGACGGAATTTAAGTTTTTTTGTTCCCGTTCGTCGTGTTAAGGCAGTTTGAATAACGGACGAAAGTTTTGCTGAAGGCGCAGGATTTAAAACGCGGCGCGGCAGTATCGGGCAATGCGCGTTAAAATGAAGGAAGCCGATATTTTCAATATTCTGAAAATATCGGCTTCTTTTTGTTTTGAATGGATTTAATAAAGCGGAACAGTATTTTATAACTGCTGAATGAAGATATAAAATAGTGATTTTAAATATGCATAAGTAAATTCCGTTCCATAGGATTTGCGGATCATATGCGCCGCATACAAGGAATCTAAGCCTGCCGAATTTGCGTATGAAACATAGTCTGAGATTTTTTATAGGCGGACGGCATGCACAGAAAATACGATTATGCACAGCCGTCCGCCGGAATTTCCGTTTGGCGGATATTATGATCCGCGGCGTATAACGCGCGCCGGGCAAAATACGGTTTTGAGCAGGAACATATACGGTTTAATATTTGGAATTAGAGTATGAATAAAGTTCGCAGTCCGCGTTTCCCATACTTCCGGCCTCGGGAATTTCATGAACGCTTTCCATGCCGTTTAAAGCGTCGGCTACGGCAAAACAATCGGAGCGGAGCGTGAACTTTTCGACAAGGCGTTTAAGCATATCGGCCTGATCCGAAAGCTCCCGGCTAGCCGCCGCACTTTCCTCTGACGTAGCGGAATTTGTCTGTACGACTGAGGAAATTTGATCTATGCCGATAGTTATCTGCGAAATCGATTCGGCCTGTTCATCGGAAGCGGCGGAAATTTTTTGTATCAAGTCGATAATCATTTCGGATTTTTCAACGGTTTCGCTCAGGGATTTTGCTGTGGAGTCCGCAAGGCCCGATCCGTTATTGACGGCTTTAATCGAATTTTCAATTAAAGCGGCGGTATTTTTGGAGGCCTCGGCGCTTTTGCTTGCGAGGTTGCGCACTTCGTCGGCAACAACGGCAAAGCCTTTTCCGGCGGCTCCTGCCCGCGCCGCTTCCACGGCGGCGTTTAACGCCAATATATTAGTTTGAAAAGCAATGTCTTCTATTGTTTTTATGATTTTGTTTATTTCGTTTGAACTTGCCGTAATGTCTTTCATCGCTTCAACAAGATCGGACATTTTTTCATTGCAGCTTTCCATTTCGTTTCCTACTTCATGTATGGTAATATTTGCAGATTTGGCGTTTTCGGCATTTTTTCCGATCTGGGCGGAAATACTGTTTATGGTTGCGGCCAGCTCTTCTACGGAACTTGCCTGTTCCGTTGCTCCTTGGCTGAGATCCTGCGCTCCGGCCGAAACCTGATCGCTGTTTCGGTTTACAAGATCCGCGCTTTGGCTTATCTGGGAAAGGGTGGCATTTAAGTTTTCCAGTATATTGTCTATGGAATTGAGAAGGGGCGCAAAGTCGCCTATGTAGTTTTCGGGGTGATCGCTTTTTATGTCGAAATTGCCTTTAGCCATTTCGCTTAAAAGGCGGTTTTCATCATAAATAATATTTTTAAGGCCGTCCACGATTATTTGTGTGGAAGCGGCAAGTTCGCCTATTTCATCTTTTGAAGCAAAGGATGGTATGGGGGAGCTTAAATCGCCTTTTGCAAGCATAGCTATACGTTCGCTGCATTTTTTTATCGGTCCGCTTATACTGCGCACAAGATATACCGTTGAAAGCACAGCCGCGGCTATTGAGACCGCCATAAGCAGTACGGTGCCCGCTGTCGCTATAACTGCGAGGCGTGCAAGGTCGTCGTGAACTTTATTCCCGAGTTCCTGTTTGTTGTCCATAAGGCCTACAAGGCCGGAATACATTTCATCATAAAGAGGGTTAAGCTCCGTTACGATTTTCTGCTGTGCCTTTAAGATGCCGCTGCCGTTTTGCGTAGCGGCAAGGTCAATCAGTTCCTGCGCTTTTGCAAAGTATTCGTTCCAATTTGATTTTGAACTTTCAAAAAGCTCCGAAGCTTCTCCGGGCGTTATGGTTTGACCGATAGTGTCGAAATATTGCTCAACCTCGGCGCAATCCTCTTCAAAAGCCGTCGTAGCCTCAAGACGCAACGCCGGAGTGCTGAGATTTATGGCGTTTTTAACGTTTGCGTTTATAACGCCGAGGTTTGCGATTATAAGGCCTAAATCGCCTTGGGCAAAACCATAGCGCGACATTGCGTCGGAATATTTGGTATTAATGTTATGTATGGAAAAAACATTTGCGGCGCCGGATATGACGGATAGGATACATACGACGACAAAAAGCGAGGCGATCTTTTTGCCGATTTTGAAATTCTTTAACATAATTGAGTCCCCCTTATGATGTTGGTGCTATTAATTTTAACGCACTATTATTCTATCATACGAAAAGTTTTTTGCAAAGGGGATAAAAAGGGCTTTGTATAAAAGATCAATAAAAGTTGTGTGGGCATGGGATTTTATATAAAATCGAAAACACATGATTTATAAGAATATGACAATTATTGATAATATATGTATAAATTTTTTGTAAAATTATAAAGTTCGATATGCGAGCGAATGTTTGATATTATAAAATATGCTGTTTTAAGTGGTTTTGCGCGGTATACAAGGATCATTTTACGCAATATATATTCAAATATGCGATTTAGTATCCTCCCCGTCATTTTGGAAATGTATGTAAAAGTGATGTAAAATGCATAAGATCTATAAAAAAATCATTAGTTTTTTATAAAAGATATAAATATTATCGGCATTATATTAGTCTGTAATATATAAAAAAGAAGCGATATATTGGGCATATGATTTAAAAAGTAACAAAATTACGGGTTGTAATAAATAAAATTTTTGATAATGAATAAAATTTTAAAAGATCTTTTTATATATTTTGATCTTTAAAGATTTGCTTTTTGCCTAAAAAAATGTTGAATTTTAAGGAGCTTAGTAATATACTTATATAAAAAATAAGTTTTTAAATATTATTGTAAGGAATTGTTATGA
Source organism: Anaerotignum faecicola (assembly GCA_024460105.1). Classification (NCBI taxonomy): domain Bacteria; kingdom Bacillati; phylum Bacillota; class Clostridia; order Lachnospirales; family Anaerotignaceae; genus Anaerotignum; species Anaerotignum faecicola. Next base: position 147,862 of record JANFXS010000004.1, read on the forward strand.
TTTGTATAATTTTATGAGATTTCAATGTTGGCACGTTCGATTTTCGGGCGCCGTTTTATTTTTCAAATATAATTAAATGCGCCGATAAAACGGCCGATATGGTTCCGTTATGTTTATAAAATTTAAAAGGGGTGTTTTTGTTGCGGTTTTTAAACAATAATTCATTATTCCTTTCTAAAAGGGTAATGGATTTTTTATGGGAAAAACAGGTTGTTGCGGCTAATAATATAGCGAATTCCGAAACTCCGGGGTACAAAGCGAAATACGTTACTTTTGAAGAGGAACTGAGAAGCCGCGTTAACGCCGCCGACCATAAAACGGGAACGGATATCAGGGAAGCTATCGGTTCGGCCCGGGCCGAAGTTAACTACACCAATGATGAAACAACACGCGCCGACGGAAACAACGTCAACGTGGATGTGGAAAGCATGGAAGTAGCTAAAACGGGAATACAGTACGAGTATATGATGAAGGCCTTTAACGATGATATAACAAGGCTCAGGACAGTAATAAAAGGCTGATTAATTTTACCATGGGGAGGGGAAAACAATGGGCTTTTTAAACGCTCTTGATATCAGCGCATCAGGCATGACGGCACAAAGAATGCGCTTGGATATAGCGGCAGAAAATATTGCGAATTCAAATACGACAAGGACAGAGGCCGGAGGGCCGTACAGGAGGAAAATGGTCGTTTTTGAGCCAATCGAAAAAACAAGCTTCAGGCAGGCGTTCCGTTCGGAAATTGCAAGACAAAGCGCTTCCGGCGGCGGCGTAAGGGTGGCGGAAATAGTGGAGGATGAACGCCCTTTTGAAATGCTGTACGATCCGGAACATCCGGATGCCGATGAAAACGGATATGTGCAGATGCCTAATGTGGACATGCTCAAAGAAACCGTTGACAGTATGGCCGCAAGCCGTGCATACGACGCCAACCTGACGGTTTTCAACACTGTCAAAACATTGGCGGCTAAAGCTTTGGAGATTGGGAAATAGCGCTGTTTTCTGCTTTTTTATATGCGGAAAACAGTATGCATATTATTTTTGAAAGGAGTTTTCAACTATGTTTATAGAACCGATGCAGGGAATTACGCCCGTTTCCTCATTTTTTGAGCAGGATGAAAAAAAGGCCCGGGGAGCGGCGTCCCCTTTTAAAGAACTGTTTACAAACGTGTTAAACGACGTTGTTTCAAGCGAGGAAGAGCTTGCAAAAAATGAATATCTCCTTTCCATAGGGGAAATAGACGACGCGCATACGGTTCCGGTATCGGCGGCTACGGCGCAGCTTTCCGTAGACCTTATGGTAAGCCTTAGGAACAAAGCCGTTGAATCATATAATGAGATTATGAGGATAAGCCTCTAAAGGCGCGGCGGCATTTTTATCCGCAGAAACAGCAGGCAAAATATATACGTTTTACATAAAACGGATATGGAGAGGGATATAAAGTGAACGAACGGCTTAAAGCTTTTTTGGAAAAAGCAAAGGAAACATTATCAAAGTTAAGCAGTAAAACAAAAAAAATAATTATAATTGGCCTTGCCGTATCCGTAATTGCGTCCGTAGGTATTGCGGTATGGCTTAACAACAGGCCTTATGAAGTTCTTTTCAGCGGCTTGAATGATCAGGAAGCCAGCGAAATAATGGGAAAGCTGCAATCCGACGGGGTTGAATATAAATATGAAACGGGCGGCACAATACTTGTCCCCCAGGAGCAGGAAGAACAGCTTAAGGCTCAGCTTGTATATGAAGGGTACCCTAAAAGCGGTTTTACATACGGCACTTTTACAGACAATATAGACCTTACTACAACCCAAACGGAAATGGAACATTATAAGATGCTCGATCTTCAGGAAAGAATGGGGGCCACAATATCTCTTTTCCCGAATATTAAGGAGGCGAGGGTTACAATCGCGCCGGGGGAAGAGAAAAAGTATGTCCTCGATAAAAGCGAAGATTCGCAGGCAAGCGCGTCCGTAACAGTTGTAACCGACGACGGAAACGATTTGGAAGAAGAACAGGTTGAGGCTATACAAAGGCTTATATCAAAAAGTATACCTAATGTTGAGTTTTCCAGGGTAGGCGTTATCTGCAACGGCAAAGATGTTACAATAGATGAAGAAAACGGTTCGAGGATAAGCGCCAACGAACTTAAATTTAAAGTCGAAGACGAAATCGACAGGAAAATAAAAAATAAAATCCTTGACATGCTTATACCTATATATGGCGAGGAACATGTAAAAGTTTCCGTAAAAAGCGAAGTTGATATTAATAAAAAAATACGCGAGCTGATAAATTACTCCGGCGAGGACGAAGAAAACAAAGGCGTCCTTTCAAGCCAGAGCGCAACTCAGGAAATAGCGAAGGACGGAGAACAGATCGGCGGCGTGCCGGGTACGGAAACAAATGCGGATATACCTATTTACACAACGATAGGCACAGACGGAAATGAAACGTATATATTAAGCGACGGCACTGCAAATTACTTGGTGGATCAGCTTAAACAGCAGGAACAGGTGGATGCGGGCGATCTTGTGGATCTTACGGTGGCCGTGATTATAGACGGCGACGAAATGTCCGACGCCACAAGGGACGACATAACGTCGCTTGTGGGACGCGCCGCCGGAATAAGCGCCGATATTCAGGATGAAAAAATCGAAATAATGGCGGTGCCGTTCTATCAGGAAAATATACCGGGCATAGTAGACGACGCTACCGGCGAAATCGACATGCAGCGCCTTATAATGATTGCCGGCATAGCCGCAGGCGGGCTTGTGCTTATTTTGATAATCATCCTTATTGTGCTTGCCGTAAGGAAAAAACGGAAAAAGAAAAAACAGCGTCAGCAGATGCTTGCAGATCAAGGGAATCTTCCTTTGGGTATGGAAGATCTGCCGAGCGGCGAGCCTGAAGGGCTTGACGCGGCCGCAAGCCTTCTTAATATTAAAAATGAAAGAAGCATGGAGCTTAAAAATAAAATCAGGGATATTACGGAAGAAAACCCTGAAGTTTCGGCGCAAATCCTTAAATCTTGGCTGAGGGGAGGGAATAACAATGGATGAGAAACGCGAGCTTACGCCTGAGCAAAAGGCCGCGGCCGTTATTATATCCATGGGAACAGATAAGGCCTCCCAGATATACCAGTTTTTAAGCGAGGAAGATATTGAGGCGTTAACAGTTGAAATAGCCAAAATGCGCCACCTTTCCCCGGAAGAAACGGAAAGCATATTAGACGATTTTTATAAAGAATGTATGACTCAGAAGGTCGTTACCGAAGGCGGGCTCGAGTATGCCCGCAGCGTCCTTGAAAAGGCTTTCGGCCAGCAGACTGCCGCAAGCCTTCTGGAGAAAGTTGCGAAATCCCTTAAAACTATGCCGTTTTCCTTCATACGGAAAGTGGACAGCAAAAACCTTTATTCTATACTTCAGCATGAAAGGGCGCAGACCATTGCCCTTGTGCTTTCATATGCAAATCCGGATCAGGCCGCCGACGTTATAGTGTCCCTGCCTAAGGTGAAACAGCTTAACGTCGTAAAGGCCATAGCGCAAATGGACAGCGCCTCGCCGGAGGCCATAAAAATTGTGGAAACGCAGATTGAAAAGAAGTTTTCGTCCGTACTTACAACCGACTTTACAAAAGCCGGCGGCATCGATTATATTGCCGAAGTTATCAACTATATGGACAGGAGCAACGAAAAATTTATTTTCGACGAACTCGGCCAGAAGGACGAAAAACTTACGGAAGAAATCCGCAAGAGGATGTTCGTTTTCGAAGATATTACGACTATGGACAACCGCTCCATACAGCGTTTCCTGCGCGACTGCGATCCGAAAGATATCGTGCTTTCGCTCAAAGGCGCAAATACGGAGGTTGCAAACCTTATATTCTCCAATATGTCAACGCGTATGGCTGAATCTATTAAAAGCGACCTTGAAGTTACGGTTAACGTCAGGATTAAGGACGTTGAAGACGCTCAGCAGAGGATTGTCAACGTCATCAGGAAGCTTGAGGAAGAAGGCGAGCTTGTTATTATGAAAGGCGGAAAGGATGATATAATTGCCTAATCTGCTAAGGAGGCTGGCCATTGACAAAAAGGTGGCGGCCTATAATTTCTTGAACGAGTATACAAAAGCCGATGAAAAAGCCAAAGGCACAAAAGATGATGCCAAAAGCGGTATAGCCGAGGATTATGTGGCGCATGAGATCGTAATGGAAGAACCGAAAATAAATGCGGACTCCGACTCGGAAGCAGCCGGAGGCAGTTTTGCCGAAATATTGGAAGAGAAGAAAAAGGCTGAAGAACCGAAAATAAGGCCCGAAATACTTGAAGAAGAAAAGAAAATATTGGACGAGGCGGAAGCCGTGCTTGAAAACGCAAGGAAGGAAGCGGCCGAAATACTCGAAAAAGCAAAAGCCCGGGCGGAGGAAATTAAAGAAGAAGAAGGCAAGAAAGGCTATGACGGCGGCTATGACGAAGGTTACGCCGCAGGCTACGGCGAAGCGGCGGCAAAGGTAAAGGAAACTTTGGGAGCCGAGAGCGAGGAGCTTTTAAATGAACTTAAAAGGGTAATTGAAGAAGCCGGGCGTAAAAAGGAAGAACTTTTAAAGGAATATCTTACAAACCTCAGGGACATAGCCATAGCCGTAGGCGAAAAGGTTATAATGGTAAGCCTTAAGTCGAGCGGCGACATTATCGAACATATGATAATTGCCGCGACGGAAAGGCTTAAAACTAAAGAATGGGCGAAGGTTTACATCTCAAAAGCCGATGCCGAAATGATGGTTGAAGGAGGGCAGGACATTATAAATGCCCTTTCGGATATAAGCAGCCATGTGCGTATAATAGCCATGGAAAACGAAAACCGGGGAACATGCATACTTGAGTTCCCTGATGAAATAATCGACGCAAGCGTCGGAACACAGGTTGAAAATATTAAGGAAATATTGAAAAACACAGGAGCGTAAAGCCATGTCGTTTAAAAGTATTCCGGAAATTATACGGAACGCCGAAACTATAAGCCATGTCGGCAAGATTGAAAACATCGTCGGCATGACAATCGAAGCTTCCGGCGGGAAAGCCGCCATAGGCGATATAAATACAATATACAATGAGAATACAAAAAGCCAGGTTCTTGCGGAAGTAGTAGGGTTCAAAAATGACAGGGTGCTTTTGATGCCCTATGAAAATACAGACGGCATAACGTCCGGGAGCTTTGTAAGAAGTACAAACCAAAGCCTTAAAATACCTGTCGGCGACAACCTCAGGGGGCGTATAATCGACGCTGTCGGAAAGCCTATAGACGGCTTGGGGCCTATAGAGGAAACGGAGTATTTTTCCGTTAACAGCCCGTATATAAATCCGCTTGCACGGCCGCCGATACGGGAAAAAATGGTATTCGGCATTAAAGCGCTCGACGGTATGATTACAATCGGCAAAGGACAGAGGATAGGCATATTCGCGGGAAGCGGCGTAGGCAAAAGCACGCTTTTGGGCATGATTGCAAAAAACGTTAAAGCCGATATAAACGTAATAGCCCTGGTAGGGGAAAGGGGCAGGGAGGTTTTGGAATTTGTCCAGAATGATTTGGGCGAAGAAGGCCTTGCAAGAAGCGTGCTTGTAGTCGCTACAAGCGACCAGTCTCCCATGCTCCGTTTAAAATGCCCTATAGTGGCGACGGCTATTGCCGAATATTTTAAAAACCAAGGCAAAGACGTGCTTTTGATGATGGATTCCCTGACGCGTTTTGCAATGGCGCAGAGGGAAATAGGCCTTGCCGTTGGGGAACCGCCTATTGCAAGGGGATATACGCCTTCCATATATTCGGAGCTTCCGAAGCTCCTTGAGCGCAGCGGAAACTTTGAAAGCGGCTCAATAACGGGAATATATACGGTGCTTGTGGAAGGCGACGACACAAACGAACCTATTGCCGATACTGTAAGGGGTATACTGGACGGGCATATAGTTTTGACAAGAAAACTTGCCAATGCCAACCACTTCCCGGCAATAGACGTAAACGCCAGCATATCGCGTTTGATGAATTCAATAGCTCCGCAGGAGCATTTGGATATGGCGTCTAAATTCAGGGATTTGTTAAGCATATATGACAAAAATGAGGATCTTATATCTATAGGCGCATATAAAGCGGGAACAAACCCTAAACTCGATTACGCAATAAGCAAAATTGATAAAATAAACGCATTTTTGAAACAAGGCATAAACGAAGCGTTTTCATATGAAGAAACTCTTGCCAAAATGAAAGAAATACTTACAGGCTGATTTTAATGCGGCAGGTTTATGTATGCCGTATTGAAATAATGCCGGGGCCGAAAAAGCGGCGGCGATTAAACTCCCTTTAAATATATGTCTGAGGACAGGGAGCGCGGCTGTTATTTATTATAAAAACAGGTGGTAAAAATGAAGAAATTTTCTTTCCATTTGGAACCGGTGCTGAAATATAAGGGCGATATACTTGAGGTCGTTAAAAATGAGCACAGCAAAGCCCTTAGGGACGTAGCGGATCAGGAAGAACGGATCAAGACGATAGAAAACAACAAAAAAGAATACATAAGACAGTTTGACGAAAAAAAGAAAAAATTTATAACGGTTGCAGAGGCCGAAATTTACGGCATGTATATAGCAAGGCAGGACGCGGTTTTGAAAAGGGAGTATGCTGTTCTCAAGACTCTTCAAAAAGCGGAGGCCGAAAAAAGGGAAAAAATGATTGAAGCAAAAAAAGAAAAGCTTTCGATAGAAAAGTTAAAGGAAATCAAAATTTCCCAGTATAACAAGGCTATGCAGAAAGAAAATGAAGCTTTTATAGAGGAGTTTGTTTCTAATGCGAAAATTAAACTCAATGCAGGCATTTAAGCCGCTTTGGGGTTAATTTTATAAATATTTTAAGTGTGGAAAGGAGGTGCTGTATATGGCGGGCATGAATTTATCATTTGCGGCGGGAGTCCGTGCGGCCGATACCATACAGGCAAAACCCCAGAAGCCGGAAACAGGTTCGTCGGATAAATCTTCGTTTGAATCGGCCATTAAAAATGAAACTGATAAGGCAGGCCAGCAGGCAGGCAAAACCGAAAACGGTTCAAATAATAAAGAAGAAATCAACGACGGCGGCCATGTCGGTAAAAAACCGGGCGGAAAGGGCCAAGACGGGCGGAAAAATGCGCTTGACACAAATGGCGAAAACCAGACGGCGGCAGTTATACTGCTTGAAAATTTTGTTATACCAATGGATACCGAAAACATGCTTAACAGCTTAAAACATGCTGAAAGTAATGCGGAAACATTGGCGGAGCATATAACGGACGCTGTGGCAAATGAAACGGTGGAATTGACGGCAGACACAAAAGGCATTGACATAAGCGCCCTCAAAAAGGCACAGCCCGAAGTTGTGGATATAAAACAGAAATTGATCGAGCAGGCTTCGGCGGCGCCGCGTGAAAATGCAAAGGCCAATACGGCGGAAACGGCAAAAACGGAAGAACCGGTTGTTATCAGCGGAAAAAATGTAAATACGGCTGAAAATGACAAGGCGGCCGGAAGCGAAACTACGGTTGTCAAAAATAAGGACAGTGCGGAAGCGGAAGGCGTAAAAACGGAAAACAAAAACAGCGGCGCCACTTTAGAGGACGTTGTGTTAGTGAAGGACAGGATTATCGACGGAAAGGCCGTAACGGTTAAAGTTGCGGAGCCGGTTAATGTTAATTCCCAGGATTTTGCCGATAAGCTCGGCGAAGAAATACTCAGGACAAAGCAAAATGAATTTGAAATTCAACTTGCGCCGGAAAACCTCGGAAAAATCCAGATAAAACTGGTTTTTGAAAAGGGCGAAACAAGAGTTTCGATTTTATGCGCAAACCCAAAGGCGCTTGAAGCGCTTACGGATCATGCAAACGGCATTGCCGCCGCCCTTGAAAGTAAAACGGGCGCAACGGCTACAGTAAATATAACGCAGGAAAAAGAAACGTTTTATAATGAGAATTACCAGGACGGCCATAACAGCCGGGAAAACGGCGGCGATGAAAACAGGCGGCAAAAGCAGAAAAAAGACGACGCTGTGGATTTCCTGCAGCAGCTTAGGCTGGGATTGGTTTAGGTTTGGAGGTGTAAAACATGGCGGAGGAACATTTATTTCCGGGATACCAAAACTCTATTGCGCAGGGACCGTTGCAGTATATAAGGCCTAAGACAACAAAGGTAAAGGATAATGCCACATCCATGGATATGTCAAGTTTCCTTCAGCTTATGGCCGTGCAGCTGCAAAACCAGGATCCGATGAACCCTACGAGCCAGGACGATTATATGATGCAGCTTGCGCAGATGGTAACTGTCGAGGCAATGACAAGCATGGTGCAGACGTCTGTCACTACATATGCGGCGTCGCTTGTCGGAAAAGAAGTAACCGTTGCGGCATATGATGCAAACGGCAACTATAAAACGGAGGTAGGCGTTGTTACAGGCGTTGCGCTTTTCAGCGGCGAACCGTTTATATACATAGGTGAAAATGCATACAGTCTCAGCAGCATTATGGCGGTTGGCCGCGTTCCTGAGGCCGAAGAGCCGGAAAAGCCTGACGGAGGAGACGGTGAAGACGGAGGAACCGAAGGAGGCGGCTCTGTAGAGGGCGGCGGCGAAACCGAAGGAGGCGGCTCTGTAGAAGGCGGCGGCGAAACCGAAGGAGGCGGTTCGGCAGAAGGCGGCGGAACCGAAGGGGACGGTTCATCTGAAAGCGGCGGCAAAACTGAAAGCTGATATACGATGAGTATGCTTGTTCCCATATAAAGGCGAGGTGATATAATGATTGAAAATATCAATAACTTGAAATTGCGCCAGTTGCAGCCAAACGAGGTAGCCGCGGCAAAGAAGCGCCGGGAAACGGGCGTTCAAAATGGCGAAAACTTTAAAGCCATACTTGAGAACAGGCTGAATGAAGAAAAAACGCTTCAGTTTTCCAAACATTCCAAGGAAAGGATCAGCCAAAGAGGCATAGAAGTTACGGATGAACTGATGTCACGCCTTAACAGCGCGGCTGAAAGCGCACGGATAAAGGGCGCGAAAGACGTAGTGATGATTGGCAGGGAAGCGGCTTTTATAGTTAATATTCCCAATAATATAGTTATAACGGCAATGAACGGAAATGAAATGAAGAATAATATATTTACAAATATTGACAGCGCCGTAATGTTATAAGCCGGACCCTTACGGGAGGCTTTGGGATTTATCCGAAGTATAAATCCAGCGCGGCATATCTTGAAAGGAGAAAAATAAAAAATGATTAGATCGATGTTTTCGGGAGTAGCGGGTTTACGCACACATCAGAGCAAAATGGACGTTATAGGCAATAATATTGCAAACGTAAATACAACGGGGTATAAATCTGCCAGAGCTACGTTTATAGAATCAATATACCAGACAAGCAAAAGCGGCGGCGACGGAAACAATGTTTACGGCGGCACAAACCCAAGCCAGATCGGCTACGGAAGCCAGATTGGCTCTGTAGACGTTAATTACGGCACAGGCAGCTATGAGCCTACAGGCTACGGCACCGACTGTATGATAGACGGCACGGGATTTTTCCTTGTAGGGCCTAAACTTGATGCGGACGGCGGCGTGCCTACTATTGACGACGGCGTCGGAAACAGTGAAGATGACGGCTATAACGCTTCAAGCCTCTACCTTACAAGAACAGGCAATTTCAGGTTCGACGGCGACGGCTACCTTGTAGACGGCAACGGCAATGTGGTTTACGGCTTTGTTGGAGAAGGCGGCAATGCTGCAATGGGTGAAAATGAGTTTAAATATGATACGTCGATGCTTGTGCCGATACGTATCCCCCATGATGTCGACGATGCGGCGCAGGTGCCTGCAGTCGACTATGAAGATACGGAAAGGCTCAACCTCTCAAATATCAGCATAGGCCCTGACGGCGTTATAACTGGCACAGGTGAGTTTGGCACATATAAAATCGGCGTTATTGCGGTGTGCAACGTGCCTAACCCTAACGGACTTAACAAAGTACAGAATTCTTATTACGAGGCAAGGACAAACACAGGCCTTTGCGAGGCTTTCGCGCCCGGAAACGGCACGACGGGCCCGCTTATTCCAAACGGACTTGAAATGGCCAACGTGGATCTCGCGACGGAATTTTCAAACATGATTACAACCCAGAGGGGATTCCAGGCAAACTCAAAAATTATTACGGTTTCCGATGAAATGCTCCAAGAGCTGATCAGCATGAAAAGGTAATTGATTTTACCGGCTGTAATCCGATTCAAAACGTCGGCGGAAACGGCAGGCGGCGCGCTTTGTCAGGCGGCCGCCGCCGAACGCCGATATTTAAAGATTTTGAGGCGGGCAATTAAATTAAGCATGATATTAGGCGGCAGTATTTTAGTATGATATGTAATGGGGATAATATTTTGAAAAAAATATATATGTTTTATAATTTAAAACATAGTTATCCATTGCTTATAAAGGGTCAAACCTTTGTTGTTGGGTTTAAGCCTTTATAAGCAATGGAGAACACGTTAAAATTAATATCGGAAGGAATGGAAAACATGATTAGGCTGACAAAACTTAATAACGACCAGTTTGTTTTAAACTCGAACCAGATTGAATGTATCGAGATTATTCCGGAATCGAAGGTTATTATGGCAAACAAGGATTTTTTTATTGTTAAAGAAAGCGTTGACGAAATTATAGAAAAAATCATCGCTTATAATGCGAAGATACACAATTACTATAAAAATATTACTGTTGTTGATAATAAAGAGTAAATAATGTAGAGGGCTTGGATTATGGATTTAACAACGATTATTGGTATTATACTTGGCGGGATATTAATTACATTCGGTATAGTTTTCGATATGGAGGCGGGCGTAGATTTTGCCAAAATGATAAACTTCCTTGACGTGCCGAGTGTGCTTATAGTTGTGGGCGGAACGCTTGCGGCCGTTGTGGCAAGTTACCCCGCGAGCATGCTTAAACAGATACCGAAACATATGAAAATTATTTTGGACGATAAAAAATTCAAACCTATGGAGTACATAGATCTTCTTGTTGAATTTTCGCAGATAGCAAGAAAAAACGGCCTTCTGGCCCTTGAGGAAAAGGCTAACCAGCAGACTGATCCGTTCTTAAAGCAAAGCATTATGCTCATAGTCGACGCAACGGATCCGGAGAAAGTAAAATCAATACTTGCAAACGATTTGGATTACCTTGCCGACAGGCATGCCGAAGGAGTGGGAATGTATGAAAAGGCGTCGGCATACGCCCCGGCTTTCGGTATGATCGGTACGCTTATAGGCCTTGTAAACATGCTTAAGGGCATGAGCCTTGATTCGGGCACGGGAACAAGCAGTCTCGGCGCTGATATGTCCGTAGCCCTTATTACGACATTTTACGGCTGCGTCATGGCAAACCTTATATTTATGCCGATTGCGAAAAAATTGAGCGTAAGAAACGACGAGGAATATCTCTGCAAGCAAATCATAATAGAGGGCGTACTGTCAATACAATCCGGGGAAAATCCGAAATTTATGAAGGAAAAACTTATTTCCTACCTTGAACAGCGCCAGCGCGACGCCGCAAACGGGGAAGGCACGCCTGGAAAAGTTAAAAAAGGCAGGAAAGATAAGGAATAATAAGGCGGCAGTTTTAAAACCTATAAATAAAATGGGATGTGTTTAGATGGCGGGCAAGAAGAAAAAGGATAGTGGCGGCGGCGCGAAATGGCAGGATACATACGGCGACATGGTAACGCTTTTGCTTTGCTTTTTTGTGCTGCTTTATTCAATGAGTACATTAAGCACCGAAAAGTGGGAAATACTGGTGAGGAGTTTCAACCCCGATGCAGAGGAGCTTTCCCAGATAGTGACGGGAGAGGAACAGAATAGTATGCAGAATGCGGTTGACGGATCGGTTGAGCCGCCGGAGGCAATGAATGATTTCGACCAGCTTTATTACCAGCTTTCGGAATATATTAAGCAAAACAACATGGAATCAAGCGTAGAGCTTTCAAAGGGCGACGGCTTTACATTTATAACATTCAGGGACAACGTATTTTTTGACGGCGACAGCTACATATTAAAGGATGAAGGCAAAGCCGTGCTTGATGAATTTTCAAACGCAATCGCACAAGCCGGCGACTCCATTGAAGAAATACAGATTTTAGGCCATACTTCGCAGGCAAGCCCTACGGAGCCTAACGAACCTATAAGCGACAGGTTCCTTGCTTCAAACAGGGCGACAACGGTACTGCTTTATATACAGGAAAAAAATATAATAGACCCGGCAAAGCTTGTATCAAGCGGCTTTGGCCAATTCAGGCCGATAAGCCCTTTTGATACCAGGGAATCGAGGGCAAAAAACAGGCGCGTTGAAATACTTATTACAAAAACAGACAGCGTAGTAAGAACGCTTGAACAGTATTATGAAGAAGCCCATATGGTGGATGAAAGTTTAGTTCAAAACGAATAATTTCTGAAAGGAGGGAACTGCGGACACATGCCAGAGGTATTATCGCAAAGTCAGATTGACGCATTAATAAGTTCCATGGCAAGCGGCGGGGCCGCTGAAGAAAAAAAGGAAGAAAAGCATTATAAAAAATACGATTTCTACAGCCCTAAAAAATTCACAAAAGATAAGCTTAAAATGCTTTTCGGAATATATGAAAATTATGCAAGGCTCTGTTCTTCAAGGATAAACAGCATTGTAAGAGGATCAAGCGCCGTAGAGGTAGCCGCGGTTGAAGAACAAAGGTATTATGAATTCAGCAACGCATTAAGCGATAACGACGTTATAACTCTTATTAATGTTAAAATGCCGGACGATACCGTAAACGGCCCCATTGTGCTCCATACTACAGGGCCGCTTATGCTTTGCATGATAGACAGGATGATCGGCGGCACAGGCGAGGAAATCGAGGAGGATATTTCAAATTCATACGTTTATACAGATATAGAAATAGCCCTTTACAACAATATAGTTAAATACCTTGTTTCGATTATGGCTGACGGTTGGATGAATTATCTTGACCTAAAGTTTGAACTTGAAAAAGTTGAAACAAACCCCAGCATGATGCAGAAAATAGGCAGGGATGAAACGATTGTTATTATTGTTCTTGACGTTGAAATCGGCTCGGTTAAAGGCAAGATAAATATCTGTCTTCCGGGCAACTTCCTTGCGGGAGTATTTAAGATATTTGACGACAACCCCGAACGTGCGGAACGCGACGAGGATTCAAGCGCTGAAATATTTGAAAATATTAAAGGGACCGCAATGGAGATCAAAGCGGAGCTTGGAAACTCTGTCCTTATGCTTAAGGACGTATACGGCCTTCAGGTGGGGGACGTTATCAATTTGAACAAGCCTAAGGATTCGGACGTTTTCCTTTACATTGAAGGGGAACCGTGGTTTAAAGGCGAACTCGGAAAGAGCAATAAAAACATGGCTGTTAAGATTAACGAAATTTGTGAGAAAATATAGTTCCATCAAAAGGGGAGAATAGGAAAAGATGAGTTCTAAAATTTTTAGCCCAATCGAACTCGATGCGATAGGCGAAATACTCAACATAAGTTTAGGCGCCTCGGCTACCGCTATATCCACTATGCTTACCAAAAGGGTCGATATAACAACGCCGCATGTGGAGGTTGTCGATTTTGACGAGTTTGATTATACGGAAATGGACCCGGCTATCGGAGTTGAAATAACATATGTATCAGGCTTAAGCGGCAGCAACATAATGCTTTTAAAACGCCACGACGTTAAAGTTATAGTTGAGCTTTTGATGGGCGTAGAAATGTCGGATGAAGAATTCGAGCTTAACGAGATGAATATGAGTGCCGTATGCGAGGTTATGAACCAGATGATGGGGGCGTCGTCAACGGCGCTGTCGGAATTTTTGGGCGAGGTAGTAAATATTTCAACTCCTGTTTCTTATGAGATAGAGGATATTAAAGCTTTCAAAGAGAAATGCTTTAACGGCGAAGAACAAATGGTGGTTATCAATTTTAACCTTAAAATTGACGAACTTATTGAAAGCCGTTTTATGAACCTTATGCCGACTAAGCTTGCTAAAAAGCTTGTTTCCGCGTTTGGCTTAGGGGATTATATAGAGGAGGAAAAAGCGGCGGAACCGGACCCGGCTCCACTGCCTTTGGAAGAACCTTCTAATAAAATGATGTCGCAGGAAGAGATAGAGGCTCTTATAAGCGGCGGGGCGCCAAAAGAAGAAGCCCCGGCGGGAGAACCTTCCAATAAAATGATGTCGCAGGAAGAAATAGAGGCTCTTATAAGCGGCGGGGCGCCAAAAGAAGAAGCCCCGGCAGGAGAACCTTCCAATAAAATGATGTCGCAGGAAGAGATAGAGGCTCTTATAAGCGGCGGGGCGCCAAAAGAAGAAGCCCCGGCAGAAGAACCTTCCGGCAAAATGATGTCGCAGGAAGAGATAGAGGCTCTTATAAGCGGCGGGGCGGCGAAGGAAGAAGCGCAGACGGAAAAGACATCTGCCGCCAAAGCGCAGGATGCGCCGCCGCAGGCAGCCCAGCAGATGCCGCCGTATCCTCCGTATCCGCCTTATCCTACGGCTATGCAGGTTCCCGAAGGGTATCCGCAGGCGCCTCCGGGATACCCGCCTATGTACGGATACGGCTATTATCCGCCGTACGGATATCCGCCTGTACCTCCTCAGCAGCAGGAAAAAGCTCCTAAGGAGGAGCCGAAAATGATTAACGCCCGCCCTGTTGAAACACAGCAGTTTGGGGCGGCGGAAACCATAGGCGAAGAACAGGCGGAAAACCTTGAACTGATTATGGATGTCCCGCTTGAAATCTCCGTTGAAATAGGCCGAACTAAAAAGCCTATTAAGGAAATATTGGAGCTTGCAAGCGGATCGCTGGTTGTGCTCGACAAGCTTGCCGGGGAACAGGTTGATATATATGCCAACGGCCAGTGCATTGCAAAAGGCGACGTAGTAGTGGTTGACGACAATTTCGGTGTTAGGATAACGGAAATAATCAAAAATGAAGTTGAAAAGAATTAATTTTTAGTATCTGTTTTAATTAAAATATAATATTAAAGATTGAAAGGAAAGGTACAACAATATGGCAAAAATATTATTAGTGGACGACGCGGCTTTTATGAGGATGATGGAGAAGGACACCCTTACGAAAAACGGCTACACAGATATTTACGAGGCTTGCGACGGCGCCGAAGCCGTGGAAAAATACGACGAGCTGAAACCGGATCTTGTTATAATGGATATAACAATGCCGAATATGGACGGCCTTGAAGCTTTAAAAACAATAAGGGGCAAAGACGCCAATGCCACGATAGTTATGTGCTCGGCAATGGGTCAGGAAGCTATGGTTATCGACGCTCTTAAATCCGGGGCTAAGGACTTTATTGTTAAGCCTTTTAAGCCTGACAGGCTCTTAAAAACAGTTACCACCCTGCTTGGCTGATTTTACATAAATAAGGGATGTGGTTAAAATACTAGGAGATATAATAACAGTGGCCGGAACCCTTTTTACGGTGGCCGCGATACTTTATTTAAGCTATATAGTGTCAAAGCGCGTCGGAAAAGGAATGGCGGCCGTCCACAATTCCCGGCATATGAAAATTATCGACAGGATGTTTGTGGGACAAGACAGGAGCCTTCTTATAGTCCAAATCGGCGGGAGGTACTGCCTTGTCGGCGTTTCGGCGGCGGGGATACAGTTTCTGGGCGACCTTGAGGAAAGCGACATTACGGAATTAACGCCGGATATGCCGCCGCCGGATAATTTTCCCGCTTTTTCGGATATTTTTTCAGGCAAGCTTTTTAATGCTAAAAGAAATAAAAAGTAATTCTTAAAGCGCCGGAATAATTTGGAGTGTAATTAAATGGGTGAATCGATTGTAAACATAAACGGAAGCAATATCCAAACTTTAGAGCTGTTTTTTATAATGACAGTGATGATGCTCCTGCCGTCTATTGTGGTGATGATGACGTCATTTACAAGGATTGTGATAGTGCTTTCTTTTACAAGAAACGCGCTGGGCACGCAGCAGACCCCGCCAAACACAGTGCTTGTAGGCATAGCGCTGTTTTTGACGCTTTTTATAATGTCGCCGACGCTTGAGGCGGTTAACAGGGACGCGTATATCCCGTATAAAAACGAAGAGATAACTCAGGAAGAAGCGTTGAAACGCGCTTCCGTGCCGATGAAGGAATTTATGCTGGGCGAAACTGAAATAAGTTCGCTTAATATGTACCTTGATTTTGCCGGGGAAGAAATGCCCGAGGATGTTAACGAACTTCCTTTAAAAATAGTTATACCGGCTTTTATGACAAGCGAGCTGAAGCAGGCGTTTATAATGGGGTTTTTGATTTTTATACCGTTTTTGCTTATTGACATAGTCGTTTCCAGCGCGCTTATGTCAATGGGTATGATTATGCTTCCGCCGGCGACAATTTCCCTGCCGTTTAAGCTTTTGCTTTTTGTAACGGTTGACGGGTGGGAACTTTTATTTTCAACCCTTGTCAAAGGGTTCGGCGGTTAAAGGGAGGAGGCGAAGTCTGTGACTAACGCTGAAGTGTTGGATATAATGAGAAGCGCGCTTGTAATGGCCGTTAAGCTGAGCGGGCCTATGCTTTTGTTAAGCATGGCTGTCGGCGTGCTTATTTCGGTTTTGCAGGCGGCTACGCAAATACATGAGCAGACGCTTACTTTCGTGCCTAAGCTTATCGTTATAGGAGTGGTATGCCTTATAACCGGTTCATGGATGCTTACTTCCCTGCAGGAATTCACATTTGATATATTTACAATGATGCTGCGGTAAAACGGGCGTAAGGAGCTTTATGCTATGCGTGGAATGGAAAATATACTTTTATTTTCGCTTATAGTGATGAGAATAACGGGATTTATCGTATTTAATCCCATTTTGGGCAGGCGCAACGCCCCGGCTATTGTGAAAATGGGCATTGTAATGGCTTTAAGCATTATAGCCGTTTCATATAACGGGCAGGCTCCCGTGGAAGCGGCAAACGCCTTGGAATATTCGTTCCTGCTGTTAAAGGAGTTTTTCCTTGGGTTTGTTATCGGCACGGTTGTAAACCTGTTTTTGAATATAATCGTTTTTGCGGGCGAAAGCATAGACATGCAGATGGGGCTTTCCATGTCGAAAATATTCGACGCGTCAAGCAACGCCCAGCTTTCGCTGAGCGCCACGTTTTTTAATATTGTTTTTATACTTCTCTTTTTTGCCTCAGACGCCCATTTGGCTTTAATACGCATGCTATTAACAAGCGGCGAGGTTGTGCCGTACGGCAGCGTAATTATAACAAGCGGGCTTTCGTCGGCTGTGCTGACTGTTTTCTGCGACTGCATAGTGCTTGCCGTAAGAATGGCTATGCCCATGCTTGCGGCGGAGATACTTGTTGAAGTCGGCGTGGGCATACTGATGAAAACGATACCGCAGATTAATGTTTTTGTTGTCAACATACAGGCCAAGATAATATTCGGCCTTATACTTCTTGTATTTTTGTTCACGCCGATGGCCGGATTTTTGGACGGCGTAATTGAAGATATGTTTAAGGTTTTGCAGGAAATATTGACGCTTATGTAAAAAGGGGGGACTTGCGGAAATGGCGGACAGCTCCAAGACCGAAAAAGCCACCTCGAAAAAGCGAAGCGACGAACGCAAAAAAGGGAATATATTCCTCAGTAAAGATATTGTTACCCTTGTTTCGCTGTTGGGTATGTTTTTCAGTTTAAAACTTCTTTTTCCAAATATATATGTTTCCGTAAAATCATATATGGCGGACGGAATTGTACTTGCCGGGGAAACTACGGAAGTAACAAACGAACTTATAAGGGAAATTACAAATGAATTTATTATTGCTTTTGCAAAAATAGCGGCTCCGCTTTTGTTTATTTCAATACTGCTTGCGGTTGCCGCCACGGTTTTCCAGACAAAGCCGATATTTATAACGGAAAACCTGAAGCCGAAATTTAATAAACTTAACCCGATAAACGGCATAAAAAACCTTTTTTCCCTGCGCAGTATAGTTGAAATAATAAAGGGCGTTATAAAAATAACGATACTTATTGCGATACTTTATGATTTTGTAGAAAAACGCCTTATTGAATTTCCGAAACTTTTATATATGGATCTTATTTCTTCAAGCACATATATATTAAGTTCCATTTTTTCGATGGTTATGACTGTTTCTATAGCCTTTGCGGCCGTTTCGGTGCTGGATTACTTTTACCAGTGGTGGGAATATGAACGGCAGATAAAAATGTCAAAGGAAGAAATAAAAGAAGAATATAAGCAGATGGAAGGCGATCCGAAGGTTAAAGGCAAAATTAAGGAAACTCAAAGGAAAATGGCGATGAGCAGGATGATGCAGGCCGTGCCAACGGCCGACGTTGTAGTTAAAAACCCTACGCATTTTGCCGTTGCTTTAAAATACGATCCGGATAAGGACAATGCGCCCGTCGTCGTGGCAAAAGGGCAGGACGAGCTTGCGCTGCGTATTATCCGCATAGCTGAAGAAAACAAAGTTTATGTAATCGAAAATAAACCCCTTGCCAGGGCGCTTTATGCCCAGGCGGACGTAAATGCGGAAATACCGCCGGATTATTACGGCGCTATAGCGGAACTGCTTGTTTACGTTTACAGGATTAAGAATAAATTATAACGCAAAATTGGAGAAATAGGAATGAAAAGGATTTTTGACCATGCAATTTCATTATTTGTTATAGTAATAGTATTGCTCCTTATAATACCGTTGGATCCGTTTGTGCTGGACATATTTTTTATTTTGAATATTTCGCTTTCATTAATTATACTCCTTATAACAATGAATATAAAAGAAGCGCTTGAATTTTCTATTTTCCCATCGCTGCTTTTGATAACAACGCTTTTCAGGCTGGGCTTAAATATATCGTCCACAAGGCTTATATTAACACGCGAGGGCGCCGCGGGGCAGGTTATTAAAGCCTTTGGAGAATTTGTGCTCCAAGGCAACGTCGTTGTCGGCGTAATTATATTCCTCATAATCGTGCTTGTGCAGTTTATAGTAATTTCAAAAGGCGCGGAGCGTGTAGCGGAGGTTGCCGCAAGGTTCACTTTGGACGCTATGCCGGGAAAACAGATGGCTATTGACGCCGATTTATCAAGCGGCCTTATTACAGAAGAAGAGGCGAGGAACCGTCGGCAGAAAATACAGAGGGAAGCCGACTTTTACGGCGCTATGGACGGCGCTACAAAAATTGTTAAGGGCGACGCCATTATGTCTATAATCATTACGGTTATAAACTTCGTTGCCGGAACCGTTATTGGCATGGTGCAGTCCACTATGTCGTTTAACGAAGTGCTTCAGGTGTATTCCATAGCGACAATCGGCGACGGGCTTGTAAGCCAGATACCGGCCGTGCTTATTTCAACTTCAACGGGTATGATTGTTACAAGGGCGGTGTCGGACGGAAGCCTTAACACGGACGTTGCGAAACAGTTTTTGGCGCAGCCGCAGTCGATACTTATCGGCGGCATAATAATCGGCGCCATATCGCTTTTGCCGAGCATGCCGCATTTCCAGCTTATAATTATATCGGCGGCGCTTATCGCGCTGGGGCTTACGGTTTCAAAGCGGATGAAAACGGCGGCCGCCGCCGAGCAGGCGTATGCTGTGGCGGCAATGGAGGACGCGGCGCTGGAAACGGCGCCGTCGCCGGAGGATTACTATAAGGATATAAACAGCGTTTATTCGCTTTTAAATGTGGAGCCTGTTGAAATGGAATTCGGCTACAGCCTTATACCGCTTGTAGACGAAGGAAGCGGCGGCAAGCTTATAAACAGGATTGTGATTTTCCGCCGCCAGTTTGCGCAGGAAATGGGTTTTGTTATACCTTCTATAAGGCTGAGGGACAGTTCAAACTTAAATACGAACCAGTATGTAATAAAGATTAAAGGTGAAGAAGTGGCCCGCGGCGAAATACTTGTGGATTACTTCCTCGCTCTTGAACCGCCTAACCCCACCGGCGAAATAGACGGAATAGAAACTATAGAACCGGCCTACGGCATACCAAGCAAATGGATAACGCCGGATCTTAAAGAAATGGCCGAAATATACGGATATACAGTTATAGATCCCCTCTCCGTTATGGTTACGCATCTTTCTGAAGTTATTAAGCAGAATGTGTCGGAACTGCTTTCAAGGGGCGAAGTAATGCAGCTTATAGACAACCTTAAAAAGATTTCGCCGCAGCTTGTGGAGGAGGCGTTCCCGAACATTATATCTTACGGAAGCTTTCAAAAGATACTTTCAAACCTTCTGAAAGAAGGAATACCTATTAAGGACCTGAACTCAATAGTAGAGTGTATTGTAGATTCTTCAACGGATACGAGGGATATAGATACGCTGATAGGCAATATACGTGTGGCGCTTAAAAGGACTATTACAAGGCGTTTCTGTGAAAACGGGCAGATGCGGGTTATAACCCTTGACGGCGAAACTGAAAAGACAATCGCGTCTAGCCTAATAAAAAGCGAGCACGGTATTTACCTTGCTTTAAATCCAGACGCAATGCAGCAGCTTATAACGCAGCTGGCGGACAACATTAAAAAATTCAACGAGCTTTCCCAGCCGCCTATTATACTTACAAGCCATGTTATAAGGCTGTATGTTTACAGGCTTATTGAACAGTTTTATCCGAACGTTCATGTACTTTCGTTTAATGAAATTGCAAATAATGTGCAGATACAGGCCGTAGGCAACATAGTTATCGAAAAATAGCCCAGGCAAAACATCTAAATTTGGAGAACCCGGTATGAATATTCCAGACGAATTGAAGGAAAAAACAAACGAAGAACTGCTGGCGCTTTATAAAGCGGGAAAAGACCGGCAGGTTAAGCAGGAAATTGTGCTTAGGTACGTTTACCTGGTTAAAAACATAGCGATGAAGTACAGAGGCGTTTACGCAAGCTTTACGCAGCTTGACGACATTGTAAACGAAGGCATAATCGCGCTTATGGCAGCGGTGGATAAATACGATCCGGATAAAAACGCGCGCTTTGAAACGTTTGTTTCAAAAAGGCTCAAGGGGCTTATAATCGATATAGCGAGAAAACAGGACTGGATACCGCGCAACGTGCGCCGGGAGTCTAAAGAGGTGAACGACGCTATACATACCCTTTACGAGCGGCTCGGACGTTATCCGACAAATCAGGAAGCCGCCGATTACCTTAATATGAGCTTGGAAAAGTACCAAAAGGTTTTGGGAAAATCCAATCTTTACAATGTAATTTCACTGGACTATTTCCTTTGGGAGCAGAACGGCGAACAGAATACGGAAAGCCTTGTCAGCCGCGAAACGCCTCCGGAACAAAAGCTTGAAGAAAAAGAATTCCATAGTATACTTAAAGAGGGAATTATGTCTCTCAGGGAGAAGGAGCAGACGGTAATCTCCCTTTATTACAGAAAAGAACTTACAATGAAGGAAATAGCGGCCGTTATGAATCTTAGCGAACCGCGTATATCGCAGATACATTCCAACGCCCTTGCAAAACTCAAGGTATTTTTGGAGAAAAATAAGAATAAGGGGATGATATAATGTTTCAGGGATTTTATAATTTAACCAGCGGCATGATTACGCAGAACAGGAACCTTAACGTAGTAAGCAATAATATAGCAAACGTATTAACCCCGGGATATAAGAAGGATACAATGGTGTCCAGCACATTCCGCGAGGAGCTTGTTTCGAGAACGGGCAATATAGACAAGGACAATCCCGAAGGGCTTGGGGACGCCTCTAGGTTCAGAAGCGCCCTTGAAACCATTACGGATTATGAGCAGGGAGCGCTTGAAATAACGGACAATCCGCTTGACTGTGCAATTACGTCGGAAGGTTTTTTCAGGATTGACACAGGAAACGGCGAGCTTTATACAAGAAACGGCTCTTTTGCAATCAGCGACGACGGATACTTGGTTTTGCCGGAAGGCGGACGCGTTATGGGCAAGAACGGGCCTATACTCCTCGGCGCCGACGATTTCACCGTTGACGGCAACGGGCTTGTATATACAAGCGGGGGAGACTACATAGATCAGCTTGATATTGTAACCTTTGACGATATGGCGCAGCTTAGGAAAACGGGCGGCAGCCTGTTTGCTTCGGACGCGGCCCCGGTTGCGGTTGCGGATCCTTCCGTGGAACAGAAAACGCTTGAAAGATCCAACGTGGACGCAACGGGAGAATTTTCTAAAATGATTGAAAGCCAGAGGGCGCTCCAAAGCGCGGCCCAGGTTTTGAAGATATACGACCAGCTGATGGGAAAGGCGACGACACAGCTTGGAAACATTTAACAGGGGGTACTTGAAAAATGAACTTTTCGTTTTATTCCGGCGCGGTAGGCGCAATGTCACATTCAAAAAGGCTTGAAGTTATCGCAAATAACATATCAAACACAAATACAAACGGATTTAAAGCAAAAAACGGCGTATTCACAGATCTTGTTTATAAAAACATGAACGCGCCCGACGGCGCCCAAACACAGCTTACATACGGAGCGGGAGTTAAAATGCTCAAAGACGACACGGATTTTGTACAGGGCGCACTGGAGCTTACAGGCTTCAGCCTTGACTATGCCATAAACGGACCGGGTTTTTTTGCTCTCAGGGAACCGGCTACGGGCGAAATAACATATACGAGGGACGGCGCTTTTTCAACGTCGCAGCAGCCGAACGGGCAATTTTACCTTGTTTCAAAAAATAATAAATGGGTTCTTGATGCAAACGGCAACCCTATTGTCGTTGAAAATCCAAGCGATAATATAGGCATTGGAGTTTATGTATTTGAACAAAAAAACGGCCTTTTGAATATCGGCGACAACGAATATCAGCCGGTTGAGAAAAACGGCGTTCCGCGGGCTTTGGACGGCTACAGGGCCGGAGTTATAGTTAAAGGGGCGCTTGAAGGTTCAAATGTTGATTTCGCAAAGGAAATGACAAAAGTTATCGAAACGCAGAGGGCTTATCAGATGTCTTTGAAAATGGTCCAGACTTCCGACGAAATTGAAAACACAATTAACAGCCTCAGGTGATCTATATTAGGGGGACTAACATATGACGATTAAAAAGTATGAAGATATGGACAGTTTCGAGCTTGACGTATTAAGGGAAATAGGCAGCATAGGAACGGGCAATGCGGCGACAGCCCTTTCAAGTGTGCTTTCACAGAAGATTGAAATGTCGCTGCCGGAAGTTAAGATTATGGACTACAATAAAGCCATAAAGGAAATGGGCGGCGCCGAAAGGATTGTGTGCGGCGAGCTTGTGGCATTCAGCGGCGAAATAAACGGCATTATGCTTTATATGCAGGATATGGATCTTATAAACGTAGTTTTGGAAAAGCTTCTGAACGGACGAAGAATAAACGATTATATGGAATTAAACGAGCTTGACACATCGGCTCTTATTGAAATAGGAAATATCATTATCTCATCATATATAAACGCCATTTCTACCTTAACGGGAATATCCGTACACCTTTCAGTGCCGGCTATATGTACAAACATGCTGGGCGCAATTGTGTCCGTGCCTATGGCCGAATACGGATATGAATCCGATAAGATTATGACTATAGGCGGCAATTTTAAATGCAACGGCAAGGAGGTATACAGCCGGCTTTTAATGCTGCCGGATATGAAGTCGCTGGACTTTTTAATGAAGAAATTAGGTGTTGAGAGTGAATAAGACCTATGTGGTTGGCATTGCGGATATGAAGATATGCAGAAGCCCGGGAGTGCTTGTGACATATGCCTTAGGCTCCTGCATCGGGGTATGCGTGTACGATCCTGTTATAAGGCTTGCGGGCATGGTGCATATCATGCTTCCGAACATGTATGAAAATAATAAGGACAACATTTTTAAGTACGCCGACACAGGCATACCCGAAACCATAAGGAAAATGGAGGCTTTCGGCGGGGTGAGGAGCCGCATGGTCTGCAAAATTGCCGGCGGGGCGAAGATGTTCGAGCTTAAAGGCAACGGAACTCTCGGCAATATAGGCGCAAGGAATGCCGAAAGCGTTAAAGCCGTTTTGATGAAGGAACGCGTGCGCATTGTAAAGGAGGACTTAGGGTCAAACTATGCAAGGACAATGTATTTCGATTCTTCAAACGGCGAAGCGACTATTAAATCTTATGGAAAGCCTGAAAAGAAACTGTAAGCCTGCGTTACGCCGCAGGGGCATGTTTTTTCAGTTATTTTTTTACATAAATCCGCCGATAAATCTTATAAGGGGAGATTTGAAAGGCGGAAGATGCGGTTTTTAAAAATCCGGTATTATCTTTGTTTTAAAATAATCCAATATCCAAAGCGGTCAGGGAGGGGCGTTTATATGAGCAGTATCAGCGAAAACAAGACAAATATCCTGCTTGAAACAGGAACAAATGAAATAGAAATAATGGAATTTACGATTGACGGCAACCTTTACGGCATTAATGTCGCAAAGGTAAGGGAAATTATCATGAGCGACAAGGTAAAGCCTATGCCGCACTCACATCCTGCCGTGGAGGGCGTTTTTAAGCCGAGGGACATACTGCTTACGGTTGTCGACCTTCCCATGTACCTTACGGATGTGCCTTCCAAAAAGAACCCAAAGGATTTGTTTATCATAACAAACTTCAATAACCTGAACATTGCTTTTAGGGTGCATACGGTTGAGGGCATAAGCAGGATTTCATGGGGCGACATACAAAAGCCGGACAAAACGGTTTCAGGCGGCGAGGAAGGCGTTGCAACGGGAATTGCCCAGTGCGGCGACGATTTGGTTACAATACTTGATTTTGAAAAAATCGTAGCCGAAATAGCGCCGGAAACAACTATACAAATAAGCGAAATAGAAAAATTGGGTGCAAGGGATCGCAATGAAACGCCTATTGTGCTTGCCGAAGATTCCATTCTTCTTACAAAAATGATTAGGGAATCTCTTAAAAAGGCAGGCTATATAAATTTAAAGGAATTCAATAACGGCCAGGAGGCATGGGAATACCTCTCATCCCTTAAAGACAATGCCGGCAGTATTAAAAGCGAAGCGTCGCTTATAATAACCGATATCGAAATGCCCAAAATGGACGGCCACAGGCTTACGAAGCTTGTAAAGAGCGACGATATACTTAAAAATATACCAGTTATAATATTTTCGTCCCTGATAAATCCCGAAATGCAGATAAAGGGCAAGCAGGTTGGAGCCGACGAGCAGCTTTCCAAACCTGAAATAGGCTATCTTGTGGAAGTTATAGATCAGCTTCTTATAAGATCCAAATAACCCATGGTTCTTAAAAGGGACGGATAATCCTAAATTTATGCAGGGGTATAAAACAACCGGTTATTATTCAGGATATATGCCGCCCCTTTATTTTTTGACGCATGATTAAAACTTACGGCGTATCGCGGTTAGGTATACGGTATATACGACAGCGCGGCAGTGCGGTTTGGTTAAAGGGCGTGGCATACGGATTTTTCTAAGTTAAGGCGTTTTGGCTCCGAAAGCAAGTGAGGGAGCCTGAAAACGGGCTCAAGGCTTTTAACCGGAAAATAATGAATACGCCGGGAATTCGGCGTGGAAACGTTCGTACGTTTTTTGATTTATCGGCTTGGTAAATTTGTATTATTCGCGTAATCTTTAACGGGAAATTTATTCAAGGGATATATATTTATAAAGGAACCTTTAAAAAGGGCTTTTGTTTCAATTTTATGCCGAATTATAGAAAACATGATTATGTGTGCGCCGGATGCGCCGCCCTTTGAGGGGAACGCCGAAACGGACAGCCTTACCGGATTTTTGAACAAAACGGTTTTTTATGGCGCGGAAGGACGGGGCAAAGGCGTTATACCGTTATATTTCCGGATAGGTTGCGCTTGTTTTTGAGCGAAACGCTTGAACCCTTTCATAAAAAGGGCCTTGAGCCGGAAATGGACGGCGTGGGTCCGGTATATTCGCCTTTAAATGCGCCCGGGAATATAAGTTTTGGCACACTTAAAATAGACGGGAACTTTTTTGACAAGGATATTGCAAGCAGGAAAAGGAAAATGATTTTTTTAAATATTATTCCGCCGGCAGAAGCTCTCGGAACAAATGTAATAGCCGAGGGGGCCGAAACGGACGAGCAGGAGCAGTTTATTCTGTATTTAGGCTGCGATACGGCGCATGGATATAATTTTTCCAAGCCGGCGCCTTTTAAAAACTTTGAAGAAAATATTAAGAGCAACCTGTGGGTAATTGAAAAAGGAGGTATTTAAATATGCGCAAATTTGTTGTCAGACAGCCTATTAAAGATATAGACGGCGCAACTGTTGGTTATGAGATACTTTTTAATGTTGACAACGGGCTTTACAATAACGTAAACGGCGATTATGTGGCGGCGGACACGATTTCATCGTTTCTTCTGCAAAACAGTGAAAAGGTTTTTTCAAAAGGAATGACGTTTATAACGTTCACGCCTAACCTTTTGTTTAAAAACACGCCGAGAATGTTTAAACAAGGCGATATTGTAATACAGATTGAAGACAGCTTTACAGTTCATCCTTTGGCGTCGAAAGTCCTCCAAAGGTATAAAGACGACGGGTATAAGATCTGTATGACGGATTTCCAGTTTGCGCCGAGGTATTTTGCGCTTCTCGAATTTATAGACTATATAAAAATAGACGTGCACCTTATTACGGACGTAACTTCCATAGACAATATACTTAAACTCGGAAAAGGTTTCCAGAAAAAGTGTATTGTAACCGGCATTGACAGCAAGGCGCTTTATGAAAAGGCTAAAGCCGTACCGGCGGATTATTTCCAGGGGTGTTATATTGCCGAGGCGATGGCCACAAAGGCGAATAAAACCGAATACCTCCAGTCGAATTTCTTCCAGCTTGTGGTTGCTATTACAAAAGATATACCCGATATGGATGAAATTGAGGAAATTATTTCAAGGGACGCGTCCCTTACATACGCGCTTTTAAAAATGGTTAACTCCGTGCATTTTGCACTGCGCCACAGGACGTCGTCCGTTAAGCAGGCGCTTGTTATACTCGGCTTAAGCCAGCTTAAACAGTGGGTTTACCTTTTAAGCTTTGAAAAGAACGAAACGGATTCAAATTCAGAGGAAATACTTAAAACATCGTTCCTGCGCGCTAATTTCTGTTCGGAACTTTACACTCATATAAAGGGCCTCCCCATAACGCAGGCCGACGCGTATCTGTTGGGCATGTTTTCAACGATAGACGCGCTTGTGGACGCTCCTATTGAGGAAGTTATGAGCGAAATTCCCGTAGTTGAAGAAGTAAGGGACGCTATTATATCGCAGGAAGGAAGATGCGGCACGCTTTATAAGCTTGTTTTAAGCTATGAAAGCGCCGATTGGAAGGCGATAGTTTCATATGCAGGGGAGCTTAACATGGAAACGGATATGCTTGCACAGATTTATTTTGACTGTGTTGAGAAAGTAAACGAAATTTGGGAAACTTTTATGAATCCCAATAATGATTTTGCGGTAGACCTTGAGGAGCTGAGGAAAGAAACGGAAGAAGCCAAGGCCGAATAAATATGAATAAGCGGCAAGGTATTCCCGACGGAAAACGGGATTTAAAGCCGCTGAATATAAAAAAGGAGCCCGAAAAGAAATAGGGCCCTTTTTTTTATTTGCATATATGCCGCCTCTTAATGGCGGGGGCTGCCGTTTACTGCGAAACATGCCGTTGTAAGGGCGGTCATGCCTTCAATCATAAGTTTCTTTTTGTAGTAGTTTATCAGTATAAGAATGTCGTCGCTGTCTGTAACGATATATTTAGGCGGCAGTTTCGTAAGCGCAAGGGCCATAACGTCGGCCCTGCATCTGCTGCACCTGCAGTCGCTGAACTTTTCCATATATTCGTCGGCAAGATCTTGAACTAAAAGCTCGCAAATATTAATATATTTGAATTCTTTTTCTTTCTCGGCGAGTTCTTGACATTCATCTTTGTCCGGCTTGCCGCCGTAATTTTCGGATTGAGGACGCGGCGTTTTGGGTTCGGATGATATTATGCTTTCAGGCTTAACGGAGACGTTTGTCCCGCCGTCTGAAACGCCGTATTTTGTATCCGCCCGTATATCAAGGCTTTCTCCGTCAGGATGATTGGAACCGCTTGCGGGAATATTTGCCGCAGCCGTATTGCCGTCAGACGGCATGCTAACGACTGTATCCGTGTTTGCCCCGCCTTCAGGGGATACGGATACCTGTTCGGCGTTAACAGTTTCGCCGCCGTCGGAATTCTGTATATCGTCGGTTCCATTGAGGGAAGGTGAGGAATACTGCAAGCCATAGCTTCCGCCGCCGTCGGAATTCTGTATATCGTCGGTTCCGTTGAGGGAAGGTGAGGAATACTGCAAGCCGTAGCTTTCGCCGCTGTCGGGGGAGTTTTGTGTATCATAGCCGCCGCTGTCGGTATTATCTTGTTTGTTTGGACTTTCCGTATAATCGTTGAAGCCATCTTCGGTATTCGCCGGAAGTGTGCCGTCATTATCCGTTATATCGCCCAAACTGGCTGAAAGGCCGCCTGTGTCTTTGACGGATATATCGGCCGCGGCGCCCGGAATAACATCGGCCGTTTCTTTTCCGGCCGTTAAGCCGCCGCCCATGCCGGCTTCTTTTTCAAGCTCTTTTAAAAGCCCGTTTTTTATACGGTTTGATATTTCTTCGTTTTTAGCGGTTTTTTCAAATATTTTCTGAACGGGCGACGGGGTTTTCTGTTCGTTTTTTTCTTCTTTTGCCTTTTGCGGCTGTTCTGACGCAGACGATGAGATTAAGTTTAATACATGCGCCGTTTTGCTGCTTTTTTTAGCCATATTGTTTCAACCTCCCGTCCGTTATCTGCTTTTGCGTATTATTTTAAGCGTTTCGTCGACAAAGAGCGTATAGTCGATTGCCGGGTTGGATTTTGGCGAGTATTCAAATATGCTTTCTCCGTGAGCCGGAGCTTCGGCTATGGAAACGCTGGAACGTATTTTTGTGTCGAAAACCTTTGTGCCGAGCTGCGCCGCTATGCTTTCGCTCATTTCATGCACTTCTTTTGCAAGGTTAAGGCGGCCGTTGTATTTTGTAAGGAGTATGCCGAGTATATTTAAGCCCGGATTATAAAATTTTTTGACGGAATCTATGGTTTCCTTTATTTGGCTTATGCCAAGCAGGCTGAGTATTTCTGGAACCATAGGTATTATGAGCGCGTCGGAAGCTACATATGCGTTAACCGTAAGTATATTTAACGCCGGGGGAGTGTCTATAACTACATAGTCGTATTTGCCGCCGACCGTTTTCAGCAGATCCTTTAATAGGAATTCGCGGCCCGGACGGTTAAATTCAAGCTCGGCCCCGCTTAAAAGTATATTGCTGGGCACAACGTCGCCGTAAGGCGTTTTATGAATGATGTCGTTTAAATCGGCCTGTCCCTTAAACGCGTCGTAAATTGTCGCGCATTCTTCTATTTCAATACCCAGGCTGAAGCCCAAATTGCCCTGCGGATCGAGATCTATACCGAGGACTTTCTTCTTTTTGGCAGTAAGCCCGCTTATAAGCGCGCATGAGGTTGTAGTTTTGCCAACCCCGCCTTTCTGATTTGTCAACGCTATTACATATGCCAAAAAATTACCCCCTTGCCGTCGAAACGCCTATTAACTTTCATAAATCGGCGCCACGCGGTATCCGATATTAGTAAATCTGTATGTATGTAAGTTTTTAAACATTTTTGAAATTTATACGGATAAAGTTCAAAAAGCGTCGGAGCGGCTTACAACAGACAGAAAATTATTTTTTTATATTAATAAAAGTATACTATATGTCGATAAAGAAGTATAGAGAATTTAAAAATAATTTGATGTAAAGGATATAAAGAAAGGGGAATATATATGTCGTCAATAGGCAGTCTGAGTTCAAGCACGTCAAACAGCATTTACAGCAATGCAAAAAGGATAACGGGCCTTGCCAGCGGGCTCGATACAGACTCTTTGGTCGAGGCAATGGTTCTCGGCACGAAAAGTAAAATAGCCCAGCAGAAACAGCAGAAACAGCTTCTCCAGTGGCAAATGGACGCATACCGTTCCATAAGTTCAAAATTAATAGCTTTCCAAAATAAATACACCTCATACAGTTCGGGCACTAACCTAAGGAGTCCTAGCTTCTATGCTAAAACGCTTATTTCCGCTCTCGGTGAAAACAGCAAGTATGTGAGCGTTTCGGGTTCGTCGAATTCGGCGGAATCCCTTTCCATTGCCGCCGTTAAACAGCTTGCAAAGAATACCAGCTACGTTTCAAGTTCAAACGTAAGCGATCAGAAGCTTTCAAGCGGGGAAGTTACGGGCGACGAAACATTTACGGACAGCAGCCTTGCCGGAACGAGCCTTACGGTGGGATACGGCAGCAAAAGCTTTACGGTAACCCTTCCAAGCGGCGAGGAATATAATACGGCCGAGGAGGTTGTCGACGCGCTTAACAAATCCCTTTCCGAAATCGATTACGGTACAGACGGGGAAAAGGCAAGCGACAAAATTAAGTTCGGCCTTACTTACGACGGAGGCATAAAAATAGGCTATGCTTCCGACGCTGTTGCGGAAACCGGCAACAAAATAGAAATCAAAGGCGGAAGCGAGAAACTCCTCGAAGGCCTCGGCCTTGAAGAGGGCGACAAAGTTTCCGGCAAAGGAAATTCGATTACCGGAACGAAAGCGCTTACGGAGGAATATATGAAAAGCCTCCAGACGACGAGGACTTCAGCCGACATGCTTGCGGGCAAAACGGTTACTTTCAGCTATAACGGCATTTCAAAGCAGATAACTATACCGTCGGCCGATGAAAGCGATATATTTGATAAAAAGACAGGCAAAGCCGATATGAAAAAGCTCGCCGATTATTTCAATAAGGAGCTTAACAGGGAATTCGGCTCGGGAAGGATTAAAGTCGAATACAGCGAAGCCGACAAGGAGCTGTCGTTCCAGACCGTAAACCCTCAGACAGGGAAGATTGACGGCACGTCGGAACTCAAGATAACGGGCGGCGACGCGGACGCACTGCGCGCTTTGGACATTAAGGCGGGCGAATCAAACAGGGTCAACCTTGACGCTTCCTTCTCGGAATCGGGCATTATCGGCAAAAACGGCGGCACTGCTATAAACGAATATGCGGTTAATATTAAAAACAATAAAACAGGCGAGATTATTACAATCAGCAAAACGATGGACGGAAAAGATTTTGACGAAAACACGTCCATGTCGGATATTATAAAAGCCATAAACGCAAGCGACGCAAACGTGCAGGTTTCGTACCTTTCAACAACGGACAAATTCAATATATCTTCAACGGAAGGCGGCGCAAGCGGAGATTTTTCCATAGTGGGGGCGGTTGACGAAAACGGAAAAGAAAAGCCGGACGACGGCTCGTTCAATCTCGGCCAGGCTATTTTCGGAAAGAACCTCGGCAAAAAGGATTCTTCCGGCAAGCCTGTTGAAACGGATTATTCCGCAACAATGGGGCAGGACGCCATAATATATGTCGATTACGACGGGGCGGGCGGCCAAGATCCGGTAGCTATTACAAGAAGTTCAAACAGCTTCAATTTAGACGGGCTTACGGTAACCGTTAACGGCACGTTCGGAATTAAAAAGGACGAAAACGGCAACGATATGGTAGACGGAAGCGGCAACGCCATACTTGACGATGCGTCTGAAGCCGTAACTTTCAGCGCGAAAGCCGACACCGATAAAATCGTTACGGCTTTTAAAGAGATGATTAACGATTTTAACGAGATTATAAAGCTCTCAAACGACAGCGTTTCGGAGAAAAAGAATAGGGATTATCCGCCCCTTACGGATGAACAAAGGGCTGAAATGAGCGAGGACGAAATTAAGGCGTGGGAAGAAAAGGCTAAGGCCGGCATGCTTTTTAACAGCAGCGAGGTTAAAGGCTTTACGTCGGCAATACGTTTCCTTTTTTCAGGAAGCTCATCGGATATAAAGGCGCTTGAAGAAATGGGCATAACGGTATCGTCTACATACAGCGACCACGGAAAAATCTCTTTTGACGAAGAAAAATTTAAGGCGGCAATAGAATCAAACCTTGACGGCGTTAAGGAGCTGTTTACGGCGGAGGCTAAAACAACGGTTAACGAAAACGGAGAAGAGGTGACGTCCAAGGGCGGCATTATGACGCAGATTTTCGATGTGTTTGAAAAGTATGCCGCAACGACGGGATCGACGAAAGGCGTATTTGTCGAAAAGGCCGGCGCTCCGGAATCGCCGCTTTCCGTCCTTAACAACTCAATCCAGAAACAGATGGACGATATAGACGATATTATATCGGAACTTCAAGATAAGCTTGAAACGGAAACTGAAAACGCGTACAATAAATTCGCAAGCCTTGAAACTTATATTTCAAATATGAATTCCCAAAGCAGCTGGCTTTCGTCACAGTTCGGAGGCTGATGCGTCTTTGGCTTAAATTTCAGAAAGGCCGGTAATTGATAATTATGATTAATAACGGATACCAGCAATATAAACAGCAGTCGATTGCAACGATGACAAACGGCGAAATGCTTGTACTGCTTTACGACGAATGTATAAAAAGGCTTACTATAGCCGAATTTGCATTGGGCAAAGAGGATTACGAAACTTTCGGCGGGGCTGTTAAAAGGACAAGGGAAATAATCAACTACCTTTCCTCGGTTCTTGACAGGAAGTATGAAATAAGCCGCGACCTCTACCGCATGTACGATTATTTTATGTATGAACTCGGAAGGCTTGAGGCGGGCAGGAACAAAGAAATTATTACCGAGCTTAAATCGCATATAAGCGAACTAAGGGATGCGTTTAAAGAAGCGGATCGCCTGAACGCGAGCAAAAAAACGCAGCAGAACACATAGGCGGTCAAAAGCAGCGGAGGAAGTATGGAAGAAAAAAGCATTGCTCAGGAAATAACGGCAAAACTCCAAAAAAAATACGGCAGGGTTATAGAAATAGGCCGTCTTACGGACGAACTTACGGAAGCTCTTTCCAGAAACGATAAGCAAAGCGTAAATATGGTGCTTTCCATGCGGGGAGAAGAAATGGACGCTGTGGATACGCTTGATTTGGAGATTGGCAAGTTTGTTGCGGCGCTTCCGCCTAATCAGCGCGACGCCGTAAACAATGCGGACGGCGGGGCGGACGTCCCCGACGATATAAAAAAGGTTATAAGCTTAAAAAGCATGATCCATAACCAGCTTGGAAAGATAATTGAAAAAGACAGCCGCATCAGCAGGAAAATTGCCGGCGGCTCGTCGTTTTATTCAAAGGCGGGAAAGTAGGTTATTTTTCATAGCGCACGGCCCATATTGGGCCGTTGCTGCTTGCGCCGTATTTTGCCTCGTCTATTATTGTCAGAGGTTCCCATTCTTTTTGGGAATTTTCATAGCTTTTAGAATCAGCTATCAAAAATTTTCCGTCCAGGGTTATCCCACGGATTAGTATGAAATGGCCATTTTCCGTAAAATGGCCATTTCCCATTAAAACAACAATGAGATTGCCCGTTGATAAAAGCATTTGAAGGTTTTCGGGCGAATAGTCTTTAACGGCCTCAACCGTAAGACCCCACTGGGATGCTCCGCCGGGGATTATTGAATGGTATGAACCGCTGTCTTGGCAGAAATAGCCGTTATCATAAGACCACTTTGCCATATCATATGGATTGATTTCGTTTCCCGTAAGGCTTGTAACAAGCATAGCAAGGGTAGTCGGGCCGCAGCCGTATATCGATATGGGATTGTCGGGTCCGTACATTTCGTTTCCCCATCGTTCGTCGGACTGGTTATAATAGTGTATATTCACAAAATTGCCGGGAAGTATAATATCGCCGTTGGGATCTGTTTTGGCGGTTAAGGTTTCTTCTTTCGGCTCGGGAGTGCGTTCAATTTCGTTTTTGGCGCGCCTTTCGGCAATTTCGGTTTTAAGCGCCGTAATCGTATTGGCGGCGCCTGCATACAGTTCGTCTGCTTTTTCGGCTATTTCCGGAAACATAAAAAAAATGGCTATGTAAAGCGAAAAGCAGATTATGAATTTTATCGTGTAATATATAAATCTCAATTTTAATGCCTCCGAAGACATAACATATTATTTTCCCGCAACAGCTTTGGGACAAAGATATTATACCATAGTTTCCGTAATATTGGCGCATAACGTTGGAATTTGAAAAATACAATATTTCCCTCCATGAATTAATGAGCGGGGCGGGGATACTTTTCATCGGCTGAGGAAACGGCGCGAGGCTTAATATAAATTAATAACAAATATTAAAGATTCCGCTTATAGACGGGCATTGATTGGATTTTGAGGCATTTGTCCGTGCGACGGCACGGGTTTTGCCCGCAGTTGGTTAGGTTATACAGCTTATATATGAGGACGGGTTAGAATGTTTTCCATTTCTTTTAAAGACGTAAGCAAAATTTATGAAAACGGGGCGGCAGGGCTTATTGATGCAAATATCGATATAGCGACCGGTGAGTTTGTGTTCCTGCTCGGTCAAAGCGGCTCCGGCAAAAGTACGTTTTTAAGCCTTTTGACAAGGGAGATACTTCCCACTAAAGGAACTATATTTGTAGGCGGAAACGATTTGATAAAAATGAAGAGGAAAAAACTGCCGTACTTAAGACGTAAGTTTGGAATTATCCGCGAAGAAAATCTTCTTTTAAACGACAGGAACGTATATAAAAATATCGAGCTTGCCCTTTTGGCAACACAGCAGCCGGCAGGCTTGATGGAACAGACAATATTTAAGGCGCTGGGCCTTGTGGGCATGAGGGATAAAGCCGAAGCGATGCCCCATGAACTTTCGGGAGGGGAGAGATCTAAGGTTGAACTTGCCAGGGCGTTTGTAAACAATCCGTCGGTTATAATTGCCGACGAACCTACAAGCGGACTTGACCGTGATGCCGCATGGGATATTGCGCAGCTTTTTGACGAAATAAACCGGCTCGGCGTTACGGTTATAATGGCAACACATGATAAAGAAATTGTAAACATAATGCAAAAGCGTGTTGTAACCCTTTACGGCGGGCGCATAATAGGCGATGTAAAAAAGGGAAAATATGGTTATTTGATATAAAGCCTGCTTGTTTTAACAGGCTTTTTATATTGATTTTTAGTATAAATTAATAATTTTCGGCCTAAAACAATATAAATATTTTAGTTTTTCTATCTAATTATTTGTTTTAAATATTATCTTTATTATTATAGTGACGATATATATTATATAAAAGCATAACAATTGGTTTGCCATCGGCAGGAGTTGATTAATATGAAAATAACGCCTAATACGCCGTTAATAGGATACGGCGGGAAACAACCCGTTAACAAAGGGCAGGCATCGCTGGTAAAAACGAACACTAAGAATTTTGATGAAATCCTAATCAGCAAAAACGAAGCCATGCCGGAAGGTATGTTTATTAGCGAACTAAAAAACCGCATTTTAAAAGAAGTGCAGGCGCCTGCTCCCGAAAAAAATATTGAAGAAATAAGATGCCAAATTGAAGACGGCTCTTATGAAACAGGCATTGACGAGGTTATCAGAAGAATGATGCTTTCTTAAATATCATTGGAAAGGGCGCAGTATATAATGGAAAATAACGCAAAACTTCGGGATATATTAATAGAAACAAATTCATTTTTAAAAGAAATTACGGATCTTGAAAAAAAGAAATTTGATTTTGTTTTAAAGAACAATATATCCCGTGTGGAAGAATGTATGAAAAGCGAACAGGCTATGATGCTGAAGCTCAGGGGGCTGGATAGGAAACGCGAAGCCGTCCAGAAGGAGCTGGGCTTTGAAAATATGAGCTTTAAGGAAATTATCGGGACGCTTGCGGAAGATGAAAAACATAATTTTGACGCGCTTTTTGATGAAATGCAGAAAAACCTTAAACTTTATAAGGAAACGTCCAAACTTTCACAGGACGCTATCGAGATTAACCTCCATAGGCTCGATAAATACTTAAGCGAGCTTAACGGCGCGGAAGCGGCGGGCGTATATAACGAGAAAGGCAGCGTTGTAAGGGGCGAAAGCAGTTTCAGGAGCAGACGTGTTTAATATGAAAAGATTTTTTGCGGAGGAATAGTTTATGATTAATTCGACATTCGGCGGTTTTATGACGGCCCGCCTCGGTATGACGGTTGCGCAGCAGGCGTTGAACATAACGGGGCAGAACATTTCAAATATAAGCACTCTCGGCTATACAAGGCAGAGAGTAGACCAGGTAAGCTTTAATGTAGGCGGCGGCTCAAACCGATACTCGTCATTTTATAATGTAAATATAGGAAACGGCGCCTTGGTTACGGGCATTTCCCAGATCCGCGACCCGTTCCTTGATAAAAGGTTCAGGGCGGAAATGGCGCAGGTAGGAGAATATGACATTAAAATATCAGGGCTTAAGGAGCTCAGCAGTATACTTGACGAGGCCTCGAAGGTTGACGATGAGGGCGGTATCCATAACCAGATCGGGGATCTTTTAAGCAAACTTGACAAGCTTGCTTCAAACGTAGGCAACAAGGAATTTGACAGCATGGTTAAATCATCGGCCCAGGTGCTTACGGAGCTTTTAAATTCCGCGGCAAAGCAGCTTGAGGAAGTAAGGAAAAATCAGGAAACGGATTTAAAGGACGTCGACATACCGGCTGTAAACAACTTATTGAACAATATAAGGGATCTTAATAAATCCATAAAAGAAGCCAACCTTCACGGAAACGCCGCTTTGGAACTCAAGGATCAGAGAAATCTCCTTATTGACGAGCTTTCCTCGTATCTTGATATAGAAGTTAAATACGATACGGTAAAATATACGGACAGTATTTCTGTTGAAGAATTAAGTATTGAGCTTGTAGGCAAGGACGGCAAGAAGATAACCCTTGTTGATGACGAACAGGCAAGGCAGTTGGAGCTTACTTCTCCCGATCAAAACGGTACGGAGGATTGGAAAATCGGGCTTACAAAGCTTGATCCGGACGATAAGGAGCTTGATTTCAAAATAGCCGAGGCACAGCAGAAACTGCAGAAGGAAATGGACGCAGTGAAAAATGCCACCGATAAGCTTACAGAGGCTCAGAAGTTACTTACGGACGCCAATAACACGCTGAATAATGCAAATGCGGCTTTTACGGCCGCGCAGGCGGATACTGCCGCAAAACAAACGGCCGCCGATAAGGCGAAGGCGGACTATGAGGCGATAAAGGCCAATCCGAACAGCACAAAGGATCAGATTACGGCGGCGAGGAAGGTTTACGACGAAGCGAGGGCGGCGCTGAAAACTGCCGAAAAAGCCGAAGTTAAAGCCCAGACTGCCCTGACTAATGCGCAGGCAGAGGCTGATAAGGCACAGAAAAAAGTCGACGATCTCAATACGGAAATTGCGGAACTCCAAAAAACGGAAAAAGACAGGATTGATGCAGCGCAGAAGGAGCTTGATAAGGCAAATAAGGATAAGCAGGATTCGTTGGCGGCGGGCGCGGCAATAGGCGATATTACAGACGATATATTAACAGGCTCCCTTAAAAGCTCGCTTGACCTCCTTAATGACGACGGCGAGTTCGATCAGGATCCAAACGCGACAAGGGGTATCGGCTATTACCAGAACATGCTGGACTCCCTTGCAAATAAAATTGCCACAACGTTAAATGAGGCGAATAATCCATATCAGTTTACGGACGGGGCAGGACAGCCTGTTGAACACAACCTTTTTGAAACAAATGACGGCACCGATAAAATAACGGCGGGCAATATAAAAATAGCCGATGGCTGGAACAACAACGAATACGGCATAACGGCCTCAAAGGATCCCAATGCGCCTGAGGGGGCAAATGACAACATACTGCATATGAAAAACCTTTTT
The DNA here is from genome assembly GCA_024460105.1 of Anaerotignum faecicola. NCBI lineage: Bacteria > Bacillati > Bacillota > Clostridia > Lachnospirales > Anaerotignaceae > Anaerotignum > Anaerotignum faecicola. Next base: position 185,780 of record JANFXS010000004.1, read on the forward strand.
ACGGAATCTATGGTGTATGATACAAACGGCGACGGTACGGGCACAAAACTCTTTGAAGGCACATATCAGGAATTTTTCTCAAATATGGGCGTTGTGCTTGGCCTCGATATAAAATCCTCGACAGAGATACTTAACAATCATGTGCAGCTTGCCGGAAGCATTTCAGATGACCGTGACAATGTTTCAGGCGTATCGCTTGACGAGGAAGGCATGAATATGCTCCAGTATTCAAAGGCATATTCTGCATCGGCCCGAATGATGACAGTGCTTGACGAGGCGCTTGACACTATTATAAATAAAATGGGCGTTGTAGGAAGATAACGGAAGGAGGATTTGATTAATCATGAGGGTAACTACAAGGGCTATTATGAGCAACTATAGCCGAAATCTTAATAAAACCATGGCTAACCTTGACAGTTCAAGGCAGAAGGTTCTTACCAAAAGGAAGTTTAACAATATAGATGAAGACCCTTCCGCAGCGGCGCGTTCTTTTAAGCTGAGGAGGGAATTTAACCAGAATGCGGACTATCTGGAAAACGTAAAAACTACCATTTCTATGTTTGATACTGTTTCAAGCAGCGCGCTCAGCATAAGCGGCGTGCTTAACGAGCAGGTAAACGAAGATACGCTCAGCGCAATTAACGGCGCAACAAGCTATGAAGCAAGGCTTACATATGCGAAAACCCTTAGAGGGATGCAGGACTCAATAGTTTTGAGCTTGAATGAAAAGTATGCCGACAGGTTCCTTTTCGGCGGGGCGGGAACGAAGGAAGCGCCTTTTGAGCTTAAAGACGATAAGCTTTATTACAGAGGGATAGATGTTAATACAACGGATCCCGACGAAATAAAAAAGCTTGAGGAAATGATGGATGAAACGCTTTATGTGGATATCGGATTCGGCATGGAGGAGAATGCCCAGGGCGACGTTGTAGGAAGCAGTGCCTTTAATACGGCTGTACCGGGTCTTAATATTGTAGGATACGGGCAGACTGCCGACGGCGTAAGCAAAAATGTTGTAACGCTTCTGGGACAAATGGCCGATGCCCTTGAAGAACCGAATCTTAACGAGGCAAAATTCGGCAAGCTTATGGATCAGTTTGTTGAGAGCAAAAACGACGTTGCCGATTTTGTTGCGGAACTTGGGACAAAAAGCGAGTTTTTGGAAAACAGGAAAAAACAGCTTGAAACGGCAAGCGATAATATAAATGTACAGATTGTAGACGTTGAAAATGTCGATATGGCGGCGGCTATATCGGATTATGTATGGCAGCAGTATGCATATAATGCGGCGTTAAAAGTCGGAACAAGCATACTTTCGCCTTCTTTTATAGATTTTATGAAATAATGTAAAAAGTATTTTTAGGGAATGGATTTATAAATAGTTTGGGGAGGTTTGAAATATGGAACCTTTAATTAAAATAACTAATGTTCCGATAGCGTTTGAAATGAAGGTAAATAATGCGCATTTGGAATACAAAAACGGCACGGCGGATTTGGAGATAAAAAGGAACGACGGCAGGATGGAAATTTCCAGCAGCCCGATAAGGCTGAGCATAGATACTTTCCAGGCAAGGGATTCAATTTCCCCGGCGTCAGTTTCCAGCAGTATTCAAAGGTATGCCCAAGCCGGAAAAACAGCGGCATACGAAGCTACCGCATCCATGGCGCAAAACGGGCGTCTTATGCTTAAAGCAAAAATAGGCGACGACGTTTTGGGTAATATAATCAAGGAAAATACGGACAAATATTTTCAAATGAAGGATTTTAACGTTGAGTTTATACCGGATACTATGGCTGAGTTAAGCTGGTCGCAGCCGGATGTTACAATAGACTATCAAATGGATAAGCTTAATTTTGACTGGCGTATTTTTAAAGGCGACTTTGAATTTGTGCCGGGCAATATAGAGTTTAACATAACGCAGCAGCCCGATGTAATAATAGAGTATATCGGCGGCCCTATTTATGTTCCGCCAAGCAGCGATCCTAATTATGAACCGATAGATGTAAAGGCGTAATTGAGGCTAACTTAAAGGATTGTTTCGGACATAACGGCTTTCTGAAGTTTAATATGCCCGGAGGAAAATGTTCCGGAAGGATTGAGAGTTTTAAACAATACAACGAAAAGTATGCCCTGGATTTGGGCATACTGATTGTTTGTATATGACAATATTTTTCCGGATTATTGCGGTATCCGTCCGGTATTTATATAGCGTAGGATCTCTTTGCACGATTGATTTAATTCATAATAGTTTACAATATTAACGCGGAATGGGGAATAGCATGGAAATAGAAACAAAATATTTCGGCAGTCTGCCTTTTTCAAGCGACGAGGAGATAAAATTTGAGAAAGGTATTTTTGGATTTCAGCAGGATAAAAGGTTTGTATTAATAAGATTTGATAATGAAAGCGGGAATATATTGTGTTTGCAGAGCCTTGACGACGTGGATCTTGCTTTTACAGTTATGAACCCGTTTGCTTTTATACCTGATTATACGCCGACGCTTACAGAAGAGGAGCTTAGATACCTCGACGCCGCCGACGAAAAAGAACTTAATTTTTATAATATTTGTGTTATAGCCCCCGAGATAAAAAACAGTACTGTTAATTTGAGATGTCCTGTTGCGGTTAACCCTGAAAACAAAAAGGCAATTCAAGTTATTTTGGAAAACAATCGGTACGAATTTAAATATCCTTTTTATAAATTTTTAAAGGAGGGCTGATTTGATATGCTTGTTTTGCAAAGGCGTGAAGGCGAATCAATCAGGATAGGCGACGACATTGAGCTTACGGTTACGGAAATAAATCCCGGGGTGGTTAAGATAGCCATAAAAGCCCCGAAAGAAATATCAATTCTGCGCACAGAGCTTATAATTGCCGCCGATATGAATAAGGAATCCATATTAAAAAGCGGCGATATACAGATGATTAAAAATATCGCGAAAAAAGATGCAAACGGACGTTAAAGCGCGCAGGACTTAAAGCCATGCGCCAAAAGCTATGGAGTGTAAATTATCTGACGTTCGGATTATTTTACCGGAGAGCGGCATGCTGTAGGCGTCTTAGATTTATTTTGTATGGAAATTAAAATAAAGCGGCGTATCCGTAAAACGGCGGCGCGGCTGTATCGGATACGCGCGTTAAAAGCATGGTTTCAGCCGTGCGGACACTGTGCCAAAGGTATTTATTTGCGTATAAAATATAGATTAAGCGGATAAAAAATCCGACAATACATTGTGCCGAATACAGAATTTATTTTTTCGGCAGGAAGCTTCAATACAAAAAGCCGTGTTTTCGTGGTGGCTTAAGGCCATATAGAAAATTACGGCTTTTTCTGTTTGAAATCATTATTCAATGCGATAAACTGCTTCAAGGCAAACAAAAAATGATTTTTCGGCCGGACATATTAAACGCTTTTTTCCGGAAGCAGATTGCAGATTTCGTCTATAATATTTGTTTGAATTTCTTTATTAAAATATCCCAGCCTGTAAGCCTTTTCGTTTACTATGATTTTCGGAATACATCCAAGTACGATAAGGTTGCCGCTTGAATAAAGAGTGACGGTGCGGCCCGCTTTCGGTATGGATATATCGCCTGTAAACGAATACAATCCCCTGTGATAAGGATATTTGTCCAATATATCAAATAATTGGCGGTATTCGTCAGAATCGTATTCAAATACATAATCGTATGACGTTTGTGACGTTACGCCGTTATCAACTTTGTTTTCAATGAAGGATATAAAAACCGGCTCGCCATGGAAAATAATGCTGTTCAACGTCATCGGCCAGAACATGTACGAACAGAAAGAAAGTATAAATATAAATATTACAGCAATAACAATTTTCTTTTTAGATATCATTTAATTTCCCCCATGTGCCGCAGGCGGCAGGTTAAATAAAATCAGAAACAGTTACTCCGTAATTTTTGGGGCTTTTACAATATATACCGCGCGTAGGGTTATTTCATTGAACGCAGTTTCTGCATAAGTATGTTGGGGATATTTTCACATGACGCCTGAGTGCATACTCCGCCCATTTCATATGCGACCATAGGCATACCGTAAACAACGCATGATTCTTTATTCTGACCTATTGTATAAGCTCCGTTTTGGCGCATACGGCAAATCCCGGCCGCGCCGTCGCGGCCCATGCCGGTTAGTATTATGCCGATGCCGTTGGTTTTAACCGAATCGGCCATAGAATTAAACAAAACGTCTACGGAAGGCTTGTGGCCGCTTACTTTTTCGCCGTCGAAACAGGAAACGCTGTACTGCGCGCCTATTTTCACAACTTTCATCTGCATGTCGCCCGGAGCGATAAGAGCTTGGCCCCGCACTATTTTATCACCGTTTTTGGCTTCTTTTACAGTCATGCTGCATAAACGGTCAAGACGGTCGGCATACATTTTTGTAAATCCGGGCGGCATGTGCTGCACTATAACCATACCGGGCGTATCGGCAGGGAGCTCCTTTAAAACGCTTAATGTTGCTTCAGTGCCTCCTGTAGAAGCTCCAAGGGCGATTATTGTGCCGTCAAGTTTTGCCGATGGGCCTAGGAGGCCATGCGGCGTTTGCCGTGCAGATGTTTTGCGTACCTGCTGGGCCTGTGAAGGAACGCGCACTTTCGCATTTGACGCTATATGGATTTTTCTGCCGAGATCCGACATAAAGTTTTGTATATTGTTCCCCTGAGAGGCGTCCGGCTTTCTTACAAAATCAACGGCTCCGGCCGACAGGGCTTCAAATACGCTTATATTTAAAGACGATACGAGTATTACCGGTATAGGGTTCTGCGGTATAAGCTGTTTCAAGAATTCAATGCCGTTAAGCCCCGGCATTTCAACGTCCATTGTTATTACGTCGGGATTAAGCAGAGGTATCTTTTTTTTGGCGTCAAAAGCGTTTATTGCATATCCGATAACTTCTATATTATCCATTTTTGAAAGGTTGTCTATGAGAACCTTCCTGAAAAAGATCGAATCGTCAACAACGAGAACTTTTATGATTTTTGATGATGGATACATTATTTACCATAACCTTTCCTGTATTTGTTATTTGTTTAATAAAGGTTTGCGGTATGTCGCCGGCATAATATACTGATATTTGCTGACAGCGCGGTTGATGCTTTCGGAATGTCCTATAAGCAGATAGCCGCCGGGATTTGAAGCGTTATAAAATCTTTCAACCAAAGCGTCTTTTGTCGGCTGGTCGAAATATATCATAACATTGCGGCAGAATATCACATCAAAAGGCAGTTTAAACCGTATGGGCTCCATTAAATTGAAGGTCCTGAAAATAACGTTGTTTTTTATTGCGGGGGCAACCGTAACTTTGCCGCCCGAAGGCGACTGGACGAAATAATCCGTTTTCCAGTGCGGAGGGACCGAATTAATGGACTCCGCCAAGTATTCGCCTTTCATAGCCGCCTGAAGCACATTTTGTGAAATATCCGTGGCAAGCACGCGGGTATCCCATGCGCCCGCCTTGCTTCCGAGATAATCTTTAATAAGCATGGACAGGGTATAAGGCTCCTCGCCGGAAGAACATCCCGCGCTCCATATGCTTAAAACCTTGTTTTTCTTTGTTGAAACAAGGTAGGGAAGTATTGTGTTTGAGAAAAAGTCGAAATGTTCTTTTTCCCGCATGAAATATGTGTAATTCGTAGTCAGCTTATTCAGCATTTTTTCGATGTCCGGTTTATTTGTCGTAGTCGTAATATATTTTACATACTGTGAAAAGTCTGCCATACCCATGGCGGTTATTGTGCTTGTCAGCCTGCTTTCGATAAGCTGCCTTTTTTTATTCAGGTCGATACCGTAATTTGAATGTACAAATTTAACGAGGGTTGTAAAGTCTTTGTCGTCTATTTTAAGCATAACGCCTCCATGTTTAAAATATGCCTTTAATTATATAATCCGCCGGACACGGCATCGTATCCGGCGGTATATATTTTCAGTATGCCTTTCCCAGAGCTTCGTTGTCAAGGACAAGCATTGTGCTGCCGTTGTTAAGTGTTAACATTCCGCTGACAAGTTCCTCGCAGTTATTTACGGTAGGCGGGGAAATGCGGCTTGTGTCTATGTCGAGCATTTGCTGGACGGTATCGACAAGTATGCCGAGCATAACGGAATTAATGTTTAAAACTATAATGCAGTTGGATCCGCGTGGGTTTTCATATTCCGGTTTGCCCATCCTAAGCCTTATATCCACTATCGGTATAATCTGGCCTCTGAGATTTATTATGCCTTTTATATAATACGGCACAATAGGCAGGAAAGTTATGTTGTGGTTTATTATTATTTCCGTAACATAAGAAGCGTCGACGCCGAAAATAAGGCCGTCCGATAAAAATGTAAGGAATTTTCTTGTGTTTTCAGCAGCGGCCGCTATGTCGGAAAGCCTGCTTTCCTTTTCGCCCGCCGCCGTATTGTTATTGTTTTCAGACATATCTAGTTACCTCCCAATCAGCTGAAATTGTGCGCTTTGGCATAAAGGTTTGCTATATCAAGTATAATGCTTATGTTGCCGTCGCCGAGTATTGTGCATCCGGCAATGCCGCTGTCTTTTATGTTGAAACTGTTAAGATATGCGGGAAGCGGCTTAACTACAACCTGCTGTTCGCCTATAAGTTCGTCAACAAACAGGCAGTACGATTTTTCGGCGGCTTCAACCCAAATTATAATGCCGTCGTCAATTTCCGTTATTTCCGTATCAAGGTTATACAGCTCATGAAGGCGGAAAACAGGATAGAATTCGTCCATCATTTTAATAACTTCGCTGTTGTCGACATTGTGAATTATATCGGCTGAAGAAGCTTTTATTGACTGGCGGATGTTATTAATAGGGATTGTGAAAATGGATTTTCCGACGGACACTTCCATTCCATCGACAATCGCCATTGTAAGCGGTATTTTAAGCGTAGTGCATGTGCCTTGTCCCATGGCGCTTGAAATTGTAACTATGCCGCCGACATTTTCGACATTCTTTTTCACAACGTCCATGCCGACGCCCCTGCCTGAATATTCCGTAACTTCCTCGTTTGTGGAAAATCCCGGTATCATAAGGAGATTTAATATTTCCCTCTGGCTGTATTCGCTTTCCGGCTTTGTTAGAAGGCCGTTACGCTGCGCCTTGGCCAAAACGGAAGCCGGGTTTATGCCTTGGCCGTCGTCCTCAATGGAGATTATAACTTCGCTTCCGGTGTGTTCCGCTTTGAGTATAATTTTGGCTTTGGCCGCCTTTCCGGCGTCTAGCCTGTCCTGTACGTTTTCCTCTATGCCGTGATCCATGGAATTTCTTACGATATGCATAATAGGGTCGCCTATGCCGTCCACAATGGCTTTGTCAACTTCCGTATCTTCGCCTATAAGCACAAGCTCCACATCTTTGCCGAGTTTCTGGCCCATATCGCGGACAATGCGGTTCATTTTCTGGAATACTCCGGAAATAGGCACCATCCTTATAGACATAGCGATGTCCTGAAGCTCGTCCGTAAGCTTCCTGAGCTGGCGCGCGGATTTTGTGAAGCTGTCAAGTTTAAGGCCGGCAAGTTCCGGGCAGGAAGTAACCATTGCTTCCGTGATAACGATTTCGCCGACTATTGCCATGAGGCTGTCAAGCTTTGAAAGGTTAACGCTTATGAGGCTTTGTTTAGCCTGAGCATGTGAGGAAGGCTGGGTTCCGGCATTTTTTTTCGGAGATGCGGCGGGTTTTTTCGGTTCTTCGGATTTTTCGGAAGACGTCGGTTCCGTGCTTTGCGTTTCGGAAACGTTCTGATGTTCCGCCGCGCTGTTTTCTATAATTTCATATGTCTGTATGTTGCTTTGCTGTTTTACTACAGAAACGGCCTTTTCAGCGGATTCTTTGTCGTTCAGCCCTATAAAAAACCCGTGTTCTACAATTTCATGGGCGGCTTCGGAGCGGGACTCCACATCTTTCGGATAATAAGTGAAGGCGCCTACGGCGTCGCTCAAAGCCGTAATAAGCATAAACGCGCGCAGATGTTCCATGCCGCACCCTTCGTCGAAAAATACCCTTAAAAAGTAAGGGGAATTATCCGGAAGCTCCGTTTCGTCGGCTTTTGCGGCGGGCTCGCCGGCCTGTGCGGGAGCGCTCTCGGAGCCGCCGTTTTGCGCGCTGCCCGCGCCTGATGAAAAATGGCCTGTAATTTTATTGATAAAATCATTAATTTTTTCAAGCTGGATGTCGATATTATCAGTAAGAGTTTCGTTGTTTTCGATTTTTTCGATTTCGGAGCGCATAAAGTCGATGCCGTTAAAAACGAGGTCAAAAAGCTCATGATGTTCCTGCTGGCTGCAGACTTCGTCAAAGGTATCCACGCCGTTATCTCTTATTAAGAAGAATAAGTCTTCGATTTTATGGGCAATTTTCATAAGGCCTGAAAATTCCATCATAGCGGAAGAGCCTTTTATGGTATGCATTATACGGAATATTTCATTAACGTCGTCAACAGTAAATTGTTTCGATTTTTCAGCGTTTAAAAGTATTCCGTCAAGTTGTTCCAAAAGGGTATTTGTTTCAAATAGATACATATCAAGCATGTTATCTGTGCCGTTGTCCATAATACTTGTACACCACCTTAATTATTTATAGGTATATTTTTATAAAAATTATCTTCATTAATTTATATCGTCAAAAAAAGAAAAATAATAATAATTATATCGTCAAAAAAAAGAAAAATAATAATAGTTTATTATAAACTAGAAGGTGAAAAAATGTCGGATATTTTAAAAGTTACAACGCCGAACACAGTATATGAGAATGCTCAAAGGCCAAACAATGTTACGGTTAACGACCCTGTCATTCAAAATATTGCCGATCCTACAAAGGTTACGCGCCCCGACGGGCAGGCGGCCGCAAACGAACAGAATTTGGGCCTTAATTACGAATCCAATTTTGAAGGATTTATTTCGCTTTTAAGGAATATGCCGAATATAACCGAAATTTTCAGCCAGATATTTTTTCAGATGGGCACGGAAGTTTCAAGCGGCATAGGAGAAAACTTTGCAAACGAGATTTCAAAATTCATGGAAATGATGAAAATGTCGCCGGAGCAGCTTGCGGATTTTGTGAAAGCCCAGGTGCAGGGGGCCGTTAAATTCAACAATGTGTTTTTCGACGCGTTGGAAAACGTGCTTGCGAAAACAAATTCCATGGAACTGCAAAGGGAAATACTCAATTTCCTTAAAATTTTCAACGACGCTTCTTCAAGCGGCTCAACGCTTAAAAATATAGATTCCATAATAAAAAATATGTCTAAATATATGACGTCGAATTTCAGGGGCCAGCTTTCGCTCCTTGCGGAGAAGCTCCAGTTTGAAAACGGAGGGCATATAGGCGAAAATCCTCGGAATACGCAGATCCTTAAAAAAGAGATTGTACCTTTTCTTTCCCAATATGTCAAACAGACAAATGATTTGGGAAAAGTTCGGGATATGATAACTATGCTTACGTTAAATGTTGCAAAATACGAAAATGGGAGCTATGATAAACTTGTACAAAGCTATACGAAGCTTTTAAGTTTCAAAGATTTCCATTCGGTGTTCGGCGGGCTGGGCGACGACGCGCTGTTAAAACTTTTTTCCGAAAATAAGGAGAATGATTTTGTCGAAACATTCATACAGATTATGAAAAAGGGCCTTAGCGGAGAAGGCGGGTTTGAAACGAAACTTGTATTCCAAAACGTGTTGAACTCCATGCTTGTAAACCAAAGCGTGTATATGCCGTTAATGCATTTTATAATACCGGCCGAGATATTCGGAAACGTAATGTTTTCGGAAATATGGGTGGATCCCGACGACGGGCAGCCGGGAGGCGGGGGCTCCGACGATGAACGCCGCAATAAGCTGCTTATAAAGTTCGACATAAAGGATCTGGGATTTTTCGACCTTATAGTTTCACAGCACAAAGGCAAGGTTGAAGTGCAGCTGTTTTATCCGCCTTCCCTTGCGGCCGACGAAAAGGCGCTGAAAAAAGATATTGCTTCTATAGTTGAGAAAAACGGTTTTTCGGCTGCAAATGTGGCGTTGGGACGTTCTGTAAAGCCGAAAACGATAACCGAAGTTTTCCCAAAAATTTATGAAAGGAAAAACGGGGTAAATGTCAAAATATAACTTAAATACTTCAAGCCGCGCCGTAGCTTTAAAATATGACGGAAGCGACGTGGCTCCGATAGTGGTGGCCTCCGGCATGGGGCACATGGCCGAAAAGATTGTTGAAACGGCCGTTGAAAACAACGTTCCTGTTTTTGAGGACAATTCCCTTGCAACAATACTGTCGCGCCTTGAACTTGGGCAGGAAATACCGGAAGAACTTTTTAAGATGGTTGTTGATATTTATGTTTATTTTCTGAATTTCTCCCTTAAAAACAAAGGGGAGCAGCCGGGTATGGAAACGGAGCCCGCAAAACTGCCCGTACAGGACGGAGGACAATAAGGTGCAGAGGGGATTTATATGGATAATAAGACGGTTTTGTTAAGCGGGGACAGGAAATACTCCACATGCGGGTTTTCCAAGTTTGATCCAAGCGGAGAAATGGCGGCTATAACGCTTGAGAATATATCGGACGTTGAGAAGTCCGGGATTTATAAAGGCGAAAACATCAGCTTCATTGTCAACGGAAGCTACTATGAATATTATAACGCCGTTGTCGAACGTATAGACAGGGAAAATGGCGTTATATATGTAGGTAACCTTGAAAACGACGCCAAAGAGCTTAATAAAGATATAAAAGTTGAAGTTGACATGATATTCAGAATTTTTTATTATGAAGGCGAAAAGATATTCAGCCGTGAAGTAAACGTTAAGGATATGAGCGCAGGCGGCTTCTGTTTTGTATGCAGGGACAAACTTGACATGGAAAACAAATATGAGGCTATACTTCAGGTTTCGGAAGAACCGATTATAGTGGATTTTAAGATAGTCAGAAGGCTTTACCATGAGGACGAAAAGGAATATGTCTATGGATGCAGCTTTGTCGGCCTCTGCATGAAAGAGGAAGAGATGATACGAAAAAAAGTTTATCAAATGATTTCCCAAAAGAGGAGCAAAATGTAATTATAGGAGGGGTTATTCGGAATGCGAAAAAAAGTTTTAACACTGGTATTATCCGCGTTTTTGGCGTTTGGCCAGACGGCTCCGTATCTGGGGGCGAGAACGGTTGCGGCGGCGGATATAACAAACCACTGGGCAGGCCCTTATATGCAGAAACTTATGCACTACGGTATCATGAGGGGAGATCAAAGCGGAAACCTCAATCCGGATGCGCCCATAACAAGGGCCGAATTTGTTTCCATGACGAACAGGGCGTTCGGTTATGACAGATATCAGGGCGTAAAAATGCCTTTTAAAGACGTAGACGAAAACGACTGGTATGCCGACGATATTGCCATTGCTTACAGCCAGGGATATTTCAGCGGCGATTCCAAAAGTACGGCAAGCCCCGATTCGTACCTTACAAGGGAGCAGGCGGTAAGCCTTATCTGCCGCAACCTTAAAGTGGAAGACTATTACGGCGAGGCTCTCGGCTATACCGACAGCCGTACTTTCAGCGAATGGAGCAAAAGCTCCATTAACGCCGCAAGCGAAAAAGGATATGTTAACGGTTATACCGACGGCACGTTCAGGCCATTCAACAGCATTACAAGAGGAGAAGCGGCAAAAATATTTGCGGACGTCGTAGGCGAACTCGTAGCCGGAACAGGCACTTATTCCTTTGGGGAGGTTAACGGCAACGTAACGGTTTCATCTTCCGGCGCAACTTTGAAGGACACGTTTGTAAACGGCGACATATATATAACCGCCGGGGTAGGATCGGGATACGTTAATTTTGAAAACGTGCAGGTAACCGGCGAAATCATAATAAGCGGCGGCGGCGAAAGCAACGCCGGACAGAACAGTATAAATTTTGAGGACTGCAGCATTAACAAGCTTATTATAGACGGCGAAGAAGGAAAGATTGTTTCTGTAGATACTCTCGGAAACACAACTATAAGGAAAGCCGTTGTTAAAACAGACGCATATTTTGAGAATTTTTCGGGCAGCGACGGTTTCCTTGATATAGAAGTAAACGGCGAGCCGCAGACGGAGCTTTCTCTTTCTGGAGACTTTGAAAAAGTTACCGTTTTAGGCCGTGAAAATTATGTAAGCCTCGGAAAGGGCAGCATACAGACTCTTACTGTAGACGAGGACGCCGTTGACAGCATTGTAACGCTTGATAAAGATACATATGTAAACGATCTGAACCTTGACGCGCCGTGCGAAGTACGCGGGGAGGGAGAGGTGTCGCGCCTTACTGTTTCATCAAACGGTACGGTAACGGAAATGCTTCCCGACGAGATTATAATCCGTCCGGGCCTTACGGCGGAAGTCAACGGCGAGAAAATGGACAGCATAAAAGCCGAACAGGCGTCGTCGTTCCCCAAAATCCTTGCCGGATACCCTAAAGACGACGAAATCGCGCCGACAAGCGTTAACATGCTTGTTAAGACAAATAAGCCCGGAACGCTTTATTACGCCGTAGTTTATGAGGAGGACAGCGGGCTTTCCGCAAAAGAGATTAAAAAGCCGGATAATGTGTCCCAGATTATAAAGTCGGGTACTATTGTTATAAAAAATGCCGACGAGGAAGTTAATGTTAAAGTAAGCGGCCTTAAAGCAGATACAAGATATACGATAGAGGCCGTGCTTGTAGACGAAAGGGACGATACAAGCGGCAAGAAATCGGAGGATTTCAGGACGGCTGACAATACGATACCGAATTTTGCAAGCGGTTATCCTAAAGTTACGGCTACAACGGGAAATACTTTAAGGGTTGAACTTGTCCCTACAAAGGACGTAACCGTTTATTGGGGAGCTTTTCCGGCGGGAAGCCAGGCCCCTACGGACAGGGAGATTATTAACCAGAAGCTCGACGGAGAAGTGGACAAAGGCAAGGAAAAACGCTGCAAAAAGAACGAAATTTCTTATTTTACGGTAAGCGGCCTTAAAGAAAAAACAAGCTATGATATATACATGGTTTTAAGCGATGGGGAAAACAATTCGGCAGTTAAGAAAGTTACGGCTTCAACAAGCGACACAACGCCGCCGGTGATACTCGACGGGTTCCCTAAGCAGGACAAAACAACGGATAAGGCTATAGACGTGCGCGTGAAGGTTAACGAGGACAGCACTGTATACTGGGTGCTTGTTAAAAAAGGAGCCGATTTCCCGCCTCCGGTGCCGCCTTCAACAACGCCGCCCGCCCTTGACTCGGAGGATGCGAAAGACGCTGTCGTTACGGGAAACAACACCCTTAAAAACGGCCGGGTATCCGTAAAACAGGATGCTGAAGGCACAATTAAGCTTAACGGGCTGGAGGCGGAAGGTTCCTACGACCTTTATGTAGCCGCTCAGGACAGCTCCAAAAACACGTCCGTCGTTAAGAAATTATCCGTTAAAACAACGGACATGGTCGCTCCGACGGCAAAACAGGAATTTTCTTTGGATATAAACGGCGAGCCGAAAGTTGAAGGGGATATAACAATCAGGTTCAGCGAAGAGGTGTGGAACAGGAACACCATGAAACCGCTTGACAACGCAACCCTTTCCGAAAACATTAAGCTTTATAACGTTACGGACATAGAGGAAGAGCTTGTCGATATACGGTATGATATGGCCGAAATAGGAATAGACGACGAGGGCAAAACATATGTAACTTTCCCAAGCGCGTCGCTTAACCTCAACAGCGGCGACAGATACCAGTTTGAACTTAGCTTTATAGTTGATACCTCAAACAACAGGATGAAGGATGAAACAAGGCTTGACGTATTTAAAACCGTTTCGCCCCTTGTTCAGCTTTCAAAAACGGAAGCGCCGGAGGATATGGATATTACTTTTTCAATCGATCCGCAGTCTATAAATACTGCCGATACGGTGCTTTTCGACATGATTTTTGAAACGGATACGACTGTTGAATTTATATTGTATGAAAAGGGCGTTGATGAAAACGGCAACCCGGTTGTGGACAGCGAAGGCAATCCGATGTTCTATCCGAAAAGTTATAAGCCGCTTATACTGGCCGGCGACGCTATGACTCTCCATTATATAATCGACAGAAAATCGCTGAACCTTCCGGACTATACGTTTGAAAAGTTCAACGAACTTGAGCAAAGGGAGTACGGCATACGTTTTACAAGCATTAACGGCGATGAAGACAGGGGAAGCTGGAGCAGTACGGTTAAAATGAAAATTAAATGCGTAACGGGCTCCAAAACGGTGCTTTCGGCCCTTGCCGGCAATCCTAAGGGCGGTTTTGACACAGCCCTCGAAAACGGCGCGTCGCAGGTTAACTACCCGCTTGACTTTGAAGTTTCGGCGTCGTTTACCGACACGGCGATACCGGAATTTATGCCGGGGTATCCTGAACTTGAAAACGGCATGGACGACGAAGGAAACGTAATTGTCTCACAGATAGGCGATACTTTAATCCGTCCGGATATTATGACGAACAAAAAATGCGTTTTCTGGTATTTCATCGCTCCTGAGGGCACGGTTAAAGATACGCCGAGCGCAATACAGATTATGAGCGGGGCTATTGCGCCGCCGGCTGGAGGCGTTACCGGAAGCTATCCTATACCGAGCGGAAGGATTGAAGTGCCTGTGCTTATAGAAGGCCTCCTTCCGGAAACCGACTATGAAATGTACTATTTCCTTAAAGGCAACCCGCCGGAGCCTTCGCCTGTACAGGTGATGAAGTTTAAAACTCTTAAAGTTGCGCCTCCGACGCTTTCCCTCCAGGTTATTGACAGGGCGGAATCAAGCGCGACAATAAGAGTCGATTCCGATAAGAACGCGACTATAGACTGGATTGTACTGCCGCAGCTAAGCGTCCAAAAATGGTTTATAAAAGACGAAAAGGGCAATACAATAATAGATCCGTCGATGAAGGAAACGATTAAGGGCATTATAAGGAACGGTCAGGAAAACCTTGACTATAAGCCTATAACGCCTAACGGATTCGGAACGGTTATAACAAAGTATGACAAAACAAATAATAAGTACAGCTCAACCATAGAATTTAACGACATCGAAAGGAATATATATTATGTGTTCTTTGCGGTGGCAAGGACTAATATAGATTCGGGCGAAACAAATGTGGGCGACGATTCGGAAATCGCGTTTGAAATGGATATAACGCCTGCCGACGTAACGGCGCCTTCGGTTGAAGTCGTAACGACGATTTCAAATGCCAAGCCGGTGGCTCATAAAGGCCAGCCGTATAAGGGAACGATACTTTTGACATTCTCTGAAGAAGTGTACTACATACCGGGCGAAAACCAGCAGATGCAGGAGCTTACGGCCCAGTTCTTCAGCGACAACCTCGTTACTACGACAGACGACGATAATATCGATGTAAACGGCGCTGCAAAGGCCCGTCTTAAGCTTGTCGAATATACTACAAAAAGGGCGGCCGACGGCGGAAGGGCTATCAAGACAATAAAAATATCGTTCTCCGGAATTATCAACAGGGATACGATATTCTTCCCATATGAGCTTTGCGACGTGAATGGGAATAAATCAGGCATGCTGAAACTTACTTTCCACGATATGGAAGGCGCCGACGGCGTTGGCAGGGGCGAGTCCTACTGGTCCAGCGAATTTACGAACGAAGCGCCGTAAAAGATAATTATGCCGAAAGGTTCCGGTACTGCTTTAACGCTTTACCGGAATTTTTTGGAATAACAGAGTTTATACCTGACGTTGAGGCGGTTAACGGCGCGGCGAAGGCAGAGGCGCGTTTATAAACGGCCGCTTTTGCGCATGATATATCGGGGGTTATAATAAATTATACAGAGGAATGGAATATGAAGAAGATTAATTTAAGCAGAAAGACGTTTGCGGCGATACTTATTGTTATTTTTGCAGCCGCGGCGTCCATAGGCTATATCTATGCCGCAAAACGCACTCCTCCGCTTAAGGCTGAGGAATACAGGGTTGGGGATGATTCGGTTAAATCCATTACGTCTTTTTTGGAAAAGGATAAAAAGCTTAAAGAAATAACAGAACCGCAGGACGGCGGCGGGGAAGAAATTTCATATGTGTATAAAAGGACGCAGATTAAAGATGAAGAAGTAGCGGAGTATACGTCATACCTGACAGACGAGCTTAACTATGTTTCAATGGGAAGCAAGGAAGGCGGGGAGCCGTTGATATATGTTATAGAATCCGCAGACGAGGGGATGATGTTTAAAATCAGGATGGAAACGGTTGACAAAGACTATATTATAACCGTTTCAAAAGAGGAAGGCGAAGTGCCGCGTCCGAAAGAGGTAAAAAAAGAATTTACAAGGGACGACGCGTATATGAAATTCGAGGAGTTTGCCGACGCAAACGATATGCTCCCGCAGCCCGTCGAAAATTATATGGATATATTTGATATAGGGCAGGTTGAAATTAACGGCGAGATATGTTACGGAATTAATTTGTATGAAAAGGGCGTCAGCGGCACAAATGAAATAGCCGCCAAATACTATATAGCCCTTGAAAGCGAAAATATATATAAATATGATATTGAAACGGGCGAAATTTCCCCCGTTTCAAAAAAATAGCCGTACACGGGCTTTGAATGGAGCGCCTTTTTTACGTTGTCGAACGGAAGGCAATATAATTATGCAAAGCGGATGGCCGGTTTTCCGATATAATGGGAGCCGGTTTTTATAATAGTGACGGCGGTAATGCACATTTTTTAGAAGCGGCGAGGCCGTATATGTGAAACGGGCGCGGCGGGTTTGGCTTTTTAGCTGAAAAAATAAATTCAATCGGGAATGATGATATGTATAGGTTTAAAACAAGCTTTGAACTTTCGGCGGATGAAATAAAACATTATGTGAAAATTTATGCTAAAAGAAGGAGAAAGCCCTTTGTAATTGCGCTTTCGGCGCTGACGTGTATTTTTATACTCGGAGCCGTATTTTTTGCGGCTGTCAGGAAAGATATACTTTTTGCGGCCGTTTCGGCAGGCGCGGCAGTTTTGTCGGTTATAATAATAGCGGCGGTATGCGCCGTTTTTAAAAAGATATATTTGAAAGAACCCCCTTTTGCAATAGGGCCGTATATAACTATTGAACTTAGCGACGGTTTCCTGCATGTAAACTGCTCCGGCAATATGAAAAGCTATCCTCAGGGAAGGCTTGAAGCCGATATTATAAACGGGGATTATATACTGACCACAAAAAAGGATATGGTTGTTCTGCCGCACAGAATACTTACAAGGCTTATTGTAGGGGAGCTTATCAATTTTTTGGGCGAATAAACGTGAAGGACAGTATTGTCCGTAAGCTTTTCGAAGCCGCGGCATACGGTTTTATTCAACGGAGGCAGACATATCCGAGGACTGCCGTCTGCAAAACGTATTTAACTTTGTGAGAAAGCCGTAAACGGCGCAAAGAAACATGTACGGCATATGGCGGAGATCGGGAAGGTCATAATCGGTTAAATTAATTCAAATTTGGAATAAATACAAACCTTTCTAATATACTTAATTAGCGGATTTAAATTTTAAGTTGTATAAGGAGGGTAAATAATGCCGTTTGAATTGATAAAAACCAACATTAAGGAACGGAAAGAAACAGGCAGCGGGCAAACGCAGGTTTTAGTTGAAGGTGACGTAATAGTGCCTGATATTAAAAGCGACATAATGGAACTTATGAAAGTTCAGGGAAACTGTTATTTAACGGAGGAAAAACCGTTGGAGGATAAAGTCGGCGTTAAGGGGTGCCTCCATATTGAGGTTTTATATGCCGCAAAAAAATCGGAAAAGCCCGTACACAGTATGTCGGACGTAATAAACTTTGAGGACTTTATTAATATAGACGGAGTAACGCGCCAAAGCGACATAACCGCGTCATGCAGGCTTGAACATATTGAATACAGGCTGATAAACGACAGAAAGATTGGCGTTAAGGCTATAGCTTCCGTGTCGGCTTCGGTTTGGGAAACAAACTCGGGGGAAATAGCTTCCGACGCTTCCGGCGAGGGACTGCAGCTTAAATGCGGCACGCTTGCCGTCGGATTGGATACGGAAATTAAAAAGGATACGTTCAGCATACGCGATCAGTTTACCCTTGACAGGACAAAGCCCGATATTGAAGAAATACTTCAATGCGACACGGTTATATCTCAGAAGGAAATGAAAGCCGTTAAGGGCGGGGTAAATATTAAAGCCGAAGCCGTTATAAGCGTTCTATACACAGGAACGGGGGAAGAAGCGACTGTGGAAGTCTGCGAATTTTACATGCCAGTCAACGGGACGGTTGAAATACCGGAAGCGGCGGAAGGAATGATTCCTTTCGGAAGCATAACGGTTGAAAAAACGGAAGGCTTTGTCGTGCCGAACTCCGAAGGCGAGGACAGGATCGTCGATATAGAAGTTGTTATACAGGCGTCATGCGGAGCCAAAGGATCGGAGAATGTGGAGTATATAGAAGACGCATATTCGACCGTCGTGCCCGTTAAAACCGAGCGGGAAGAAATGGAATATGTTGTCCATGTGGGAAGCAACACCGCTAAAACATTTGTCAAGGACGTTATACCAATCGATAAAGACAATCCGGATATTATGCAGGTTGTTAAATGCTGGGGAAAGGTAATGCCGGATCCTCCCAGGGTTGAAAACGGAAGCGTTGTTGTGGAAGGCGGGCTGAAAGTATCCATTCTTTACATAGCTAAGGACGACGCGGCGCCTGTTTCCGCATTGGAATTTATGATGCCGTTTGAACAGGTAATTGAGCTGCCGGACGCCGTGGAAAGCGATACGGCGGAAACGGACACATGGGTTGACCGTATATCCGTAAATATGCTGAGCGGCAGGGAAGTGGAAGTTTCCGCGGCGGTTGTGACGGAAGCAAACGTAAGCCGCGTTGAGAATGCCTCAATAGTTGTGGATATAGAAGAAGACGATCAGGCCGCGCCGAAAAAGTGCGTTTCGGTTGTTATATACGTTGTCCAGAAGGGCGACAGCCTTTGGAAGATAGCCAAAAAATTTAATACGACCGTTGAAAATATACTTATGGTTAACGATATAGATAATCCGGACAGGATTTTTCCGGGGCAGAAAATACTTGTTTTAAGGACAGTATAAAAAGCGGAGGAACGTCTCAGATGCGGCATGCAAGGCTAAAAACGGCTGGATAAACAGTGGGCAATAAAAATATCCGCGATATGAAAGTTTTTACGGAATTTTTATTTTTCGGTTTTCGGTTGACGGTAAATATGCGGGCGGCGGGTATGCCGGACATTTTCGGCATATGCGGCAAATGGAAAAATACAAGATTTTATTTTCAAAACTCATATATTTATGCAGCCTGCAAAATAAAAAATTCCGTTTATGAAAACGTTTTGCGTATTCATAAACGGAATTTTTTTAATTGAGATTTTTATTTTGTAATATCGGTGACGGACATTATATATTCGTTGCCTTCAAAATCGTCGTCCCAGAATTCTATGTATTTTAATTTAATATTTTGAGCGTCCGTAGGGATAACAAATATTATATCTCCCGTTCGCGATTCGTTTTTAAAAATAGAATATTCGTCGGGCAGTTGGTTTTCCGCAAACTGGGTTTCGGGGAAAACCGTACTTCCGTCAAGCCCGTCCCATGTAAGTTCAAAATCGTTGTAAAACATTGCTATTTCGGCTGTATCTTCAAAGGTGTTTTCGATTGTGACATTAAGCCTTAAAAAGCTGTATGTTTCGTCGTTGGGAACATAACCGTCAATTTCACCGACAAGCTCCGCCGAGTTGACAGTACAGTTAAAAAATGCAGATTCCATTACATCTGTTTGCGCAAGCTCAATGGTTTCGCCGTAATCCCTGCCGTTTGACTGTGCGGCGGTTGAAACGTCGTTAACCGCGTCTTTAATAGTGTCGGCCGCGCTTGTGCCTTCAGTACCGTTTCCGCACGCGGAAAATGCCGCCGCACAGGATACTGTGAGGAACATAAATATAAGTTTTTTTAATTTCATAATAAGCCGCTCCTTTTTGTGATGTGTAAACAAGAGTTTGTTTTTTATAAATAAAAAAATACAATATATTTTATAAATAATACCATATACTATACGGTATATACAATATATTTATGAATTTTTTTGAAGATTAAATCGATTTTTGCGGTGTGGCGAGATTAAATTTTCAGCCTGACGGCGTATTTAAGTGAGTTTAGAAAGAAGCGTGAAGACCGGGTTTTTGGAATGAACGCGACGGCTATTCCGGGCGGCCGACGGATTTCAGCGCCGCTTATAAGAAAGATGCAAAAAAGGAGCGGTTTTGCTGGGCATATTATTATGGAATTTAACTGTGAGGAGAAACGAATGATTATTTTAAACGGCAAAAACGGCCTTTTTCAGGCCGTTCTGTCCGTTTATAAAATTAAAGGGGTTTTATTTTATAGGAATATTATTTTAAAAAGGAGAGCTGCAGAAAAAAATCAGTAAATTTTGTTTGTTTTAATACGGTTTTCATATGCCGCTGCGTCCGTTAAAATACTTCAGCCGTTCAAAGCGACTTTCGGATCGATAGCGTTTTCGCCTTGGCAGATTTTAAATTCAAGGTGCGTGCCGATTGCGGAGCCGAATGATGTCGGAGCTCCGACTTCGCCGAGTTTTTCGCCTTTTTTTACTTTGTCGCCAACTGCTACAGCCGCGTTATCCATAAGCTGGCTGTATGTAGTTGTCCATCCGTCGCCGTGATCAACCACTACCACTGTACCTTTTTCGTAATCGTTTGTAACGCTTGCGACAGTTCCGTCGCCTGCGCATGCCACAGGAGCGCCTTCCTCTGCAAGTATGCATACGGTGTCGTTTGTTCTGAACTGATCGAGGGTAGGATCATAAACGACGGTGTCGTTTGAGAAATCCATGGCAATTTCCCCTTCGACAGGCCACATAAAAGTTATGCCGCCGTCAAACAAACCGGCTTCTTCATATTCGTCCTCATAGATTTGAGAAGTCTGGGAGCTGTCGGACGGAGTTTGGGGTTCGGATGTTTCCGTTCCGTTTTCGCCGTTTTGGATTTCTGACGCCGGTTTTGAATCTTCTGTTTTGCCGCCGTCTGTTTTTGCGGCGTCAGACGCATTTTTTTCGTTTGTTTCAGGGGTTTCCTTTGGTACGGTTTCGTTTTTGTTTGCTGTAACGGGAGAAACTTCTTCCGTTTGAAGCTGCGCCGATTTTACAGGCGCGCTGTTTTCTTTTCCTTTTTCGGCGGAACTCAGTTGGTTGGGATTTTTAATTTCGGCTTCCCTGTCGCTGCCGCCGCCTAGGCTTATACCGACAACCGCAACAACCGCAAGGCTTGCGGCAACGGCAATATATTCTTTTTTGCTCATTCTTTTTACCTTCATGTAATAAACACCTCCACAAGTATTATGAACCTGCTTGGCTTTGTTTATACAATCGGGGCAAAATTTTTATTCTATTTTCGAAAAGGAAATTCCCGTGTAGTAGTGGGCAAGTATTTCTTTGTATGTTTTGCCTTCTTCGGCTAGATAATGAGCTCCGTATTGGCTCATGCCGGCTCCGTGGCCGTAGCCGTTTGTTGTAAAAACAATGCTCTCTCCGTCCTTTTTGTATGTAAAATCGGCGCTTCTGAGGCCGAGCGCTTCACGGACCTGCCTGCCTGTGAACGTCATATTGCCTATCTTTATTTTCAGTATGTATCCTGCCGGGCTTTGGCTTAGCGTTTCCATGGATTCAAACAGATCGCCTTCGACGGCGAACCCGTTGTATTTTTCGCTCAGAAGCTTTATAATTTCGTCCGACGGCATTGACGTTTCAAATTTATACTCGGCGGCTTTTGTGTCGCCTTCGCTTTCAACGCTTTGCAGATACGGAACGTCCTGCTGCCACACGTTTTCGGCGGTTTCCGTTTTGCCGCGGCTTATGGCGTGGAATACGGCAAGTATCGGCTCGCCTTCATAAACCATTATTTCGCCCTTTGTTTCCTCTACGGCTTTTTTTATTTTGCTGTAATAGACTTCATAGTTATCGCCCCATTTGCTGCGCATGCCCTGGCTGTCGATGTATGCCTGTCCGCCGAAAGCGATCATGTCTTCAAGGGTAAATCCGTTGGCTTCCATTTGGTTAACGGCGTATGTGCGGGCGGCGACAGCCTGCGCTTTCAGGGCTTCAATGTTAAAAAGGGCCGGCATTTCGGCTGCCACAACGCACACTATGTAATTTTCAAGGTTTTCCTTGTCGATAGTTTGAGCCAAAGCCGTTACCGCTTCGGAGGGTTCCTCAAAAACGGCGGCGCCATTTTCGGCGGGCTTTTCTTCTTTTTCTTCTTCCGCGATATCTGCGGCGGCGGTTACTGCCGTATCAGGTACGGTATTAGCGGCGTATGACGCAATGGCCACCGGCAGCGCTATCAAAGCAAAAAGGCTGTACGCGATAAATTGGGTTGTATTCTTTTTCATTGGAATCACATCCGATAAATATTTTGTATATTTAGGCGGCCGTGACGCCGCTTTGTCCATATACTATTTTTATTCGGGATATGGGAAAAAATCCGATGCAAATATCGAAAAAATCCGACAGTGTACAGCGTACTGCGGGTTTATTCAAGTTTATTATCCGATGGTTTGAGATCCTTAAAAAATTCGTTGAAATCCGCTTTGAATATTTCGGACAGCAAAATAAGATCGCTGACAAAAATATTTTTTCCTCCTTGTTCAATATGTCCATAATGGCTCACAGACATGGAACGTCCTTTTAGCTGAAGTTTAAGCGCAATATTTTCTTGCGAATAATTATTTAATTTTCTTAATCTTCTCATGTTCTTGCCGATAAAAATGTCTTGCGGTATTTTTTGCAATTGCCGCGATTCCTATGATAATAACAATACCAAACAGTAGTTTTATTCCTGAATATATAATAATTACATATAGCAGTTATTTTGTGGGGTTAAAATTATTTGGAGGATTGGAAAATGCAGGAGAAAGAATTTAAACGCCATGTTATGAATATTATGGATTGGATGAATGAATATCCAAACATGTGGAACGAAATTTATAGCTGCCACAACAGTATGGAGATTGAAAGAATGTACAATATTATTGAAAGCTTGGAGAAGTATTCCCTTTATATATTAATCCCGGCTGTAATATGTAAAAATTATTATGTAAATACGGTTAACAATGCAGTTAATAGGTTTGCGGTAAAGTGCATGCTCCGCGTTTTGGAAACAGAAGGGAAATGTAAAATATACAATATGTTTAAAGAAAGTATAAAAGAGCAGATGAAATAAGTATGCGCATGGAAGATAATAATAAATTTCGCCTGTATGTTTGACACATACCGTGTAAATTAAATATGGGAATGGCTTTAAAAGCCTAATTTGGATCGGCAATAAAAAGTGATTTTCTTAAACTGCGCACGATTGGCGAAATAATTTTCCCGCATAGAAAAAAAGGAGCCTTAAAGCGCAGACAGTCCGTACTGTGCTTTAAGGCATAATTTCATTGCTTATTAAAGGCCTTTTATCGTTTCGATTATATAGTCCGTAAGCTCGCCGTTTGTCGCGCCGTCGCTGTGGCCTGTCGTGAATATGCGGCGTTCCGTAATTGTGCATATGTCAAGGGCTTTTTCAAGCTTTGACGCTTCCTCCTGGTATCCTATATGTGAAAGGAGCAGTACAACGGCCCTCATGATACTGCATGGATCTGCATACTGTGCGCGGCCTTCTTCAACCATTCTCGGCGCGGAGCCGTGTATTGCCTCAAACATAGCGTATTTATTGCCTATGTTGGAGCTTCCGGCCGTGCCGACACCGCCCTGGAACTCTGCGGCTTCGTCGGTTATGATGTCGCCGTAAAGGTTAGGAAGGACTACAACCTGGAAATCGCGGCGGCGTTTCTCGTCGATAAGTTTTGCCGTCATTATGTCAATATACCAGTCGTCGGCCTTTATATCCGGATATTCTTTGGCTGTGTTGTAAAAAACTTCAAGGAATTTGCCGTCGGTGGCCTTTATTATATTGGCTTTCGTTACGGCCGTAACCCTTGTTTTTCCGTTCTTTTTCGCATATTCAAAGGCGGTGCGGATAATTCTTTCCGTGCCCTCCTGCGTTACGATTGTGAAGTCTACGTTTATATTTTCGTCAACGGCAAATCCCTTGCTTCCGACGGCGTATGCGCCTTCCGTATTCTCCCGGAAAAATGTCCAGTCGATCCCATGTTCGGGCACGCGCACGGGGCGCACGTTTGCAAAAAGGTCAAGCTCCTTGCGCATCATTACGTTTGCGCTTTCGATGTTGGGCCATGGATCTCCTTTGCGCGGCGTCGTCGTAGGGCCTTTAAGTATAACGTGGCATTCCTTTAATTCTGCAAGCACGTCGTCGGGTATGGCTTTCCCCGCTGCCGCCCTTTTTTCGATTGTAAGGTTTTCGATGTCTTTAAAAACTATGCGGCCGCTTTTTATATCTTTATCCAAAAGATGTTCCATAACCCTTTTGCCTTGGGCCGTAATGGCGGGGCCTATGCCGTCGCCGCCTGCAACGCCTATTACTATTTTGTCAAGTTTTGAAAAATCGTATGGTTCTTTGCCTGCGTTCATGGCTTCAACTCTTTTAAGCTGTTCTTCGAGCAGAAGGCCGAAACGCTCCTTTGCTTTTTCAATATTTGGATTCATATGTAAATCTCTCCTGCCTGCTTTAATTTTTGTTTTCCGTTTCAGTATTTTCATCTGAGGATTCGCCGCTGTTTTCGCCGTCAAGCTTTTTCATTGTGGAAAGAGTAAGTTCCTCAAGTTCCCCGTCGGTTATCATTGTCACGCGCCCTTCGTTGTACTGCTCGTTAACCCAGTTGTAAATGATTTCCACAAGTTTGTCGTTCTTTGTAACGGCGGCGTCTCCTCTGAGATTAAAGTAGCTGTTTATCCAGTGGGCTATGCCGCTTGTGCCGCTTGTGTTGCTTATGGCTATGCGCACGGGGCGGTTAAGAAGTTTATCGGTGTTGAATATATTGTAAATTTCTTCGTTTTTAAGAAGCCCGTCGGCGTGTATGCCGGCCCTTGTTACATTGAAGTTTTTGCCTATAAACGGCGTCATCGGCGGTATAGGATAGTGAAGTTCCTTTTCAAAATATTCGGCTATCTCAGTTATAACCGTTGTATCCATACCGTCAAGGGTGCCGCGCAGCTGTGCGTATTCAAAAACCATTGCCTCAAGCGGCGTGTTTCCCGTCCTTTCGCCAATGCCCAGAAGGGAGCAGTTTACGCTGCACGCCCCGTACAGCCATGCGTATGTGGCGTTGTTGACGGCGCGGTAAAAGTCGTTGTGCCCGTGCCATTCTATCCATTGGGACGGTACTCCGGCGTGCTGGCTGAGGCCGTATATTATGCCGGGCACGCTTCTTGGGAGCACGCTTCCGGGATATGAAACTCCGTATCCCATGGTATCGCAGGCGCGTATTTTAATTGGCGTATCCGTTTCTTTTGAAAGCTCCATCAATGCGGCGGCAAACGGCACTACAAAGCCGTAAAAATCCGCCCTTGTAATGTCCTCAAAATGGCAGCGGGGCACAACGCCCGTTTCTATACATTCACGCACTATCGCAAGGTAGTGGTCAAGAGCCTGCTGGCGCGTCATGTGCATTTTATGGAATATATGGTAATCGGAACAGCTTACAAGTATTCCCGTTTCTTTAAGCCCTATTTCTTTAACAAGTTCGAAATCTTTTTTTGAGGCTCTTATCCAGCTTGTAATTTCAGGGAATTTATATCCTTTTTCAAGGCATTTGTAAACGGCGTTGCGGTCTTTTTTTGTGTAAAGGAAAAATTCGCTCATGCGGATAATGCCGTTAGGCCCTGAAAGCTTATTAAGAAGGTCATAAAGATGTGTCATTTGTTTAACGGTGTACGGTTCCCTTGACTGCTGTCCGTCGCGGAAAGTGGTGTCCGTAATCCAAATTTCAGACGGGGTTTCCATAGGCACTATACGGCGGTTAAACACAACGCGCGGCACTTCGTCATAAGGGAAAAAATCCCTGTAGAGGTTCGGATCTTTAACATGGACCAATGGATATGTCTGCCCGGCATTTTCCAGAAGATTAGTTTTATTATTAAATTTGAACATTTTTCAACCTCCTATTTTTATATTTTGCTGGGATATGTAAATATAAATTGTTTAACATTATTAAATTTTAAGATGTAAATATATGGATTTTTTAAGAAAGTAATTTTTGTTAAATATTTTATACTATTTAAGCGCCACAAGTCAATACGGGTTACCAATAAATAGCAAAAGGCATAAATATTTTTATAAATACGGAACATTTACGGCATAAATTTGCGCTATATGTCATAAATATAGTATAAGGTTGAGTTGTTATACAGTATAAAACGGCGGGAGGGGTTATATGACGGCTAAAAATAAAAGGCCTATACCGGAAGAATTTTTTATGCCTGAAAATATCGACGACATACATATAAATGAAGCCGAGGACGTTAAGGTTCGGAAAGAAAGCTTTGACAAGCCTATAAGAAAACAGGGGAAAAGCCCCAGAATATATCCGGCTGTTGCCGCGGCGCTTTTAATCGACATGCTGAAAGAGGACGGCGCGCGCTGAAACAGCCGGGAAGGAGCGGAAAACAGGCAAAGATTTAGGGAGAGCAGAAGCAGCCGCCTTCATTAAAAATGAGGGCGGCTTTTTAAGATGTATTTTTACGGGAAGCTTATATGATAACGGAGCCGGCTTTTATTGTGTTTAAGACAGTTTTCATTTTAAGTTTTTCTTCGCTTGTCAGGTAACTTTCGACTGTGTTAATCATTTTAAGACGGCGTTCGTTTTCCGAGCCTTTTTCCATTATGGTAAGGGGGCTTTCGGGATAAAAACTGTTTATTTCTATAAGCTTTAGGGCTGTAAATATACTGCGCTGGTATTCAGGGGCCAGAAACGGAAGTACGGCGTTTATGGCCTTAATTTGACGGGATCTCGCGTCGCTTGTATTCGTCGGCGGAATGTGTTCCCGTCTTTGGGCCGGCACGGCAAAAGGTTTGATTTCATCCGGCGCGTCCGGTGTTTCCTGTTGGCCGTCGGCCGAAAAATTCATCATAGAGCTTATTTTCTGCGCGGCGTTTACTGCGTTCATAATATCGTTTATGTCGGCGTTTTGGCCCAGAAGCCCGGCAAGCGACATTATTTTATCCATAGAAAAGTCATCCAAAATACAACACCTCCTTTTTAATTTATATGAAGGCGGCAGGTACGTTATTACCGTCAAGGAATAAATCGGCGCGCATTTAATTTGATTAAATTTATTATTTAAAATATTAAAGTATAACTTAGTGTTAAAGTTATAAAAAATAGTCTATCCTTTAAACAGGGCGGATATCATGTTTAAAGACAGATTTAAAATTTTAAGGACAACGTACAAATCTACGCAAAGTGAAATTGCCGAATTTATGGATGTTTCTGTACAAGCCGTATACCAGTGGGAAAGAGGGCTTAACATTCCTAATGTCGAAACTATAATAAAACTGGCGGGGCTTTTTGACGTGTCTGTCGATTACCTGTTGTCTGTTGACGATAAAAGATACATCCATGTCACAGGATTATAGGATGAAGAAATTGCGCATATCCAGAATATTGTTAACGATATAAAAAGGATTAAATTCAGTAAGGATTTGAATTAATTGCCCTTATTACATCCGCAAGGCTTATTTTTTCATATTCTTTAATCATGTTGTCAATGCGGTATGATATTTCAGTTTCTATATTTGTAAAAACACGCATGTCTGTTCGCCCAAGAAGGTAGTCGGTTGTAACGCAAAAATAATCCGCAAGGGCGACAAGGTCTGAATAAGACGGTTCGTTTTTCCCCGATTCGTAATTGGATATGGCGGTATAGCCGTATTCCAGCACATTTGCCAAAACGGCTTGAGTCAGTTTTTTTTCTTTTCTCAGTTCCTTTAATCTTTGTGCGAATAATGTTGACATTGAAATACCTCTTATGAATATGCTGTTTTTATGCGTTTATTCATCTTTAAAAATATAGTTCAGATCGTTTATGTCCTCAACAAACTTTACAAACAGTTCCAGTTGGTATAAATTAAAGCTTTGGAGATTTTTTGCTATTTCATTAATAACGATAGGCTTATTTCGGATAACCTCTTTAGACAACAGGCAGTCTATAGATACGTCTAAGGAGTTGGCAATTTTTATAAGCGTTTTAATGCTCGGAAATTTTTTCCCGCGTTCAATGTCGCCGAGGAATTTAGGCGTAACCACGACTTTTTCCGCAAGCTTTTCTATTGTCAGGCTCTTTTCGCGCCTGTATTTTCTAATTGAAGCGCCGATCGTCTTATCCTGCATACTATATACCTCATGAAACTGCAAAGTTTTAAGTTTGTTGTAATAATATGACATTTAACTGGTATTTACAACCAGCCTATAGTTAACATTATTAACCTATAGTTCCTGTTTAAAAAAATTTTTATAATCCGGGAAGGATTTTTTATGTATTTAAGCAGGCTACAGGTTATGTTTGCAGCATGAAGGAAGAGGTCTGTAAAAAGATATAGTTTTAGGCTTTGCGGCACAACATCTTGTGAAAGAACATAATCAAAGGATACGTCGAGAGCGTTAACAATTTTAATGAATGTATTTATGCTTGGCATTTTCTGTCCGCGTTCAACATCGCCTATAAATTTTATGGACACGTTGGCTTTATTTGCAAGTTGTTCTACTGTCATGCCCCTGTTTTTTCTGCATTGACGAATAGTTAATCCGACTGTTTTTGGATCCAATTTATACACCTCAAATTAAATTTTCTCTATTCAAATATGATAAGCAAAATATAAGAATTTTAAAACCAACTAATAGGTATATAAAAGAACTATTGGAGTATAAAATTATTGTTTTCTTTTGATTTATAATGATATTGTGTTGTACAAATTATGTTTATTTATAAGTTAAGATGAAATTAATAAAAATATAAAGGACAGAAAAGACATGTAAAAATGAAATTAAAAATCCGTAAAGGCATAAAACGGCAAAAGGGCGGGTACTATGGATGTATATTTGAAAGGTATATATGTGGCTTTTTCGGCTTGGATGCAAAGGATGAAGGGTTTTAATTAAGTGATTATTTATGGATTTAAAACCATAAAATATATTGGTTTTAGAGCAAAATGTGCATAATATAGACAAAAAGTGTAAAAAATACTTGATAAAATAAATAATCCGTTGTATAATTAACCGTGCATGTAGTTGGGGATTTATGAATATCCGGTAACTGCCATATATAGTATTTTACTTTTAATCTATCTTGCAATATAGCTATCCTTATTATTAATATGGGATAGCTATTTTCCTTTTAATGTCATTACCGACGGCTTTTTATGCTTTGAGTTTAAGCGTAGCTTCATTTTACAAGGGCACACACGCCCCACAAGGAAAAATTTTCCGCATTTCCGTGTTGCATACGCTTGTCATAGGAGCCGCTATGCCGGCGCATATGCGCCTTGAACTGCAAAAAATTTTTTCCTTGTGAGGTCGGAGAGTTTTAACATACGTTAGCGGCGTAAGAGCAAGGCAAAGACGCGAAGGCGTAGCGGATCCTACGTCAAGCGGCTTTAACACAGCTATTGCGCCGCTAACGTATGTTAAAACCGTGTGTGCTCTTGTAAAATGAAGCTATGAATGACGCAAATAAAAATCAGGACGGCGAATTTACCCGCCGTCCTGTTTTTTTGCCCGGTTTTAAATTAATATGCGGCAATTATGCTTCGCACATACCGCAGCTGTTCCCGCCGACATTATTGCCGCAGCCGCAGCAGCAAAGAAGAAGAATAAGGATAATAAGCCATGAGCAGTCGTCTGTATTTGTTCCGCCTACCATATTTCCTCCGCAGCCGCAGCAGCAAAGAAGAATAATGATCCAAAGAATGTTGTTACCGCCTTCGCAATTGTTACCGCCAAAAAATCCCATTGTAAAATCCTCCTTAAAATCATTTTTTGTTTATAGTCAATTCTATGCGGCGGTATTGAAAATATTGACTGAAAAATAAAATTTTTATCGGTACAGGCTGTATTTTGTCCACTCACCGAATTGCCCAAATGTCCATAAAATAGTATTGAACCGATTTTATGGATGTGTAAATATGAATAACGCGTTGGAAACTATTAACGCCGACGCCCCCAAAGGAATTACGGGACGGGGCGTAGGCATTGCCATATTGGATACGGGAATCTGCCCGATGGAGGATTTTACCCTGCCGAATAACAGGATTGCGGCTTTTAAGGACTTTGTAAACAATATAAAGAAACCGTACGACGATAACGGGCACGGCACCCATGTGGCCGGCATTGCCGCCGGAAACGGATATTTAAGCGAGGGAAAATACTGCGGAGTGGCGCCCGAAAGCAGTATAATAGCCCTTAAAATACTTGACGAGTTCGGAAACGGAACGGCGTCCTCGGCAATAAACGCTTTAAGGTGGGTTTATAAGAACAAGGACAGATACAATATAAGGGTTGTTAACCTTTCAATAGGCACCGACGACCAAAGCATATCGTCGCCGTTGATTAAAGCCGTAAATGCGCTTTGGGACAGCGGCATTGCAGTGGTCTGCGCCGCCGGGAATGATGAAAGCAGGGGCATAGCGTCGCCGGGAATAAGCCCTAGGATTATAACTGTAGGCAGCATTGAGGAACCGTCTGTGTTTAAGATAAAAAGCAAAAATTTTGTTTATTATAAGCCCGATGTATTTGCGCCGGGAGAAAATATAGTTTCCTGCAAGGCGCATGAATTTTCATTTACGGGAAAAAGGCGCAGCGCCGATAATATCGTTGAAACAAATTATATAAGGATGAGCGGCACTTCCATGTCAACCCCCATGGTGAGCGGGGCATGCGCACTTATGATACAGCACGGCCGCGGCATAAGCCCGGACAGGGTCAAAAGCCTTATGGTAAACGCCGCTTATATGCCGGGCAAGAAAGGCCTTTTAAATATCGGACGGATATTTTACGGCGGATAATTCAATTTTTATTAAAAGGGAATGAGATTAATTGAAAATCAAAGCCGAAGGGGGCGGTAAGGCACGCCCCCTTATTTTTATGCCGGCGCGGCACGGGTTCAGATGCATATAAGGCGCGTATTTGGAGCGCGAAGCGGTGAATTTAAAGCCGAATTTAAGGCGTTCTTTTTGTATAGGGCATGCGCGGTTTTATATTGTTTAATAATTTACATATATATATTCTTGTGTTTCAGAAACGTTTGCGTAAGCATGGCTGTGGAAAATAAACTTAAACGGGAAAGATAAAAAGCGCCGAATAAAAATTCAGCGCTTTTTAGGGAGTTAAATGAGTATCATAATAAGGCTCTTAAATAGAGTCCATTAGGGGGCTGATTAAATGATGCCTTTCTCTCTGTACTCTTTGATTTTTTCAGCCGAATAGCCGATCTCGGAGAGAATAGCATCGTTGTCCTCGCCAAGCTGCGGCGAAGCTTTGCTGCATTTGTCCTCTTTGCCGTGCATCTTAATAGGCGTGCCGGGCATTTCAATAGTCGCGTCCATTCCCGGCTGTGTTACGCTCCAAAGCATGTTCCTGCCTCTAAGCTGAGGATGTTCCGCGGCCTGAGGAATTGTAAGTATATTGCCGAAAGGTATGCCAAGTCCGACAAGTATTTCTTCAAGTTCCGCAACGGTTTTTGTTTTGAACCAGTTTTCAAGAGTCGGTTTAAGCTGTTCATAGTTAACGCAGCGGGCATAGTTTGTCGAATAAAGAGGATCGGTTATAAGTTCCGGCATGCCCATTGTAGTTACAAGGTTTGCAAACATCTGGTCTGTGCCGCAGCCCATAACAAATCCGCCGTCCTTAGCTTCAAAGGAGTCGAAAGGAGCGATGCTCGGATCCTGGTTGCCGGCGCGCATAGGCGTTTTGCCTTCCATTGTATATTCCATTACAAAGTTTTCCATAACTGAGAAAAGCGTATCCATCATGGATATGTCGAGACGCTGGCCTTCGCCTGTTTTTTCCCTCTGATAAAGCGCCATAAGTATACCCATGCAGAGATATGCGCCGGAATAGTTGTCGCCGACGGAAGGGCCGATTTTGCACGGAGGGCCGTCTTTAAAACCGGTTACGCTCATCATGCCGCTCATTGCCTGCGCAACGATGTCGTAGCATGTGCGCTTTGCCAAAGGCCCTTCAAGGCCGAAGCCCGAAATTGAACCGTAAATGATTTTGGGGTTGATTGCCTTCATATTTTCATAGCTGAAGCCAAGTTTCTCCATAACGCCGACTTTGAAGTTTTCACAGATAACGTCGGCTGTTTTTATAAGATCCCTCAGGATTTGTTTGCCTTCTTCCGTAGAAAGGTCGATTGTGATGCCTTTTTTATTTCTGTTAATATAAGCGAAATAACCGCTGTAGTCGTTTTTGAAAGGTCCCCATGCCCTTGTCTGATCTCCTGTGCCCGGGCGTTCGATTTTGATAACCTCGGCGCCGTGGTCAGCAAGGTTCATTGTACAAAATGGGCCGCTGTAAGCCTGTGTAAGGTCTAATACCCTTATACCCTCAAGTGGTTTTCTCATTTTTTACCCTCCTGTTTCGTATGTAAGATTACTGATATAGGCAGAGTATAAAGTATCTTCAAAATAGAAGGTCAATACATTAAATTGAAGCAGATGAAAAAATTTTTCCCGTTTTTCATAAAAGAATACACTAGCTATAAGGTTTTAAAAACCGCTGAAAAATGTTGCGTTTGACGATTTTTATGATGTTTGGACCTGCTTTTTTGCATATATTTTATATAAAAACGTAAATTCTACTGGAGAGTTTTAATTGTTTTTTTTAAAGTACAAGCCGTAAAGGACGCGGCTGTTGTGAAAAGGGGCGGGTAGGCAGAGCGGGCCCGGATTTATCATTCGCCAAGAAATTTTGATAAATGGCGGCATGCTTCTCTCAGAACAGGTATTATCTCCGAAACTTCTTTCTCGCCCATTGTTTGCGGCGCGGCGCTGACGCTGATGGTGGCGGCTATGCGTTTTGTGTAGTCGCGTACGGGCATGGATATGCAGAAACTGTCCTCGCGGTATTCGCAGTTATTGATTGAATAGTCGCGCAGTTTTATTTTGGCCAGCTCGTCGAGGAAATCAATGTAGTTAAGTATTGTGTTGGGCGTGTATTTTTTTATTGTGGTGTTTTTGAAATATGCGCGTATTTCTTCGTTGGTAAAATCAAGCATAAAAAGTTTGCCGCTTGCCGTAGCGTAAAGCGGGTTCCTTTCGCCTATAAAATTAGGCGCGGGGACGGCGTTGTTGGGGTCTACCTTGTACATAACAATGGCGCTGTACTGGCTCAATATGTCAAGGGATACGGTGCGTTTGAGTTTTACGGCCAAATCCTCAAGCAATGCGACGTAGTCGGATGAGTTCAGCGTGTGGTACTTCAAAACGGAATTGCCGACTTTATATGCCGACCAGCCAAGGCGGTATGTTGTTATAGCCCCGCCTGTCTTTTCAACAAAGCCGTAGGCAAGCAGGGTGTCAAGTATCCTGTGCGCGCTGGATTTGCTTATGCCGAGATCGTGGCTTAAGGCGGCGAGGGTTGCGCCGTTGCTTGTAGGGCAGTCTTTTATATAGTTAAGTATCTCGAGCGCTTTGCTCAAAGTATGCAGCGGATATTTTGGCGTATATTCTTCCATAAGTGCCTCCTTTTATATTATCGGATATTTATTCTGTAATACGGAATTAATTTATATATAATACATCAAAAACAAAGATATAAAAAGAGTTTTTTTAAAATATTAAAAAAATAACGGGATATATGTTGTATAAGAACAGATAGCATACAAAATAAGGATTTATATTCTGATATACAGAACATAAAAAATGAAAAAATATTTAAATGAAATATAATTCTGTAAATAAGAATTAATAAGCGGAATTTTATCGTATGTTCTGAAAAAATATGCCGTATATCGAAAATAAAGATTAAATCGGGATAAATATCCATATAAGATGGCTTGGCAGATGTGTTTTATATTCCGTAAAACGGAACTGCATTTTGCATAAATTCCGTAATTGATAAAAAAATTGATAACTAAAATGCCGAATATGGGATTAATTTATTGATTTTTATATTCGGGAAAGCGTATCATGTAATTACAAAGGGCAAGTTGCTTATATAACGGCTGAAAAAACGGCCGCATATATAAGTAATGAACAATAAAAGTTATGTTTTAAGGGATTTTAATAATAAAGGAGAGTTGCACAATGAAAGAACTTATTTTTTCGGTTGAGGAGTACATGCAGAGGGTTGCAAAAACCAAAAAGAGCATGGAAGAAAAGGGTATCGACGTGCTTATCGTAACGGACCCCGCCAACATGAACTACCTTACAGGCTTTGACGGCTGGTCGTTCTATGTACATCAGGGCGTGATTGTCGTGCTTGACGAGGAACAGCCGATTTGGTTCGGCCGCGGACAGGACGGCAATGCGGCAAGGCTTACTACATACCTTGATGAAAAAAACATCTATCCTTACACAGACGACTATGTAAACTCTACAGTAAAACACCCTTATGAATTTGTAGCTGACATCCTTAAGGAAAGGGGCCTTGACAAAAAGGTTATCGCTACGGAAACAGACGCATATTATTTCTCGGCAAAATGCCAGCAGACAATCGAAAGATGCCTTCCGGACGCAACGTTTAAAGACGGATACAACATTGTCAACTGGGTTAAGATTGTTAAAAGCGAAAGGGAAATCGATTTCATAAAGAAAGCTTCCGTTATAGTGCAGAACGCCATGAATAAAGCTTATGACATGATTGATATAGGCGTAAGGCAGTGCGACGTTGCCGCCGCCGTATACCATGCGCAGATAAGCGGCACTCCCGAATACGGCGGAGAATATTCGGCGATCGCGCCGCTTATGCCGGCAGGAGTGAGGACTTCAACGCCCCATTTAAGCTGGACGGACGACGTTTATAAGGACGGCGACACAGTTATACTTGAACTCAGCGGAAACTACCGCCACTACCACTGCCCTCTTGCAAGGACAATGATACTCGGCAATGCGTCACAGAAAGTACGCGACCTCGGCGCAACAGTATCAGAAGGTCTTACGGCCGCTCTTGAAGGCATTAAGCCGGGAATGTTATGTGAAGATGTCGAAAGGATCTGGGCAAAAACAATCGCTAAAAGCGGTTTCGTAAAAGACAGCCGTATCGGTTACTCAATGGGTCTTAACTTCCCTCCTGACTGGGGCGAACACACAGCAAGCCTTCGTCCCGGGGATAAGACAGTGCTTGTGCCGGGCATGACATTCCACATGATACCGGGCATCTGGCTTGATGACTGCGGCGTTGACACAAGCGAACCTTTCGTTGTAACAGAAACAGGCGCCGAGCCATTCTGTCAATTCAGAAGGGAGCTCCTTGTAAAATAATTTTAAAAGGATTTTGATACAGGGCTTATATCCGTTTTACGGGGAATAACGGATTCACGCCGCCGGGTTTGGTCCGCGGCGTGCAAAGCCTTGTTTGGGACAATATTTTAAAAGGGTTTTAAACCTGCAAATCCATAACAGGAAACTACAGGCAAAGGGAGGAAACCGTTAATGAAAACATTTGACAAGTATTTGTCCAAATTCGAGGAGATTGTATTAAGCTTTTCCGTACTGCTTATGGCGTTTATCCTTATAGGCGGCGTTATAGCAAGGGCCGTTTTCAACTCAAGCTGGACATTTACGGAAGAAGTGGGCCAGGCGCTTAATACCATAGTAACGTTTTTCGGTATAGGCTACTGTGCAAAAAAAGCGAGGCATATAAGCATGTCTGTTGTGTATGACCTTGTAAATGAAAAATATAAAAAAGCAATGATGATAATAATTACGCTTTTAACGGCAATTATAATGTTCTACTTAACATATCTCGGAATTTACTACACAATGAGCGTTTACGAACTGGGAAGGACAACGGCGGCTTTAAGGATACCTATGTGGATTGTCGTAGCTCCCGTGCCTGTCGGCTTCTTTCTCGGCGGCATTGAATATTTAAGGACATTCTTTTTGAATATAACGCATAAAGGCGAGATATTTATATCGAGCGAATTCAGGCTCGGCGAAAATATGGACGACGCCGAATTTCAGGAAGAAAAGGAGGGGGAATAATATATGGTGGCGTTACTGCTTGGGATAATGGTATTTTTCCTTGTATTAAACTTCCCGATGGTTATACCGATGGTTGCGGCGCCTTTAGCCGTTATAATTTTCTTTATACCTAATATGGACTTGGCCATGAGCGTTCAGCAGCTTATTGCGGGAGTTTCTTCAACAGTGCTCCTTTCGGTGCCCATGTTCATACTTGCGGCCGACATAATGTGCGCCGGGAACACTACAAAAAGGCTTTTGGATCTTGTTGAAACATTTGTAGGCCACATCCACGGCGGCATGGCCATTACAACGGCTATAACGTGCACGATGTTCGGCGCGATTTCAGGATCGACACAGGCTACTGTCGTTGCAATCGGAAAACCGATGCGCCAGAGGCTTTTAAAGCTTGGGTATCAGGACGGCGCCTCCAGCGGCCTTATTATAAGCTCCGCTATTATCGCCCTTTTGATACCGCCGAGCATTTCGATGATTATGTACGCTGTTGTTACGGGCTCGTCTGTAGGCGATTTGTTTATAGCGGGCGTTGGCCCCGGTATATTGATACTTATTTTCTTTGCGATTTACAGCTATTTCTATGCGAAAAAAGTTAATATACCGCGTCTTAAAAAAGCTACATGGGAGGAAAGGGGAAAAGCTTTTAAAAGGGCTATCGCTCCTTTAGGCTTCCCTATAATCATATTTGCCGGTATTTACAGCGGCTTCTTCAGCCCTACAGAGGCGGCGGCAATAGCGGTTTTATATGCGCTTATACTTGAAATGCTTGTTTTCAGGACAATTAAAATAAAGGATCTCCACAGGATTGCCCTTTCAACGGCAGTCGTTACGTGCGCCGTATTTATACTTGTTGCGGGCGGACAGCTTTTCTCATGGGTTATCTCCTATGCGAAAATACCTCAGATGCTTACGTCTGCAATACTCGGCGTTGATCCTTCCGCAATTAAGATACTTGTAACGGTAACAATATTCTTCTTTATCGGCTGTATGTTTGTAGACTCGCTTGTTGTAATAATCATATTAAGCCCTATTTTCTACCCGCTTGCAATGCAGGCAGGTATCGATCCTATACACCTCGGCATTATAATAACGCTTCAGGCCGCTATAGGTTCAATCTCGCCGCCGTTCGGATGCAATATATTTACAGGCTGCGCGATATTCAACAGGCCGT
Source organism: Anaerotignum faecicola (assembly GCA_024460105.1). NCBI lineage: Bacteria > Bacillati > Bacillota > Clostridia > Lachnospirales > Anaerotignaceae > Anaerotignum > Anaerotignum faecicola. Next base: position 223,121 of record JANFXS010000004.1, read on the forward strand.
ACATAGATATTGTAAAGGGGCTGCCGCCATACCTTATCATGCTTGTCGTAATAACGGCGGTTGTAATACTGTGCCCGCAGCTTTCGCTGTTCCTGCTTTAAGGAGGGGTTTGGATGTTCGATATTAAAAGTGAAGTTTCGGCCCTTGAAAAAGAGCTTATAGATTTAAGGCGTGATTTCCACAGCTATCCGGAGCTGGGATATAAGGAGTTTTTGACATCAAAAAAAGTTTGCGGTTACTTAACGGCTTTGGGTCTTGAGGTTGAAACAGTTAACGGCACGGGAGTGTGCGCCGTGCTTAAAGGCGGCGCAGGGGAAGGCAAAACCGTACTTTTAAGGGCGGATATGGACGCCCTTCCCGTGGAGGAAGAAACGGGCCTTCCCTTCGCATCGCAAAATAAAGGCGTTATGCATGCATGCGGCCATGACGGCCACACGGCTATACAGCTTATTGTTGCCAAAATACTTGCGGCGCACAAGGACGAAATAAAGGGCAGCGTAAAATTTGTTTTCCAGCCCAATGAGGAAGAAGCGGGCGCGCTTGATATGATAAACGCAGGCGTGCTTGAAAACCCACATGTCGACGCGGCTTTTGCGCTCCATCTTTGGAGCCCTATAAAAAGCGGAAACATAGGCCTTTCCGACGGGCCTATACTCGGCACAACGGAGGAGTTTGAACTTGAAATACTTGGCGCTGCCGGACATACTTCAACGCCGCATACAGCAAAGGACGCGCTTTTGGGCGCATGCAGCGTGGTGTATGCAATGCAGAGCTTGGGCACAAGGGAGTTTGACCCGCTTTTGCCTATAGCCGTGATGTTTGGACATATAAACGGCGGCACAGCAAGAAATATTATAACCGGCAGCGTTAAGCTCGGGGGGACGATACGTTTCCTTTTCCCCGATGAAAACATAAATAAGCCCAAAGTGCTTGAAGCCTTTGAAAGGGTGATAAAAGGCACATGCATGGCGCTGGGGCTTGACTACAAGCTTAAATACATACCGAGCAACCCGTCGCTTTTCAATGACGCGGCCCTTACGTCGCTTGTTAAGGAAAATGCAGCTGAAACATTCGGCACAAGGGAAAACGTCGAGGCTTTCAGGAGCCTTGCGGGCGAGGATTTTGCGGAATTCAGCCAAAGAGTGCCGTCTGTTATGACTTTTATAGGCGTTGCAGATCATGAAAAGCACAGCGATTACCCGCACCACCACGCTAAATTCGATATTGACGAAGATATGCTTAAATACGGCGTTGAACTTCAGGTGCGTAATGTATTGTCGTTTTTAAACGGTTAACTGAAAGGGAGGATTTTATTATGAAAAAAAGGATTTTAGCTTTAGCGGCAGTATCTGTTCTTGCTGTTTCGGTATTTGCAGGGTGCGCGGGGGATCGCAGCGGGTCGGCTTCGACAAGCGCTCCGGCCCAAGGCGCGGAAGGGGAAGCCGCATCGGATCCGGACGCTACATATAACTGGAGGATGGCGCACGAGGAATATGAAGGCGACATGCAGGACGTTTACTGCAAGGAATTTGCGCAGCTCCTTAATGAAAAGTCCGACGGCCGCATAACGCTTGAGGTTTACCAGGTAGGCCAAATCGGCGACGCTCTCCAACAGTGCGAACTGCTCCAAAACGGAGGGCTTGAATTTGCGGTTATAAGCCCGGGCAACACAGGAACCGTTGTGCCTGAAAACCAGCTTTTCTCACTTCATTTCCTTTTCCCTGAGGATATGACGAAAACGCAGCAGATTTTAAGGGACAGCGTGGCTTTAAACGAAATGCTTACGGCAAAATACCTTGAAAAGAAAATACAGCCTTTAAGCTACTGGACGGAAGGCGCAATGCAGTGGACCGCAAACAAGCCGCTCAATACGCCGGACGCTTTCAAAGGCCTTAAATTCAGGACGATGCAGTCGCCTATGATAATTGCGGCTTATGAAGCTTACGGCGCAAACCCAACCCCTATGAGCTACCTTGAGGTTTATTCGGGACTTCAGCTTAACATGATTGAAGGACAGGAAAACCCGATAAGCGCAATACATACGTCTAAGTTCCATGAGGTTCAGGATTACCTTACAAGAGCCAATTCAAACCTCTATATAACGGCGACATGCGTTAACCCGGATTTCTTTAATTCGCTTCCGGCGGATATACAGCAGATTGTGCTTGACTGTATAGATGAAATGGTTCCGCGCTCCTTTGAAATACAGGAAGAATTAAACGGCGGAGCGTTGGATCTCATACTTGAAGAAAGCGACATACAGGTTGTAGACCTTACTGAAGAAGAAAGGGCTGCATTCAAAGAAAAGGCATTAACGGCTTATGACAAATATAAAGAACTTGTAGGCCAAGACGGCGCCGCTATACTCGACAAGCTCCTCGAAGAGGTTGCGGCCGTAAATGCCGAGTAAAGTTTATTGCAGCCTGTGCCGCGCCGTTGACAGCGCGGCGGGATATTATATTTTAAAATGCCGCGGCGGCATATTTCCCCTTTGACGCCGCGCGTCTATATTGTTTGGAGGCATAAATTATGCAGGTAAAAGATATTACATCAAGGGATATCTGGAGGGCAAAACAAAGGATAAGCCCGTATATAACAAGGACGCCGCTCGTTTATTCCCCGGCTTTAAGCGAAATGACGGGGGCAAACATTTATATTAAAATGGAAAACTTACAGGCTATAGGGGCTTTTAAGGTACGCGGGGCGGCAAACAAAATACTCGGCCTCAGCGAAAGCCAGAAAGAAAAAGGCGTTTCCACTTTCTCAACGGGAAACCACGGCATGGCGGTTGCATATATCGCAGACAGGCTTAATGTCAAGGCGACGGTGTGCATGTCCAAAAACGTGCCGGACGTAAAGGTTAAAGCCATAAGCAGGTATAACCCCACGATACTTCAAAACTGGGACAGCCAGGACGCGGCCGGCGTTTACTGCTATGAGCTTCAGGAAAAGGAGGGGGTTACGGTTATCCCGCCTTTCGACGACAAGGAAATAATATGCGGGCAGGGAACCATGAGCCTTGAAATACTTGAGGACTGCCCTGAAATCGACACGGCGATAGTCCCTCTTTCCGGCGGAGGGCTTATAAGCGGCGTAACGCTGGGCTTTAAGCTTACCGTTCCGGGGGTTAAGGTTATAGGCGTTTCTCAGGAACGCGCCGCCGTCATGATCGAGAGTCTTAAAGCGGGCCGTCCCGTTGAAATGCCGGAAGAGCCTACGTTGGCGGACAGCCTTTTGGGCGGCATCGGCCTTGACAATAAATATACTTTTGATATTGTAAGGGACTATGTCGACGAAACCGTACAGGTAGGCGAAGAGGAAATATCGAAAGGCATCGCATACATAATGGAAAACCACCATGTAATTGCCGAAGGCGCAAGCGCAACCGGAATTGCATACGCTTTAAGGAGCGGCGCGATTAAAAAAGGCAGCAATGTAGCCATAATCGTAACGGGAAACGGCATAAGCATGGAAACCGTTAAACAGATTGTAAACGATAATTATTAATGGGAGTGCGAAAAATGGAAAAAGAGTTTATATTTACCGAAAAAGCCACAAAACCAACCGCCCCATATTCGCAGGCGGTAAAGGCGGGCAACACCGTATATCTTGCGGGCGTATGCGGCGACGATCCGAAAACGGATAAAATTGTCGGAAACGGCGATATTAAGATAGAAACAAAATATGCCCTTGAAAACCTCAAAAATACTGTCGAAGCCGCCGGAGGCACGCTTAAAGACATAGTAAAAGTTAATGTGTTTGTAAAGGACATAAAAATGATGGCTGATTTTAACGAGGTGTATTCTTCATACTTCCCCGAAAACCCTCCGGCAAGGATTGCGATGCAGATTACGGATCTTGCGGGCGGAGCGAACCTGGAAATTGACGCGGTTGCCGTTTTATAATATCCGCGACGTAAAAATTTATTAAGCGGGTATTTTCGGCAGAGCTGAAATTTATTGCGCATAGTTTAAAGGCCGCCAAACCGGTTTAAAAGGTTTGCCGGCCTTTAATTTTTATATGAGCCGTTATGAAATACAGCCGCATATCGTTATATGGATATGATTTGCAGGCATAATGAAGTTGGGATTTAACTGTAAAAAACGGCGCGTCTATGTATTGGCGGAAACGGGGCGGATTTATTTTACGGGGACGGATAAAATTTTACGGCCGCACGCCGTATTTTGCGAATTAATCTGTATACATATAAATGTGTTGATTTATTTTAGCCGTTCGTATATAATTCTTTGAAAAATGACAAAAGGGTTGGTGTTAAAATGGGCAGGAAGGCGGTTTCATATTTTTACATAACGGTTGCGGCAGTGCTTTGGGGAGTTACCGGCTTTTTTACAAAAACGCTTACCGGGTACGGATTTACGCCGTCGGAGATGAATCTTGTAAGAAACATGATTGCGGCTTTGATAATAGGGGCCGTTTTTTTCATAACCGACAGGGGGATATTTAAAATCCGCAGTATAAAGGATTTTCTCGGCATAGCTTCCATTGCCGTATTTGGGTACTGCACATACGGGGCGGCATACGTCGTTGCCATAAACGAAACGTCCGTCGGCGTAGCCGGGGCGCTTTTTTATACATATCCGGCGTTTGTGCTGGTGCTTTCAAGGTTCATGTTCGGGGAAAAAATAACTCCCAAAAAAGTGGCGGTTATAGTTATAACTACGATCGGCTGCCTTTTTGTTTCGGGGGCCCTTGAAACGAAGGGGGCGTCATACAGCGCGTCGGGCATATTTTTCGGCGTAGTTTCGGGGTTTACTTTCGCGCTTTACAATGTGCTGGGGAAAAAATACCTTAGCGGCTATTCGGCAAAAACCGTTACTTTCTATCTGTTTTTTGTCGCGATATTCGTTTTTTCGGCAGCGGCAAATCCCGTTGACACAATATCAAAGGTCACTGCCTCGGGGGCATGGCTGAGTATGGCCGGTTTTGCCATAGCGATTTCGATACTGCCTTACCTCCTGCATCTTAAAGGGCTTGAACATGTGGAAGCGTCGAAAGCGTCCATAATTTCAACGACAGAGCCGATAAGCGCAATGCTTTTGGGATGCTTTGCGTATAATGAAAGCCCGACGCCGCTTAAAATAGCCGGCATAGCCCTTATTGTCGGTTCAGTATGCCTTATGAGTTCTAAAATAGGGGAGGGCGCCGAACGGCAGAAATGAAAGGGGCGTTTTCAGGTGTTTGATATAAAAAGGGAAGTCGCGGGGTATGAAAGCGAAATTATAGCGTTAAGGCGCGATTTCCATGAAAATCCGGAAATAGGATTTAAAGAATTCAGAACGTCGCAGATAATATACGGATATTTGAAAAAGCTTGATATCGAGGTTAAAAACATAGCTAAAACAGGCGTTGTCGGCATAGTGCGGGGCACGGCGGGAGAAGGAAAGACAATACTCCTCCGCTCAAGCATGGACGCCCTGCCTGTGGAAGAAAAAACGGGGCTCCCGTTTTCGTCCGTTAACGAAGGGGTAATGCATGCCTCCGGCCATGACGGCCAGATGGCGATGCTCCTTGTGGCGGCCAAAATACTTTCAAGGCACAGGGACGAATTCAGGGGCAATATAAAATTTGTTTTCCAGCCTAATGAGGAAGTTACGGGAGCTTTGGAAATGATAAACGCCGGAGTGCTTGAAAGCCCGGCTGTGGACGCGGCTTTTGCCGTGCAGCTTTGGAATCAGATTGAAAGCGGCGAAATAGGGCTGAGCAGCGGCCCCGTTATAGGCACTACGGAAGAGTTTGAAATAACGGTTTACGGCAAATCGGCGAACACTTCCCTGCCGCATACGGGAAAGGATGCGATACTCGGCGCGGCGAAAATTATAGATTCCCTTCAGGCATTGTGCACAAGGGAATACGATCCTTTGTGCCCTATGGCCGTAATGGTAGGAAAAATAAGCGGCGGTACGGCAAGGAACATAATAAGCGACAGGGTTGAAATGGGCGGTACGATCAGGTTCCTTTTTTCAGGCGGCGACGGCGGTAAGGAAAAAGTAAAAAGCTCTTTCAGAAGAATTGTGCAGGGCATTTGCAGCGCCTTGGATCTTGAGTTTGAAATATCTTTTATACCGAGCAACCCGCCGCTGATAAACGACGCCGCCCTTGTAAGCCTTGTTAAAGGCGCGGCGGAAACGGTGTTCGGCACAAACGGGAATATAAGGGAATTTAAAAGCCTTTTAGGAGAGGACTTTGCCGAAATCAGCCAGCGCATACCTTCCGTTATGACTTTTATCGGTATTAACAACCCGTCGGAAGGAAGCGTTTACCCGCATTACCACCCATGCTTCAATATAGATGAAAACGTGCTTAAATACGGAGTTGAACTTTTTATAAGAAGCTCTTTAAGGTATCTTAATTTGTAATTACGCTTGCGATTGGGCCGACGTAGGAAAAGCGTCGGAGGAAAGATGCGTTTATGCCGCCGGCAAAGACTTATGTGAAAATAAATATGCGGCCCTAGAGGCTATAAACCGGGAAATAATGCGGCGTGGCTCTAAGCCGCGTTCGGATTTCGGAAGGGGGAGAAAACTTGATAAAAGATTTAATGTATATAGAGTTAAAAACAGGGTATTCGGACGACGGCCCGGCATGGATCGGCTATGTGAAAACTTCAAAAAGCAGAAAGACGGTTTATTTTAACGACCGCGCTTTTCAGAAGCGCACCGGATATTATTTCAATTATGAAGACGTAGAAAATGGGGATAAATATTGGATTTCAGGCGTGAAAAAACGGGAGAGCAACAGGCATTGGGCCGGACGCGGCAAAATTATAATCGACAAAAGGGCGGTTGATTGGTACCTGAAATTTACGGGACAAAAAGAACTGCCGCCGAATTTGTTTGAAAAAGCGGATATTAAAGATATGTTCCCCACAGAGCGGATTAAGCGGCGGCTGAACGGCGAACTTTAAACGGAACAAATGAAAATGCGGAGTCTTTGCCTGCGGAAAAAAGCGTCGCAAATTTATGCTTGAAGAAATTGCCTTTATTTGAGATAATGTATAAAACATATTATTTTGATAGGAGATATATCATATGGAAAACGACATTAGGAAAGTTATTAATAAAGCCGTACACTCCGTAACAGAAAACTGCAAAAACGAGGAACTTTTTATAACAAGGGAGGGAAGGAAACTTCCCAGCAGGTATGTTATTATACAGATAATAAAGGAATTAAGACGCGTTATGTTTCCCGGGTATTTCGGAAGCGAAAATATAAAGGCGTCCGAACCGGAATATTTTATCGGGCACACAATAACGAAACTTTATGAAGCTTTGAAACTACAGGTTGAAACGGCCATACTATATAAAAACGCCGATAACGCCACAGAAGAGGAAATAGCGCTGAGGGCGGAAGAAATAAGCTGCCGTTTGTTTGAAAAGGTTCCCTATATACAGCAGATGCTCCTTAAAGACATACAGGCCGGTTTTGACGGCGATCCGGCGGCGAAAAGCAAGGAAGAAATTATATTTTCATATCCGGGGCTTTTTGCAATATACGTTTACAGGGTTGCCCACGAGCTTTATAAAATGGACGTTCCGTTTGTGCCGCGCATAATGACGGAATATGCCCACGGGAAAACGGGGATAGATATAAACGCCGGGGCGCAGATAGGGGAATATTTCTTCATAGACCACGGTACGGGAATTGTTATAGGCGAAACTACAAATATAGGCAACAATGTCAAGCTTTATCAGGGCGTTACCCTCGGCGCGCTTTCCACAAGGAGCGGCCAGCTTTTGGCAAACGTAAAAAGGCATCCGACTATTGAGGATAATGTAACTATATACTCAGGGGCGACTATACTCGGCGGGAAAACTGTCATAGGAGCCGATTCCGTTATAGGGGGCAACGTATTTATTACGGAATCCGTACCGGCGGGCGCTAAAGTTACGCTTAAAAACCCTGAGCTTGATTTCAGGTATGAATAAATGCGTGCTTTTAACATGACGGCCCTTTAAAATTTTATAAAGGGACTTTTCGGTGAAATTATTGGATTGTAAAAATATGCATGCACCGTAAATAGAATTCCGCTTTGTTTGGCGCAGGACTTACTTAAGCGTTATAACGATACGGACTGATTGACGGCAAAAAAATTTATGGTAGCCGCACATGCGGATTAAACGTGTTTTTCATTAGGTTTACAATGGCATATACGGTTGAGGGCTTATTAGCGGCATAAAAGCGGCGTCAAATACTTTTGACGCCGCTTTGGTTTTTTATTTTAAATTGCCGACGCCGTTTTGATATTTTAGACGCCGTGCGGAGATTTTTTTGTTATTCAAGGCGCAAATGCGCGGGCTTGCCCGCATGCAAATATACGAACTGTAAAAGAATAACGGCGCGTGGCGTTTGCCAAAAGGGAAGTTAGGCAGTATGTTCAAGTATTTGCAGCGTCCTATAGAGAAAAATTTATTATACCTTCGGTTTGCAAGGGGATGCATGCTCTATACGGTAAATTTTTCTGTTCTTCGGAACTTAGAATACTTGCCTGTGAACTCTTGAATTTTCCGTTGGAAAACGCGCCGCGGCTATCGCACGGTTCGCTCCATTACCTCTTGGTAAGTCTGCGCATTTGCACGTTGAATAACAAAAAATTTTCACATGCGGAGTAAAGAGTTGAGGGCGGCAAAGAACGAGGAAAAAGCATGCAGGGGCAGTCAAAGTTACGTCAAATACTTTTAACGCCGGTATCGGGCGGCTTAATGCAGTCCTCAACCGTATGTACCCAAGGTATGGAGCCTGTATGCCTTTGCAAATGCCGCCTTGTATAAAAAATTATACGTCGATTTGCATGGGCTTCTCAGCGGCTGTGCGGAAAAAGCTAAAGCATACGCCGTACAATACAGGCCGGGATTTATGATTTTAAAATTGAAATTTGGACGGTGGTAGACGCGTCGGATATGATAAGATAAACTATTCCGGCGCGTTTATTTTTTGCAGAAAAATCCGGTTTACATACAAGCGGGCGGATTCGGCGTAATTTTGGCGGCGCATACCGCGGGATTCAGGCATCCTCAAGGTCTTTAAGGCCGCGCAGTATATGAAGCCGCATAGCCATTTCGGCCCCGTCGCCGTCGCGGTACTCTATGAATTTTGCAATATGCGGGTGGTAAATTTCCACGTTTTCCGTGGACATGGGGGCGCGCCCTATTTTTGACGAAGTGTTGATGGCGTCGCTTACGGCGGCTTCGAGAGAAGGGAGGGTAAGCTTTATAACGTCGTTTTTTGTCGCCGTAGCTATCAGCGCATGAAAATGCTGATCCTCGCTTATGAACGGGCGGCCGCTTTTTATAAGCTCAAGTATATGGTTTGAAGCGGCCGTTATCTGCGAGATTTCAAACGGGCTTGCGTTAACGGCGGCAAGCTTCGCATTGGGCGGTTCCAGTATAAGGCGGAACTCAAACCAGTTTTTTACGAGCTTTTTTTTGTCCTCAAGGTATTTCATGCCGAAAGGATCGCCGCTTGTTTCCGGGGCGCACGATACGAATGTCCCGCTTCCCCTCTTTATAACAAGCACGCCCTTAGCCGCTAAAATTTTTATGGCTTCCCTCAAAGAAGTCCTGCTTACGCCTAACTTTGAACTCAGATCGTATTCGTTGGGGAGCCTGTCGCCGGGCATGTACTTTTTTTCTAAAAATATCATATCGCTTATGCGGTTCGCAATCGACTGTGAAACCGGTATAAATTCGTTGGGCATATGTTTCCTCCTACGTAAGTTGTAAGACTGATTTTATCAGATAAATGTGTTCATGTCCAGAAATATATTGACATTATGGTATGCGTTGTATAAAATTAATTTAAAGTTGTCAGACTGATTTTTGTTATTTGTTAAAGGAGATGTTTAATATGAGAAGCGACGCAATGAAAACCGGCCCCAAAAAACTGCCGCACAGGACGCTGTTAAAAGCCCTCGGCCTTACCGATGCGGAAATCGAGAGGCCGCTTATAGGCGTTGTATGCGCCAAAAATGAGATAATACCGGGACACATGCATTTGGATCAAATTGCCCGGGCCGTTAAAGACGGCATAAGGCTTGCAGGCGGCACGCCTTTTGAATTTCCGGCAATAGGCGTTTGCGACGGGCTTGCAATGGGGCACGACGGAATGCATTATTCCCTTATAAGCCGCGAGCATATCGCCGACAGCGTTGAAATAATGGCAAAGGCGCACCCTTTTGACGCGCTTGTTTTTATTCCGAACTGTGATAAAATTGTGCCGGGCATGCTGATGGCGTCGCTGAGGCTTAATCTTCCTAGTATATTTGTAAGCGGCGGGCCTATGATGCCCGGAAAACTTATGGACGGCTCGAAAACCACTTATTCAAACGGATATGAGTTTATACCAAAGCTTGAACAGGGGCTGTGCACTCAAGAGGAAGCTATGGATGTTGAAAACAATACTTGCCCGGGATGCGGAAGCTGCGCCGGAATGTTTACGGCAAATTCCATGAACTGCCTTACGGAAATTATAGGAATGGGGCTTCCCGGCAACGGGACAATACCGGCCGTGCATGCGGGGCGCATAAGGCTTGCAAAGGAAGCGGGCATGAAAATTATGGAAATACTTGAAAAAGATCTGCGCCCAAGGGATATTATAACCGAAAAATCCCTAAAAAACGCGCTCCATGCTGATATGGCGCTGGGATGTTCGACAAATACGGCCCTGCACCTGCCTGCTATCGCCCATGAAGCCGGGCTTACTATTAATTTTGAGGATATTAACAAAATAAGCAAGGAAACGCCGCACCTTGTTAAGCTTGCCCCCGCCGGAGCCGACTGCCTTGTGGATTTGGATGAGGCCGGAGGCCTAAGCGCGCTTATGAAAGAACTGGAAAGCTACGGCCTTTTTGACACAAGCCTTATAACCTGCACATGCAGGACGGTAGCCGAAAATATCAAAAATGCAAAGGTAAGGAACAGGGACGTTATAAGGAGCAGGGAAACGGCATATTCGCCGGACGGCGGCCTTGCAGTGCTTTGGGGCAACATTGCGCCGGACGGGGCTATTGTTAAAAAAGGCGCCGTACTGCCCGAAATGATTGTGCATAAAGGCCCGGCAAGGGTGTTTGACAGCGAGGAAGACTGCATTGAAGCCATGACGGCCGGAAAAATAGTTTCGGGCGACGTTATTGTTATAAGATATGAAGGGCCGAAAGGCGGCCCCGGCATGAGGGAGATGCTTGCGCCGACGGCAACGCTTGCGGGATTAGGCCTTGACAAAAGCGTTGCGCTTATAACGGACGGGCGTTTTTCCGGAGCATCCCGCGGGGCGGCTATAGGGCATATTTCTCCCGAAGCGGCGGCAGGCGGGCCGATAGGCCTTATAGAAGAGGGCGATATTATTTCAATAGATATGAACAATAATACTCTTAATGTTGAAGTTGACGAAGCGGTACTTGCAAAACGCCGTGAAAACTTCAGGCCTGTCGTTAAGGACGTGCCGAACGGGTATCTCAGAAGATACAGGGAGCTTGTTACGAGCGCCAACACAGGGGCTGTATTCAGGGATTTCTGATAAATACTCGGGATTTCCGAAGGACAGCGCTGTTTGACGCGATGTCCGAAGCGGTAAAAATTTAAACTTCACAGAGGTACGGGATAAACCGTCGGCATGCGAAAGCGTGCCGACGGTTTGTATTAAGCGGGATTATTTGTTTTAACGATGAAAATATTTGAGGCGGATATTTACGGTTGTGTTTTAATGCGGCGGCGTTTTCAAGGTTTTGGGAAGGCGGATATATAAACGCCAATATAAATACTGATTTTTGAAAGGGGACGGCTTTTTTGAAATAAGTTTTAAAGGAATTGACGGCCCCATGCAAAGGATTTTTGGCGCGCAAAGTTATGCAATATTTTATAAAGTTTTATAGTTACAGCAACGCAAACGGAAGTTTAAATTATGAAAACGGAAAGGCCGCGGCATATTGTTGCCGCGGCCTGACGTTACTTAATGTATTAAAGAATCAGCTGTTTTGCCGGAACAATGATTTATTCCGTAAAACTGTATCCGACGCAGAACGCCGTCGTACTGCCGTTGTTATAATAGTCATAATAGGTTATTTCAACTTGATAAAGTATTTCGCCCGTTGCCGAAAGGTACATGCGCGACGCCCGCTTATTCTTGATTTCGTTATCGAACCCGAGTTCCTCAATGGCAATATCAAAAAGCTCCTCGTCGGTGTAGTTGTTTTCCGACAGCGTGAGAGGCGTATTTTCTGAAATTGGGGTTCCTGCAACAGTAATCAGTACAGCTTTATCATTTTCTATTAATATATTGTAACCGAAATCCGTTTCAATGCCATTAAGATTGTATCTGAAATAAACTGGTTTATATTGAACTGTTTTTGAACGTTCTTTTTCGTATATAGTGTAGTCGTTGAGATTAAATTCGTTATTTATGTTTTCTTTTATATAATTTTCTATTTCACCATATTCGCCGGACATATGTTTATAAGATACATCATCTGTAATAACATATTGTTCAAGACCTTCATGTAAAAGGCTTTCTATTCCTTTTTTATTCTCTGATTGTTTGTTGCTTAATTTTTCTATTGTATTCTGTTTATTGCCGAAAAACTCATAATTGAATACGGTTGCCGTAGGATGGTATGAAGGTAATGTCGAACCGTTTGTTAAATCATTTTCAGCTCCAGCGGCGGTATTTTCAAAATTATCACCATTATCTAAATGTTCAAAAAACTTTGCGTTAAAATCTTTCAAAGACGGCGACTGGACGTCTTCTTTCCAGCCAATCGTACATGCCGCTCCATTATCGTTAATTTGTTTGGCTATTGAAGGTATGCCGGGAACCGCCGAATAGCAGGCTGATAAAACTCCCAACTGCACCTGATTGAAATCCAGGTTTTCGATATTTTTATAATCCTTTCCTGTACCGTTGGAAATTCCCATACCGTATCCTAAATCTATCGAAAGTCCATCTCCGTGTCCGGCAAAGTAGATTATTGCGCTGTCAAGCCTATCGTTATCCATATCGGCAAGTTTTGGGTTAAGTATTACTTGACCGTCGTATCCCCATTTCAGCACATAGTCTAAAGCGTTGTAACATTCGTCGGCTGTTTTTATGATTTGATCTCCCGGCTTTACCTGATCGCCATCCCAATCTTGAAATCCATAAATAAAACCTGAATTTGCATATCTGGGTGCGGCTGAAACGCTTGTTGCGAAACATATTGTCAATGAAAGGCATAAAACCAAGCTAAACAGTTTTTTCATAATTTCCCCCACCTTCATTGAATATAAAGTTTTCTATACAATAATCCATATAAAGCCAAAATGGAATTTCTGTGCAGATAAAATATAGATATATCACAACCTTTCTAAAATACACATGTCAAACGGCAAATTTTTTGGTATTATATGGATATTTAATAAAGTGTTTAACGTTCGCCCCTACTTTAAAATAATAATATATTTTATTAAGCGTGGCATCAACATGATTTGTGATATTTGTGCAAATATTTATAAAATATGTAATATATTCACAAAAAGTATTATGCCTTTTTTTAAATGCGGCGTATACGAGGTTGCGTTTACTTCACTCTTTACATTCCCTTTAAAAATGTATAAAATGTAGAAAAAGGGCTGACGGCGCGAATGCCGGGCGTACGGAGGAAGGATAAAATGGAAGCTAACGGAAAATCACAGTCGCTTACGCCGCAGAATACGGTTTTTGCTTTGGATATAGGGACAAGAAGCATTATAGGCATGGTGGGCTTTGTTGAAAACGGCAAAGTCAATATTATTGCCGTAGAAAAGGCCGAACATACCAAAAGGGCGATGGTTGACGGGCAGATTGAAGACATCGATCAAGTCGCGTCTGTTGCCGGCGCGGTTAAACGCCGTCTTGAAGAAAAGGTCGGGATCGGGTTTGACAGGGTGTGTGTGGCCGCCGCCGGGCGTGCCCTTAAAACGGAACGCGCCGTGTTTGAGATGGAACTTGACGGCGTGCAGGTCATAAATGATGAAATAATCAGCCGCCTTGAAGCCGGGGCGATATGCGCGGCCGAAGAAACTTTTGAAGCAAATGCAGGGCAGGATACGGAACCGCGCCGGTTTTATCTTGTGGGGTATAACGTATGCCAATACTATATAGACAATTACATGATGTCAAGCCTTAAAGACCACCGCGGAAAAAAACTGAAAGTTGATATAATCGCAACTTTCCTGCCGGGAGAGGTTGTCGACAGCCTTTATACGGCTATGGCCAAAACCGGCCTTGAAATCGCAAGCATGACGCTGGAGCCTATCGCGGCCATTAACGCCGCAATACCCGAAAACCTGCGCCTTTTAAATTTGGCGCTTGTGGATATAGGTGCGGGAACGAGCGATATTGCAGTATGCCGCGACGGAAGCGTAATAGGATATACAATGGCTACGGTTGCAGGCGACGAGATAACGGAATCCATTATGAAAAAATATCTCGTTGATTTTGATACGGCCGAAAAGATAAAGTTTCAGCTTAATTCAAAAGATGAAATACGTTTTACGGATATACTGGGCTTTGAACAGAATATTCCGAAAAGCGATATAACGGAATGTGTAAATGCGGACGTTGAAAGGCTTTGCCGTGAAATAAGCGAACGCATAATTGAAGTTAACGGAGGGGAACCGTCCGCACTTTTCCTTGCAGGCGGCGGGAGCAAGTTGGACGGGCTTAAAGAAATTATAACGGAAAGCCTTAAAATGGATCCGAAACGGGTTGCTACGGCAGGAAATAATTTCCGTATGAGCGCCGTATCGGAAATTTACGATCTCAACGATCCCGAATATACAACGCCATTAGGCATTGCGGTTTCGGCCGGGCTTAACCTGACGAACGACGGTTTCAGGGTAACCCTTAATGACAAAAGCGCAAAGCTTTTCAGAAGCGGGGCGTTTACCGTGCTGAATCTTTTGATGATGAACGGATATAACTATCAGGATATAATGGGTCGTTCGGGGCAAAACGTTGTTGTAACCGTAAACGGCGAAAGGCGCGTATTTTACGGCGAAAAGGCAGAACCCGCAAGGCTTGAGGTAAACGGCGGGGAAGGCAGGCTTTCGGATATTGTGCGTGCCGGCGATAATATTATATTTGTTCCGGCTGTAAACGGCGAAAACGCAAAGGCATATCTTACGGATATAGAAGGGATAATTTCGGGCATGGACATTGTTGTCAACGGCGAAATAGTCCCGGCGGACACGCAGCTTGAAAACGGGGATAACGTTGTGTTTGAGCCTTTAAGCCGGGAATATACGGATATGATAAAGGCTTTCGGGCAGAAAAAAGAAAACGGAAAAGGCTTTGAAAAGCAGGAAAACTTCAAAGAAGAAACGGCGGAGGAATACGGTTTTTCTCAAGAAGTTGGGAACAAACGGGAAACATATGCAGAGTATGCAGCCGATGAAGCAAATGAAGCGGAAAAAGTTGCGGATCGTGAGGAAACAAGCATTGCCGCAAAGCTTGCCGGAAATATATCGTTCACAGTCAACGACATGTCGTTGACGCTTCCCGAAAAGAAAAACAAAGAGCCGTACTATCTTATGGATATGCTCCAGTATTCCGGCCTTGATCTTGATAATATATCGGGCCCGGTAACGCTCAAAGTAAACGGCGAGGAATGTTCTTTCAGACACACGTTAAAAAACGGCGATCACGTTTTAATATATGAACGGAAAAAGCAGTCGGAAACAAAGGGCTGATTTAACGGGCGGCTTATATGCCGCCTTTAATTTTTATAGTTTAACGGAAAAACAAAAGGATAATAATTTAATCTTAAAGCGGAGAATTTAAACTGCAAAGCCTGAAATTAAGGCAAAGATAAGGAGAATTTTTTATGAAGGGATGGAAAAAAGCCGCGGCGTTATGCCTGTTTGTATTTGCGGTATTCGCTTTGAAATCGGCTTCGGGAACGGAAAAAGCGGAGCCAAATCTGTACGGGGAGGATCCGTATGGAAGAGGTATAATAGGAGTAAATTTTCCTTTCTCCGCCATAAGCGGGCAGGGGAGTCTGGACGGATTGGGGTATAATTCTCTTGAAGAAATAAAAGAAACGCCTGATGACATATTTTCATTAAGCATAAGTTATACAAAACTGAATAATTCCGAAATATTGTCAAGATTTGAAAATTTGGAAACGCTTGTTTTATCCGATTCGGAAATTAACGATTTTTCATTTTTAAAAAAACTGAAAAAGCTGAAATGTTTGTATATAAGCTCCTGCGTATCCGATGATTTTAACTCAATCCGATATTTGCCAAATAAAAAAGAATTGGCCGTTCTCACGATTCACAGCTGCAAAAACAAAGATTCTTCGCTGATTACAGATATAAGCTTTTTAGAAGGATTTACCGGACTTATATTTTTAAACTTAGGGGGAAACGACGTAAGAAATTTAGATCCGATAGCGGGCATGTCAAAGCTGGAAACAATATACTTGTACGATAACTTTCATATTGAATCGCTTAAACCGCTTCATAATCTTGAAAATATAAAAGACGGCATTATCCCGCCTACATATCAATATACCAAGGATGATTTGGAATATCTGGGAGATCCGATGTCCTCGAATATATATTATGACTGAAAAAGAAGCAAAAGCCCCGCTGAAAGACGTTTTAAAGGCCGGAGGAAAAAGGACGGGCGCAATATAATTTCGGCGGGGCTTAAATTTTTTGAAATTTTTTTAACGGCGCCCTATGTATTTGCGGTTGTCGGTCAACTTAGGATAACGTAACCGCGGCTTGCCGTTTTGGAGAAAAATAACGGCTGACGCACGGCATTGTTAAAGTTTCCTGTATTTTGCTTTTTCGCTTTCATAAAGATTGCCGCCATTTGCATCCATAACGACAACGGCGGGGAAATCTTCCACATACAGTTTATGCACGGCCTCCGCGCCGAGCTCTTCATAAGCTATAACTTCGCACGATTTAATAGAATTTGAGATCAGGGCCGCCGCTCCGCCTGTGGCGGCAAAATATACTGCGCCGTTGCGGGCCATTGACTGCGCGACTTCAATGCTTCTTGCCCCTTTGCCTATCATGCCTTTCTCCCCCATGTCAAGAAGGAACGGCGCGTATGCGTCCATGCGGTAGGATGTGGTGGGGCCTGCCGGGCCTATTGCCTGCCCGGGTTTTGCCGGGGCGGGGCCTGCATAGTATATAATCGAGTCTTTCATTTCAAAAGGGAATTTTCCCGTTTTTTCATAATCTTCTATCATGCGTTTGTGCGCCGCGTCGCGGGCCGTATAGATTGTGCCTGTTATTTTAACTATGTCGCCTGCTTTTAAAGAGGCGCACTTTTCTTTTGTCAGCGGCGTTTCTATTTTAACTGTCATAATGTTTCCCCTTTCTTTTAAAATGTGTGCGAGGCATGGCGCGTTACGTGGCAGCTTATGTTTACGGCTATGGGCATACAGGCAATGTGCGTCGCATATGTTTCTATGTTTACGCCGAGGGCCGTCGTAATTCCGCCGAGCCCCTGCGGGCCTATGCCTGTTTTATTGATTTTTTCCAACAGTTCAATTTCCATATCGCGTATGTGGCTAAGCGGGTTATGGGAACCGACGGGGCGGAGAAGGGCTTTTTTGGCGAGCATGGCCGCAAGCTCGAAATTTCCGCCGCATCCTACGCCTATAACCATTGGCGGGCATGGGTTCGGGCCGGCCGCTTCAACGGTTTCGAGAATTGCTTTTTTTGCGCCTTCAATGCCGTCCGACGGCTTAAGCATATAAATCCTGCTCATATTTTCACTGCCCGCTCCCTTAGGCGCTATTTCGATTTTAAGGCTGTCGCCTTCGACTATGTTATAGTGTATGATTGCGGGGGTATTGTCTTTTGTGTTGACGCGTATAAACGGATCTGAAACTACCGATTTGCGGAGGTAGCCTTCGGAATATCCGCGGCGCACTCCTTCGTTTACGGCTTCTTTCAGGCTGCCGCCTGTGATATGCACGTCCTGGCCGATTTCTATAAATACGACGGCGAGCCCCGTGTCTTGGCATATGGGCATGTGTCCGCGGCGCGCTATGCCGGCGTTTTCTATTATCTGAGAAAGCATTTCGCGCCCTATAGGCGATATTTCGCTTTTATGTGATTCCTCAAGGGCGTTAAGAATATCGCCGTTTAAGAAACAGTTGGAATCAATGCACATTTTTTTCACGGCCTCGGTTATGGCCGTTGTTTCGATTTCTTTCATATATGTAACCCTCCCTTAATTTTATGGCTGTTTTTAAATTATAACATAAAATTATACGTTTTAATATCCGCGGCAAAAAAACGGACGGAGCGCATAAAATTCCTTTTACTCTCCAATGTGCGTTTTATGCAAAGCGGCCGACGGATTTTAAAAAATTTTTTATTATCGTGTTCTGTAAGACAGCCGTGATTTTGCCTTCGTTGACATTTATTTTTGCCGGTGGTAGAATAACTTTTATTATATAAACTGGAAAATGGAAGATAAGGGGTAATGGGTATGAAAATAATTAAACAGCTGACGATTATTTCGGCAGTATGCCTTGCGGGCGAGGCTGTATCCGCCGTATTGCCGTTTGCGTTCCCCGGGAGCGTCATAAGCATGATTATGCTTTTTCTGCTTCTTTTTTTAAAATTTTTAAAAGAGGACGCAATTAAGGAAACAGGGGATTTCCTATTGGGAAATATGGCGTTTTTCTTTGTGCCGGCCGCTACGGCAATAATCGAAAAGTATGAAATTTTAAAGGGAAGCATACTTATTATAATTTTCATCAGCATAATATGCACTTTTATAACATTTTTTGTGACTTATTATACGGTATGCTTTGTTTCGGCCTTACAGAACAGGGGGAAAAATAAATGAAAGATATTTTGATTAATACTCAGATATTCGGATTGTTTTTAAGCCTTATAGCGTATACGATCGGCCTCAAAATAAAAGAAAAATTTAAAACGCCTTTTGCGAACCCGCTTTTAATAGCCATTGTAATCACAATAGCGGCGCTTACCGCTTTTGATATTCCGTATGAAAAATATAATAGCGGCGGCGCGGCCATAAGCCTTATGCTTGTGCCGGCAACGGCGGCTCTCGGACTTTCGGTTTACAGGCAGTTTGAAACTCTTAAAAGGAATTTCCTGCCGGTTATAGCCGGATGTTTTGTGGGAGGGGTTACTTCCGTTGCATGTTCGATATTCTTTTGCAGGCTTTTCCTGCTGCACGAAAGTATAACGGCCTCGCTTATACCGCGTGCCGTTACAAGCCCGATAGCGATGGAAATAGCCGAAGCCCTCGGCGGCATAGTGCCGGTTGCGGTTGCGGTGGTTATATTTTCGGGTATTGTCGGCGCTGTTTTCGCTCCTGTTTTTATGAAGGTTTTTAAGCTTAAAAACAGGGTTGCCCTCGGCGTTGCAATAGGAGTGAGTTCCTCGGCGGCAGGTACGTCGAAAGCTATAGAAATAGGGGAAATTGAAGGGGCGATGAGCGGGCTTGCAGTAGGTATTACGGGGCTTATTACGGTTGTTGTGACAATGTTCTTATAATATGCCGATAAGTTATATATCAATTAAGCATATTGTATAAAAATGATGACAATAACCGGTGTGCAGTGATAAATTTATATTAATTGTTGATTTTGCTGTAGGTATGTGTTATTATTGCATCACTATAAGTATAAAAATGCACATATACGGCGTTATCCGTTAATCATATACGGCAGATAGTAGTCATATGTATATTAAAAAAGGGCATTTGAATATTAAAAATGCCCTTAAATTATACTTATTTTTAATAGTGTTAATTTGATCACATTAAACGCTCCCGTAACTATATTGTTTTAAAGTATAAAAAATATATACTTTATCCAAATAAAACGGCGAAAATATCGGTTTTAAGACGCCGATCTTCGGCATAATCACGGGTACATCAACTGTAGTGTTTTTTGAATTGTTTTAAATAAAATACAATAATTGACATTCTCGCTGTTGACATTCTACTCAAGGAACGTGTCATAATACACCTATAGTAAAAAAATACAAAAATATACATAAAAGGGGCTGGTTTATAGTATGAATTTTGATTTTTCATATGTTGATATTGCTTTTAAAAACGGCAAAGTAATAACAGTTAACAAAAATGACGATATTGTCAGCGCCGTTGGAGTAAAAGGGAACAAAATCGTTTTTGTCGGAAATGACGGGGAACTTGAAAAAATAATAGACGACAAAACAAAAGTTATTGACCTTAAAGGCAGAACTCTCATGCCGGGCATTATAGACACACATTTCCATCCGATTTTAAAGGGCCTTATAGAGCCGGAAATAGACGCCCCTATGATTGATACATACTATGCCAACTGCAAATCCCTTGCCGAACTTTTTGATAAGATAAGAGAAGCCGTTAAAATTAAAAAACCGGGAGAATGGATTTCAATGATGGGATATGAACCGCTTCTTTTGCCCGAAAAGAGACATCCGACCATTGAAGAACTTGACGCGGCAGCGCCGGACAATCCGGTCCACTGCAACCACGGAGGCGGACATGTATGCGTGTATAACTCAAAAGCCCTTGAATACCTCGGAGTATACGGTCCTGAGGATGCGTCAAAATGGCCTGAAGGCGAGGTTGAAGTTATCGACGGCAAGCTGACCGGTATGGTGTACGGGCATACGCATTTTTACCTTTGGGGAAAGGTGGACTACAACGAGGAGGCGCAAGTAAAAGCGGCCATGAAAAGCCATCAGGAACTTTTGGAGGCCGGTATTACGTCGGTACACGACATGGGCGCATGTGACAAGCCTTCTTACCACGCTATGCAGAAGCTTTGCCGCGGCGGAAGGGACAGGAAGTTTAAAGTGCGCGTTTATATGGCCCTTCACAGTATATTCGGAAAAAGGTATTCCCTTGAGGACAACGATCACTTTATGAAGCTCGGCTATATGACGGGTCTCGGCGACGAATATTTCAGGGTCGGTTCCTGCAAGTTTATGATAGACGGCGGAAGCGGCGGGCCTTCATGTTATACAAGGGAACCGTACAGCCATGATCCGAGCCTTATCCGTGAAAAAGGCTGGGAAAGGGAAGAAGTAGCCGAATATATTAAAAAAATAAACGACGCCGAATGTCAGGCGACGGCCCATGCGATAGGAGACGGCGCCATTGAGTTTATGGTTGAGGGATATGAAAAGGCATTTGAAACAAATCCCCGCCCGGATCTCCGCCATAGGATTGAGCACTGCACGCTTGTCGATCAGGATTTAATCGACAGAATGGCTAAAATGAATATCTGCCCGTCGGTTAACGCCGGTCTGGTTTCCAGGTTAGGGGCCAACTATATGAAGTTCTACGGCGAAAGGAACAAATATCTCGGAGCTTTAAGGAGCATGATTGACGCGGGCGTTATGTGCTCGCTCCACAGCGACGCGCCGAGCGGTCCGTGGGGGCTTGAGTGCATCGACGGAGCCGTAAACAGGTATGACAGGAGCCAAAACGTACAATGCGACAGGACGCAGGCCGTTTCGGTTATGGAAGCCATAAGAGTGGCTACATATAACGGAGCGTACGGTTCTTATGAGGAAAATATCAAAGGAAGCCTGGAAACCGGCAAGCTTGCCGACATGATAGTTCTTTCCGACGATATACTTTCCATTGATCCTATGGACATATATAAACTGAAAGTAGACTTGACAATGATAGACGGCGAAGTATGTTACGAAAGAAATTAGTAGGGATGCGGCGTCCCGCCTGAAAGCGGCGCCGCGGTTTTTAAGCGTGAAATATTTGGCGGAATAAAGGTTTCCGTTGGAATATCAGCATTTTACGGCAGAGACAACGGCGGTAATTAATATGTTATTATAAATGCAAAAGGCAATAATAAAGCGGCCGTGCGTTTGTTTCTGACGTATGAGGCGAATTTTTATAAGGAGGGATAGTTTATGGAAAAAATGAGTTACAAGGAAAAATTTATTCAGATGAATAAAGAAGCTAAAGCCACATGGATAGTTGCGTTTATTATAATCGCATTCTGGTGGGTAACGGGATTTGGGCTTGCGGATTCCACGGCTACAATTCTCGGTATGCCGCTGTGGTTTGTGTTAAGCTGCGTGGGCTCTTGGGTTTTGTCGATTTTATTGGTTGTTTTCCTTACAAAATTTGTGTTTAAGGATTTTGACCTTGATGACGACGAGCCCGTTGTGGACGTATCGAAGAGAGACTAAAAGGAGGGGAAACGAATGGCTGCTTTTTTAAGGATTAGCCCGGTATTTGTATTCTTTATTATACTTCTTGGCATGGGCTTTTATATTCAGAAAACGTCTTCGGACGCTAGGGCCGAAAACTATTCAAAGGATTATTTCATAGGCGGAAGAAGCTTAGGCGGTTTCGTTCTTGCCATGACGCTTGTCGCAACATACAGTTCGGTTAGTTCGTTCCTCAGCGGCCCCGGAGTTGCATGGGAAAAAGGTTTCGGCTGGGTTTACTATGCATCGACACAGGTTGTCGCCGCGTTTATAGTTCTCGGCGTACTCGGCAAAAAAATGGCCGTTATCGGCAGGCGCACCGAGTCTGTTACGGTTGTAGACGTTATCAGGCAGCGTTATCAGTCAAACGTGCTTGCGGTTATTTCGGCAATAGTTATTATTGTATTCTTTACAACTACAATGCTCGGACAGTTTATCGGCGGCGCTCAGATTTTCTCGGCCGCAACAGGTTTAAGCTACGAAATGGGGCTTTTATTCTTTGCTGTGGTTGTCGTGCTTTATACGACGGTGGGCGGATTTAATGCCGTTGCTATCACAGATACTGCCTGCGCGATCGTTATGCTTATAGGTATGTTCTGCCTTGGATATGCAATTATCAGCAAAGGCGGCGGTATTGACAACATTATGGCCACAATCAACCAGGTTTCCGCTACGGCTGTTGAAACAGGGGAAGGGTTCAATATGTTAAGCCCGACTGCCGAAAGCGGCGGCGTAGCTACAATACCGGTACAGCTTTACATCACACAGTGGATGCTTTGCGGCGTTTGTACTCTCGGACTTCCACAGAGCAATGTTCGCTGCCTCAGCTACAAAGACACAAAATCAGTACATAGGGCTATGATTTACGGTACAATCGTAGTAGGCGCAATGATGGTAGGCATGCATATGCTCGGCGTTCTTTCAAGGGGCGTGCTTACATCAATTCCGGAAGGCGCTTCAACCGACACGGTTGTTCCTACGCTTGTAGCCAACTATATGCACCCGTTCCTTGCGGGCATCACGATTATCGGACCTCTTGCGGCAACTATGTCGACAATTTCTTCATTGCTTATTGCCGGTTCGTCTGCAATTGTTAAAGATATTTATATGTATCAGAAAGAATCTAAAGGCGAAAAAATCGATCAGAAAAAAGTCGGCAAAATTTCACTTGGCGTTACAGCCGCTATGGGTATTATATCAGTTCTTATGGCTGTTAATCCTCCCGACATTATCGTTTGGATCAATATGTTTGCGTTCGGCGGACTTCAAACGGCATTCTTCTGGACATTTGTGCTTGGGCTTTTCTGGAAAAAAGCAAACGCTACGGGAGCGCTTTGGGGAATGGTCGGCGGCACGGCGGCTTACTGCATAACAATGGCATTAAATATTAAAGTGGGCCAGTTCCACAATATTATAATCGGTATGACTGTAGGCCTTGTGTGCTTCTTAATCGGCACAATGGTAGGAAAGCCTGCTGACGAAAAAGTTAACAAGCTTTTCTTCCCGGAAAAATATTAATTTCGCGATATAAGCGGTTTTAAATTTATACTGCTTATTAAAAAAGCAATAGAATTTATTTGGGGTTTATGAATAACGGGAAAGCGGCCGTATACTGTGCAGTACAAACTGCGTCGGTATACGGCTGTTTTTGATTTTTAAGCTTTTGCGGTGGCAAATGAGAGGAAATAATTTCAATGTTATCAAAAGTGCGGGAATATTTTATAGAAAATATTGATATATGTTATAATACATATAATTTATCCGATATATATATTAAAAAGTTTTATTTGCATAGGAAGAAGTTGATTTGGGGATGGTGAGAAATATGGAAGGAAACATTGGTTTTGCAAATATGTTAAATTCCGCAGGCCGAAATACCGGGATTTCAAACCGTGAAAGGATAGGGAAAGCGGAGGGCGGAGAAAGGCATGGCTTGATTATCGGCGAAATGCCGAGACTGCCGGACGAAATGGTTGAAAATTCGGAATTTGTAATATATTTGCCGGACAAAGACAAACCAAGCGACAGCGGCATGCCGCCGGCAGAAGCTGTAAAACCGAATATGGACAGGTACTGTTCGATTATTAATGAGGCTGTGGACAAAATTAAAAACGGCGACGTACATAAGATTGATATTCCGTCTAATATAGGTACGGCGGAAAAACAAGGGCTGGGATTTGCCGCGCCGAGGTTTGATTCATATATCCATGAAGAACCTGTAGAGGACGCCGGAATATATAAAGCCGAATATAATGAAAACGGCCTTAGAACTATAAAATTTCAGGAAGCTGATGAAACGGAAACATCTCAAAAGGTTAAAAGCTCAAAGACGACTATGGATACCGAAAAGGTCGACAGGGAAATAGAAAAGCTGAAACAGACAAAAGAGCAGTTGGAGCGTAGGATTGCCGTTGCCGACGAAAAAAACAGGGAAGTGTTGGAGGCCGAGCTGTTGAACGTCGAAACACAGCTAAGGCAGAAGGATAACGATACATACCGCAGACAGCATGCGCAAATACGGTAAAATTTTTTAATATGGAACAGCGGTTTAAACTTAGGCAGAATTTATGGGGTTTTTATGAATTTCCAATTTTTAGATCAGGTTATAGACCGCTGTTTTTCTTGTGTTAATTTAAAAAATTGTTTTGTCAAGGAGAATTCTAAAGCGGGGAATTTTCCGACGATACATATAAAGATTTTTGCCGTGATTAAATAATATACCCGGCGGGGACTGTATTGTTATTCATATTTACAGCGAAAACACGGCCGCATATCTTTACGGGCTTATTATAAAGCAATTTTATAAAGCGGAAATAATACGATGAGACGATGTTTTTCGGCAAAGTATGTATTTAACGTCATGTGGGAATATCCGGGCTGTGAAACGCATAACGGACGTCACATGAATACGGCAAACGTTTTTTTGGCTGGATACGGACATTAAAAAATATGCCGTGGAAAGGAATTGCGGTATAAATTTACAAACATGTTTTTACATATAAAATGAAGCATAAACAAACGGACAGGGTTAAGCGGAGCAAATGCTGAATATACAAATGATCCGCGGGGGATAAGGTTTAGCATTATAAATAAAACCGGCAGACTGACTGACGCGGTATATCGCCGCGCTTCATAAACGGCGAAAAATGTGCCCTTATCCGGATTGCCGTGCAACGGCGCGGCGGATAAAGGCATTTGCAGTAAATATTTAAAATATTTATGTAGGTTATTTTTTGCCGATGTTGCGGATATGCATATAAACGGTATTTTTTGAAATACCCATCATATCGGCAATTTTAACTACGGCGTCCTTAAAATTAAAAATTCCCTTTTCGTTAAGTATGGTAATTATTTCTTTGTTTTTGTTTGAGGTGGCGATATTACGGTCGTTATAAACTTTATCGGACGCTTCCTTAAGGCTCAGCTTCAGAAGTTCGTCGACATCCTCAACAAAACTTTCGGCAAAACTTTTAGGCGGCTTGCCTTCTTCATAAGTGGGCGTAAGGTTGTTTAATATGCTGCCAAGAGGCGTGTTCATATAAAGGTTAATGCATAAAAGGCCGATAACATTGCCTTTTTCGCCCATTATGGCGATTGAGGTTGATTTAAGATCTTCGCCTTTGGGAGTCCTGTTAAAATAGGACATATATTTTTCGTGGTTGCTTTCGTTTATATTTTTGGCCATGGTAAGCCCCAAATCCGTAATAGGCGAGCCTTCCTTACGGCCGGTGTGATAGCCGTTTATAATTTTTATAACAGAATGTTCAAGGTTTCCAAGGCTGTGGATAACGATTTCATAGCCGTCGCCAAGATAATTGGCAAGTCCCTCGGCAAGCACCTTGTAGGATTCGAGTATGGCTAGGTCGCTTTTAGAAAGTGCAATGGGCTTTTGTTTCATTTTGGGACCTCCTTAAATAAAAATTTTTAATGCAAACGAATTATTTTTTATATTATATTTTAAGTATATACTTTTTTTGATATTTATCAATAGATTTTAAAATAAATATTGACATTATAGCAAATTTGAACAATAATTGATGTGTTAATTTGTCTTTATTTTTGAATTATAACGCTTTATTAATAAAATATATTATATTTTAAAGGCATTTTTTAAAATTGGAATTTGCATATGTGCGTATGCCTATTTCAGCCGATGAATTATATATTTTATTTTAGGAGTTATGGTTTTATGGCGGTATTTTTATTTTTTAACCGGGGGAGAAGTAAAGTGTCTAAAAAAGTATCGGAGTTTGACAGGTATGAAAGAATGAGAAAAATGGAGAAAGAAGCGGAGGCCGAAAAGCGCAGGGAAAAAGGATTTGAAAAAAAGAGAAGCGGCAGGCCGAAAACGGCGGCGTATTTCAGGCCGGGCAATTTATATGACGACGACGAATATGGATGTTGATTTTTATATGCCGTGCGGCTAAGGCTGTTACAATATATTCAGGGCAAGGTGATTTATGAAGGGAATATAATTTTATATGTTTTTATAGGGCGGTATTTTCATTGAATGGAGTATAAATATGAAAATACCGTTTTTTTTATTTATTTGCGTATGCGGCGGCTTTAACTTGGAAAAATCGCGGATATTTATGCCGCGCGGCGCAAATACATCATAACGCGCCGTTAAAAAACGGCAATATACATGGCGCATGAGGGACGGCGCCCTTTTATGTAGAAAAAGAATATAATTTTTATGTAATACCGTACCAAGTTTGACAAATTTTTTAGGACTGGCTGTTTTATACTTATCGCGAGGTGATGAATATGGAAAGGCCTGTTGCTGCATATGGAAAAGTTATCATGCCGGAAAGTGTAAGCAGGAAATCCAAATATAAAAGTAAAAGGAAAACAGCGCGCAGAAAATTTGTCCTGCCTATTGACAATATACAGGATATAAAACAGACGGCCGTAAGCTGTGTTTTGGGGTTCCTTTTCGGCGGGGCGTCGGTTTTCGGAAACTTTAACCCAATAGGAATGGCGTTTGTTTCCGCGCATTTCGGAAAAGGCGCCCGGTTCTATGTTATATGCATGGCGGCGTTTTTGGGGTATGTTTCAATGGGCGGCATATATGGAGTTCCGATTTATATATTTGCTTTATCGGCGGCGGCGGTTTCGGAATTTTTCCTTGACATAAAAAGCTCGCGTTACGGGCAGTATATCAATGCCGTGAAAGGAAGCCTGTGTTTCATATTCGGAGGGGTCTGTTTTATGGTTGCGGAAAGAGCGGGACTTTTCCTTGCGGTGCGTATAGCGGCTGAAGCCGCGGCGGTTTTCTCCCTTGCAGTTATATTTGAAAAAGGCACCGAAGTTTTAAACGACGGCATAAACAGGCATGTGTTAAGCGACGATAAATTTATACTTGCGGCATCGGCGGCGATAATTGCAATATGCGCCTTGGGAAGCAAAGGCTTTTTCGGTTTTGCGGCAGCGGTGGCGGCAGGTTCATACATAATACTTTTGGCGGGGTATTCGGCAGGCTCCGCCGTAGGATGCGCCGCCGGGGCGGTTTTTGCGTTCAGCCTGATTATAATGGCGGGCGGGGATGTAAATATGTTTATGATGTTTTCGATAGCCGGCCTTTGCGGAGGAGCGTTCAACAGCAAAAGGGCGTTGACCGCTTTTTCCTTTGCGGCGGGGACCGCAATACCGGCGTTTTATACGGGGGCTGAAATGACGGTGTCAGTGTGCCTGGCCATTGGGGCCGCAATAATATTTTTTGTGCTGACTCCCGAAAAGGTTTTTGAGAACATAAATACTTTTGCAAGCCATGAAGCGGAATTTAACAGCGAGGAATATTTTATGCGGATCAAAGAGCTTACAAATAAAAAGCTTAAAGCCTTTGCCGGGGCGTTCGGCGCTCTTGCCGGGGCCTTTGAAACGGCGGAAGAAACAGAGGGCATAACTCCTAAAGGAGCGG
Organism: Anaerotignum faecicola; assembly: GCA_024460105.1. NCBI lineage: Bacteria > Bacillati > Bacillota > Clostridia > Lachnospirales > Anaerotignaceae > Anaerotignum > Anaerotignum faecicola. The sequence continues at coordinate 251,264 of JANFXS010000004.1, forward strand.
GGGTTATAATAGACGACGTCAGCCGAAGGGTATGCGAAAGCTGCAGTATGTCGCTTTACTGCTGGAGAACAAAAAGCTTTGAAGTGTACGGAGCCATACAGCAGGTTATAGGCGAGATTGAAACAAACGGCGCCGTCAATGAAAAAAACCTCCCGTCATGGCTTAAAAACGGCTGCGTGCGCCTTTCAAAACTGACGGAGGAAACGGTTTTATGCGTCAAAGAATATAAAACAAATATGGCATGGCAGAACAGGATGAATGAAAGCCGCAATATACTGCGCGAACAGCTTAAAAGCGTGGAGAAAATAGTCGGCGATTTGGGAAGCCAGGTTGTGCAGATGCCGCGTTTTAACGAAAGCATAGCTAAAGAGGTACGCGCGGCGCTGGAAAGGAAAAACATAGAAGTTAAAAAGGTTTTTGCAGTAAAAGAGGCGGAGCGCGGATACATTATATATGTAACTATGAGGCCTTCCGGCCGAGGCGCGGAATGCAGGGACTTGGCGCTTTTGTCGGTAAACAGGATTACGGGGCGGCAGTTCGTTATGGAACAGGATAAGTGTTCGTCGGACAAAAACGGGTTCTGTACTGTTGCGTTCAAAGAAAACCAGGGGCTTGTTTTTGAAACTGCCGTTTCAAAAGAAGTTAAAAGCGGAAGTTCAAAAACAGGGGATACGGCTTTCAGCGGCGAATATGAACCGAAAAAGGCGGTTATGGCCCTTTGCGACGGTATGGGAAGCGGCGAAGAGGCCGCGAGGCAAAGCCTAAAGGCCATTGACCTTACAAAAAAATTCGTCAAGGCGGGATTTGATTTAAGCCTTACGCTTAAGGTGCTGAATTCCGCGCTTTCCGTCGGCCGCGGAGATATGTATACAACGCTTGATATATGCAGTATAAACCTTTTTACAGGAGAGTGCGAGATAATCAAAAACGGAGGGTCTACAATTTTTATTTACAGCGGCGGTGAAATAAGAGCCATACGTTCCACATCTCTGCCTGTGGGGGTTATATGCGATTGGCAGGGAGAACGTACTGTTGCAGCGCTTAAAAGCGGAGACAGTATTATAATGGTTACAGACGGGATAACCGACGCATTCGGCATAGAAAACGAAGAAAAGGCGGTTGCCGAGGCGGCGGCGCGTTCCGGAGGGAATGTAGATAAAATGGCGGCTCTTATTGTTGAAGCGGCAAAAAGGGCCGACGGAGGACAGCCGTGCGACGATATGACCGTTGTTGTAGGCAGGGTTATATAATAAGTTTTATTATGTAAGTTTGTTTAAATTAACGGACAAGGGCAATTAAAGATATGCCGCACGGTATGACGCGGCGGATGCCTACAAGGGGAAAATAAAGCGGGATATGCATGAAGGGAAAAAGGGGCGGATACTTGTACGTCGGGCATAAATTTAAAAGAGGACGTCATATGCAAATTAAATATGCGCAGTATAATGAAAAAACCGTGTTTCGGATTTGGTTCCGAAAACGCGGTTTTTTAAATTACAGTTAGATTCGGTTTACAAGAGCGCGCAAGGTTTTAACGGACGTTAAAGGTACAATAACTGTATTAAAGCCGCTCGCGTAGAAACGATGCGCCTGTGCGTCTTTGCTCTTAGGACGCTAACGCCTGTTAAAATTCTCCGACATTATGAGGGGGAATTTTTTGCAGTTTAAGGTGCATATGTGCCGGAAAAGCGGCTCCTACGGGAGGCGTATACAGCGCTCAAATGCGGAAAATCTTTTTGCGGGGCGTGTGTGCCATTGTAAACTGAAGATGTCACGAGGGAAAATATGTATTCACTTTTTTATGCGGTTATTGTATTATAAAAGCCGAACGGGAGGAAGCCTTATATGAAAAAAGCGTTAAACACAATAAATGAATTTAATATGATCCGAAGAGGGGACAAAATTGTCGTCGGCCTTTCCGGCGGGGCGGATTCCGTAGCGCTTATAACGCTGCTTTCAAATCTGAGGGAAAAGTTAGAGCTCGGCCTGCTTGCCGTGCACGTTAACCATGGCATACGCGGCGAAGAAGCGGAGAGGGACGGAAACTTTGCGCGCGCCCTATGCAAAAAGCTTGGGGTGGATTTTGTTATCCGGCGTTTTGACGTGCCGAAAGAGGCGGGAGAATTAGGAGTTACGGAAGAAGAAGCCGGCAGGATTGTGCGCTACAGGGCCTTTTATGAGGCTGTGAGCGAATACGGATTTAACAAAATAGCCGTCGCCCATAATATGAACGACCAAGCGGAAACGGTTTTAATGCGCCTTGCGCGAGGCAGCGGCCTTACAGGGCTTAAAGGAATACGTCCGGTAAGGGATATTATTATACGCCCGCTGATAAACTGCACGCGGCATGAGATAGAAGGATGGCTTAAAGAAATAGGGCAGGAGTACTGTACGGATTCCACTAACCTTAAAACGGATTACGCGCGCAATAAAATCAGGCTTGAAGTAATACCGTATTTAGAGAGGGAAATCAACTTAAAAGCAGCCGAAAATATCGCCAAAACGGCGGCGCTTGTTTCCGAAGAGGACGAGTTTATTGAAGGCGAAGCAAGGAAACGGTATATCCATGCGTTGGAAAAAGAAGGGGAAAAAAGCGTTTACCTTAATATGGACAGGCTTTCGGGGATTGAAACGGTGCTTTTAAGGCGCGTTATACGCATGGGTTTCAGGACATTTAAAAAGGATATCAAAAATTTAAACGCAATCCATATATCGCAGGTTATCGGTCTTATAGGCGCGCAGAGCGGGAAAAGCATAAATCTCCCGTCGCCTTTCGGGGCAAGGGCGGAATACGGAAGTCTTGTGCTTACGGCCGCGGCGCCGAAGAAAACGGGCGAATACTGTTATGCCCTCAAAGAAGGCGGGGCCGTATATGTGCCTGAAGCCGGGATATACGTTGAAGTTTCGCGGGAGGGACAAACGGCGTGCGGTTTCGGAAAAGCGGAAAACAAAGCCGTTATGGAAAGCGGGGCGGAAACGTCGGAAAATAGTGAAAAACGCATAAAAGTATATACGAAAGCGTTTAAATGTGATAAGATTAATGAAACTCTGGTTGTCAGAAACAGGCGGGCAGGGGATTTTATAACAGTCGCGAAAGGCGGCGGGCGCAAAAAGCTGAAAGATTTTTTTATAGACGAAAAAATACCGAGGGAAGAACGCGGCTCGACGGCGCTTATTGCCTCGGGAAGCCGCATATTGTGGGTTATCGGCAAAAGGCAGGCGTTTACGCCTTATGAAGAAGGCCCGCCCGATACGCTTTATATCCATGTATGGGAGGATTTGAACAATGACAGAAAAAATTGACGTTATGATTACTAAAGAAGAAATAACGGCGAAAATTGATGAAATGGCGGCGCTTATAGAAAAAGACTACGAAGGACGGGACATTCATTTTATATGCGTACTCAAAGGCGGCGTAATATTTATGGTTGACCTTGCAAGGAAAATCAAAAGCAACGTGTTTATAAACTTTATGGATGTTTCAAGCTACGGAAACTCTACGGAAAGTTCGGGCAACCTTAAAATATTAATGGATTTGGACGAACCTATCGCCGGGAAAGACGTTATAATCGTTGAAGATATTGTGGACAGCGGCAGGACTTTAAGCATGCTTAAAGAACTGCTTTTAAGCAGGAACCCGAGAAGCCTTAAAATATGTACGCTTCTTGACAAACCCGACAGGCGCGTTTCGCATGTGGATATTGATTATACATGCTTTAAAATACCCGATGAGTTTGTGGTGGGGTATGGCTTGGACTATGCCCAAAAATACAGAAACCTTGATTTTATAGGCATAATTTCGTTTTTGGAAGAATAAGGCGGAACATTTATGCAGATTTTAAGGGACGCCTGATTAATATCATAGATTTACGGGGCGCAAAAGAGCGCGCCTTTATTAAAAGCCGTATTCCCGAGGCGACGCCGGCGGGCAACAGCGGCTTTTTTAGATGTGAAATTTTTAAAAAGCCCATGTTTTCGGCGGCGTTTGGCGCGGGCTTTGCAAATATGTGTAAAGAATGTATTAAAATGATTAAAAAGGCGAAAAATAGATGTGTTTTCAGTTGCCAATACATTTTAATTATGCTAAAATATATTATTGATTTAGTGCATATTTGCACAAACAGCAAAATGCGGAACAGGAGGATTAATCTTGAATAAATATTGGAAAAGTTTTGGGCTGTATGCCGTTATGTTTGTAATTGTTTTGGGTATTCTTGCCTTTTTGAATACAAATAACGCTTCGGTAGGGCAGGTTTCAACGCAATATACATACAGCGACCTTATCGAGAAGATTGAAAACGATGAAATTGCTAAAATTTCAGTTGAAAAAAGTTCCGAAGCCAACGACTACGGCTTTGTTACGGCAGTTACAAACGACGGGACGACTTTCAGGACCAGCCTTGTAAGTTTCTCAAGCTTTATGGATTTTATAAACGGCAAAATTGTTGCCGGCACGCTTAAAGCCGAAATTGTGGATATGCCGAAAGTAAGCGTGTTAAGCAGTATACTCCCGTCCGTAATACTTATGATACTCGCTATTATCATTTTCAGCTTCATGTTCCAGAAAATGCAGGGCGGCGGCGGAAAAATGATGAATTTCGGCAAAAGCCGCGCAAAAGTTACCATAGACGATAAAAACAGGGTTACGTTTGATGACGTAGCCGGCCTTGACGAAGAAAAGGCCGAGCTTGTCGAGCTTGTGGATTTCCTTAAAGAACCTAAAAAATTTGTCGAGCTCGGCGCAAGAATTCCGAAAGGAGTTCTGCTTGTCGGACCTCCGGGAACAGGTAAGACTCTCCTCGCAAAGGCTGTCGCAGGGGAAGCAAAGGTTCCGTTTTTCAGTATTTCGGGTTCCGACTTTGTGGAAATGTTTGTCGGAGTCGGAGCTTCAAGGGTAAGGGATTTATTCGATCAGGCAAAAAAGAATTCGCCGTGCATTGTATTTATAGACGAAATAGACGCCGTAGGCCGCCGAAGGGGAGCTGGCCTAGGCGGTGGGCACGACGAAAGGGAACAGACCCTTAACCAGCTTCTTGTGGAGATGGACGGTTTCGGCATAAACGAAGGGGTTATAGTCGTCGCCGCAACGAACAGGGCGGATATACTCGATCCGGCTATATTGAGGCCGGGAAGGTTTGACAGACAGGTATATGTCGGAAGGCCGGACGTTAAAGGCCGCGAGGCTATTTTGAAGGTGCATGCAAAGGGCAAGCCTTTTTCAAAGGAAGTGGATCTTAAAGTAGTTGCGAAGACAACGGCGGGATTTACAGGCGCCGATCTTGAAAACCTGCTTAACGAGGCCGCGCTTTTAACGGCAAGGGACAATAAAAAAGAAATCGACATGGAAGAAATACAGAAGGCTTTTGTCAAAGTCGGCATAGGTACGGAGAAAAAGAGCCGCGTTATAAATGAGAAGGAAAAGAGTATAACAGCTTACCATGAAAGCGGCCACGCCATACTTTTTGAAGTTTTAAGCGAGCTTGACCCTGTCCACAGCATTTCGATTATACCTACGGGCATGGCGGGGGGATATACAATGCCTCTTCCGGGCGAAGATAAAATGTATATTACAAAAAAGACCATGGAGCAGGAAATTATTTCGTTCCTCGGCGGACGCGCCGCAGAGCACATTATATTTAAAGACGTTACCACAGGCGCAAGCAACGATATTGAGCGCGCTACGGGGATTGCCCGCAGCATGGTTATGAAGTACGGAATGAGCGACGTTTTAGGCCCTGTGCTCCTCGGCGACGACGGCGGAGAAGTGTTCATAGGCAAGGAAATCGCCCATTCGAGGAACTACGGCGAAGATGTGGCCGGCACAATCGACAGGGAAGTTAAACGCATTATGGACACATCTTACAGCGAGGCCATAAGGCTGCTTAACGACAATATAGACGCGCTTCATGCGACGGCAAAAGCGCTTGTTGAAAAAGAAAAAATCACGGGCGAGGAATTCAGGGAAATACTCAAAGATCCGAAAGGCGCAATGGAATTGCTTAAAGCGGAAGCAGACGAAGCAAAAGGTGTGAAACTTGAAAAAGAAAGCCAAAATCCGGAATCCGTAAGCCTTGAAAAAAAAGACGGCGGTAATGACAGCGCGGCGGCTGAAGAAAAAGCGCCGCTGGAAGAAACGGAGTTTTCAGAAGCCGATGCCATGCAGGAAACTTCAGACGACGGAAAAACGGATAATACCGAAATTCAAAACGAAGATAACGGAAAAGACTTGCCGTAACTGTGTGCCTAAGGCGTACGTGCCGTAATTGAGGTTTTCGGTTTTAGGGAAAAATCAAAAACAGGATTTTTCATTTCATAAAGCGCATGCTGCAAAAAGATATACCTTATTTCGGAAGCCGCAGCTTTTTTGCAATGCGCCGGCTTGCGGCGTGTAAGGATTAAAAATTTATTATTGTATTTTATACTTAGGGGGGACTTGTGTGGATTTTAATTTATACCCGGGCATGACTAACGAATGTGAATACATTGTTTCAAAGAACGACGCGACGGCGCACTTCGGGGGGAACTTCCCCGTATTCGCAACGCCCGTGATGATAGACTGGATGGAACAGACGGCGCTTAAGCTGTGCCAGCAGGTGCTTCCTAAGGGGTATGATACGGTTGGCACGTTTGTGAATGTAAAGCATCTTGCGGCAACGCCGGTAGGCATGAGAGTCCGTGTGATAGCCGAGATTGAAGAAGTAAACGGCAAAATGCTTACTTTTAAAGTTAAGGCGTACGATGAAAAAACAAAAATAGGCGAGGGTACTCACGGACGCGCTGTTATTGATGTTGAAAAGTTTGTTTCCAGGCTTAAGGAAAACAAGTAAATGCAAATACCGGCGGGGCGCAAAAGCCTTTGCCGGTTTTTTTAAATTTATTAAAACGATATACAAAGAGTATTAAAAAATGGGGGAGTTAATATGTCGGTTAATTTGAAGGGCAGAAGTTTTTTAACATTAAAAGATTATACGGCAGAGGAAATAGAATACCTTGTCGATCTGGCTATTGATTTAAAGGCAAAGAAAAAAGCCGGAATATTCGAGAAAAATATGGAGGGCAAAAATATAGCGCTTATTTTTGAAAAACCTTCCACAAGGACAAGGTGTTCCTTTACAATAGGCTGCATAGACGAAGGGGCGCACCCTGAATATTTAAGCAAAGACGATATACAGCTTGGACACAAGGAAACTGTAGAGGATACGGCCAGGGTACTTGGGAGGATGTTCGACGGCATCGAATTTCGCGGGTTTTCCCAGGAAACCGTTGAAAAGCTTGCAAAATACAGCGGCGTTCCCGTTTGGAACGGGCTGACGGACGAAGATCACCCGACGCAGGTACTTGCGGATTTTATGACGATTAAGGAAAAATTCGGAAAAATCAAGGGAATAAAATTTGTTTATGCAGGCGACGGCAGAAACAATATGGCCAACGCCCTTATGATAGGCGCTTCCAAAATGGGCATGGATTTTGTGATAATTGCGCCCGAAAGCCTTTACCCTGATGAAAAACTTGTAGAACTGTGCAGATCATATGCAAAAGAAAGCGGCGGGGAAATTCTTATAACGAGCGATCCTAAGGAAGGCGTTAAAGGCGCGGACGTTATTTATACCGACGTTTGGGTGTCTATGGGAGAAGAGGAAAAGGCGGCCGAAAGGATTGCCGTTCTCAGGCCGTATCAGGTTAATAGGGAGCTTATGGAGGCTACGGGCAATAAAAATACAATTTTTATGCATTGTCTTCCGGCAGTTAGGGAAAAGGAAGTTACCAATGAAGTTATAGAGGGGCCGTCGTCAGTTGTGTTTGACGAGGCTGAAAACAGGATGCACACAATTAAAGCCGTTATGGTTGCAACTGCCGGAAAATAACGGTTTGATCCTTTTCGGCAAGAGTTTTTTATATAAATAATTATAACCCGCCGGAGTAAAACTGCCGAAGAGCTTAAACGGACATATATTTATTGATATTGGGACGGAGCGAGTTATTTCACAGCATGGCAATATAGGACGGGCATTTGCATCTTAAACCGATAAAAGGGGATGCGAATATGGCTTATGCCAGCATAAGGGCGTATATACGCGCCCTTTCCGGAGGGTATCCTTTTATTGGAGGTTTATTGATGAAAGATAAACTGTTGAAGCTTCTGCGCGCGGCCGACGGATATGTTTCCGGCGAAGAAATAGGCGAAGCTTTGGGCGTAAGCCGCAGCGCCGTTTGGAAGGGAATACGTTCCCTGAGGGACGACGGTTATAAAATCAGCGCCGTAACGAATAAGGGCTATATGCTTGAAGATACGCAAGACGTTTACAGCAGGGAAGAAATTTTAAGCCGTATTTCGACGCATGAGATCGGGCGGGAGATTAAGTTTTACGATTCTCTTGATTCCACAAACAACAAGGCTAAGGCTATCGGTTTTGAGGGAGGGCGCCACGGCACCGTGGTTATTGCCGAAACTCAGACGGCGGGAAAAGGGCGCCGAGGCCGCAAGTGGTCGTCGCCGGAAGGGAGCGGCGTTTGGATGAGCATACTGCTGTGCCCCGATATAGCGCCGGTATATGTGCCTTCCATTACGCTTGCGGCGGGAATAAGCGTCTGCGGCGCGATAAATAAAACGACGGAGGCGGGAGCAAAAATAAAATGGCCTAACGACGTTATTATAAACGGCAGGAAAGTGTGCGGAATACTTACGGAGATGTCAAGCGAAATAGATTATGTGAATTTTGTAGTAGTGGGCATCGGCGTTAACGTAATGGAGGCTGAGTTTGATGAAAGCCTCAGCGGCATAATAACGAATATAAACCGCGAAGCCGTAAAAAAATGCGGAAGAAGCGTTATAGCCGCGGCAATTATAGAAGAATTTGAAAAAAACTACAACGTATTCTGTAAAGGCGGTTTTAAAAGCCTGAAAAGCAAATATGAAAGCATGTGCGACACTTTAAATAAGCGCGTTGCCGTAAGCGGGAGCGAAAATTTCGAAGGGCGGGCCGTCGGCATAACCGACGAAGGATATTTAATTGTGGAAAAAGCAGGCGGCGGCCGGGTTGAGTTAACGGCAGGGGACGTTTCGATAAGGAGGGCGGACTGATTTTGGATAAAACGGTTTTGGCGGCGGCGTCATTCGACAAAGAAAAGTATTATATCAACAGCGAATATTCCGCGCTTCCAGAGAGCATAAAGCAGGAAATCAAAGAAATCTGCATACCTTTGGCCGAAAAACTTATGTGTACGTTTATAATAGGTTTCGGCGACGGCGGCGAGGTGTATTTTGAAACGGTCAAAAGCGATGAAATCCCCGATTTTGACGATATAGGCGCGGAGCTTGAGATTAAAAGGACTGCAAAAGAAAAAAAAGAACTGTTGAAAGCCCTGAAACTTTGGTATTTAATTTACAAAACCGACGAAGGTGAAAATGTTAAAAAACGCCTTTTGGAAGGAAAAGACGTTTTGGCGGAGGAATGATATGGTTTTATTAATTGACGTTGGCAACACCGAAATAAGGATCGGCGTGCGCGATGACGACGGGCTTATAGGGAGCTGGAGAATGACTACCGACAGCCTTAAAACATCCGACGAACTCGGCGGAACAATATTGAGGTTCCTTAAATTTGACAATATTGACCCTAAGGGAATAAGAGGGGTTATAATTTGTTCTGTTGTGCCTAACATTATGTATTCCCTTACAAGAGGCATAAACAAATATTTTTCGACGGAACCTATTATAGTTACAAATGATTTCGACAGCGGCATCTGTCTTAACATGGCAAATCCCAAGGAACTGGGAGCCGACAGGCTCGCAAAGCTTGCCGCCGGGTTTGAAATATACGGCGGGCCGGTTATGGTAATAGATTACGGAACGGCCACGACCTTTGACGTCGTCGATGAAAAAGGCGTTTTTGTAACGGGGATTACGGCTCCCGGAGTTAATATATGCGCCGAGGCCCTTTTTACAAATACCGCCCAGCTTCCGAAAATTGAGATCAAAAGGCCGGGGAGCATATATTGCCGCGATATTGTAAGCTGTATACAGTCCGGGATATACTACGGCCATGTGGGTGAAGCCCGTTACATAATCGAAAATGTCAAAAAGGAACTTAATATGCCGGATATGAAGGTTGTGGCCACAGGCGGCATGGCGCGGGAAATAGGCAACGGCAACGGTATATTTGACGTTCTTGACCCGTTTTTGTCTTTTAAAGGCCTTTTTATACTTTATAAAAGGAACATTGATAATATAAGGAGGCGCGAGTATGCTGCTGGTCATTGACGTTGGGAATACGAACACCGTTTTCGGCCTTTTTGAGGGCGACGAAATTATTAAAACGTGGCGCATGAGTACGGAGCAGACGAAAACCTCCGATGAAATAGGGATAGTAATACGCTCGTTTTTTGAAAATGAAGAAAAGGATTTCCGCCAAATCGGCGGGGTTATAATAGGCTCTGTTGTGCCGAACATGATGTATTCCCTTACCCACAGCGTAAGGAAATATCTTAATACGGAGCCGATGATTGTAACGGCCGATTTGAAGCTGGATCTTGAAATAGTAAGGGACAACCCCAAAACGGCCGGCGTCGACAGGGTTATAGACCTTGTGGCGGCAAAAGAAATTTACGGCATGCCTTCAATCGTTATAGATTACGGCACGGCGAACACATTTGACGTTGTTAACGAAAAAGGCCAGTTTATAACGGGCTTTATAACCGCCGGAGTAAAAATATGCGCCGCCGCCCTAAACAGGAAAAGCGCGCAGCTTCCGGAAGTGGAGCTTGTAGCCCCGGAAAGCTTCGTAGCCAAAGACACGGTAAAAAGCCTTCAGGTAGGCGTTGTTGCGGGAAGAATAGGCGAAACGGTTGAAATTATTAAAACATTAAAGGAAAGCCTTAATATACCGCATGCCAAAGTTATAGCTACAGGCGGGCTTGCCCAGATTATAGATCCGAAAAACGAGATATTCGACGTTTACGATCCTATGCTGACCCTTAAAGGGCTTAAAATAATATACGATAAGAATAAATAAACGGGGGCCGATATGAAAATAGGCAGTTTAGAGCTTAAAAACAATGTGTTCCTTGCGCCTATGGCAGGGGTTACGGATATGCCTTTCAGGGTTATATGCAGCGAAATGGGATGCGGCCTTGTTTACAGCGAAATGGTCAGCGCAAAAGGGCTTATGTACGGCAGCAAGAATACGGAAAAGCTTTTGAGCGTGGATAAAAGGGAAAGGCCGATTGCAGTCCAGCTTTTCGGCAGTTCCCCTGAAATACTGGGGAAAATGGCAAAAAGCCTTGAGGACGCGCCTATTGACATTATAGACGTCAATATGGGATGCCCCGCGCCGAAAATCGTAAAAAACGGCGAAGGCAGCGCGCTGATGAAAACGCCCGCGCTTGTAGGGGAAATAGTGCGTTCCGTTGTTGAAAGCCAGAAAAAGCCCGTTACCGTAAAATTCAGAAAGGGTTTTGACGACGGCAGTATTAACGCCGTTGAAATTGCCGAAATTGCGGAGGCCAACGGAGCATCGGCGGTAGCCGTACACGGACGCACAAGGGAACAGTATTACAGCGGCAAAGCCGATTGGGATATTATAAAGGAAGTTAAAAAATCGGTTTCCATACCCGTTATAGGAAACGGCGACGTTTTTTCCCCTCAGGACGCCGAAAACCTTTTTGACTATACGGGATGCGACGCCGTAATGATCGGGCGCGGCGCACAGGGAAACCCGTGGATATTCAGGCGGATAACAAAATATCTTGAAACGGGCGAGATCCTTCCGCCTCCCGACGCCGGCGAGAGAATGGAGGTTGCCCTGCGCCATTTAAAAATGCTTGTGGATTTTAAGGGCGAATATATCGGCGTAAGGGAAATGCGCCGCCATCTTTCGGACTATACTAAGGGGATGGCGGGCGCAGCTCAAATGCGAGGGAAAATAAATTCAGCCTCAACGCTTGCCGAAATGGAAGAATATATAAAAAGCATATTTTCTTTATAGACACAGCGTGCGGAAATTTTATAAGCTCCAATCCGAAACGCTGAAAAATACGGACAAGTTAGGAACCCCCGATCGCCCAAAACGGCGTTAGGGGGTTCTTACGGTTTTGAGAACGGCGGGCAGTTTCGGTTTACAATGGCGCACACGCCCCGCAATGAAAAATTTTCCGCATTTCCGCGTGGTATAAGCTTGCCGCAGGAACCGCAGCGTCGGCGGGTATGCGCCTTGAACTGCAAAAAAATTTTTCCTGTGAGGGCAAAGAGTTTTAACGAAGGTCGGTGACGTAAGAACGGGGCAAAGACGAAACCTATGTTAGGAGCCTTTAAGACATCTATTGAGCCGCTAACGCCTGTTAAACCAGCGCGAACTTTTAAACTGAAGCTAAGTATTGGGAAAACAGCGGGAATAAAAGAAGCGGCAGAGTGAGGGTTAATCTGAACGTCCGAAAAAAATGGAGCGAAATCGGAATGAGCCCGCCGGGAATATGAACAAAATGCCATTAATAAAAAAGCGCGTCAAAAAAATACAACGGAAGAAACGATGCGCCTGGCCGTTTCGGCAGGGGAATCCCCGGCATACGGATGCGGCAACGGAAATATTGCCGACGATTTATATAATAAGGAAGAAAACGCGGCATAAATACATAACGCCGGCGCAAAAAAAGCGCGGCGCCGAAAGATATACGTCATTTCGGCCGAGCCGAAAAGGATTTTGCCAGAAATCACATAAAAAGATATTGAAAATACAAAGGCTTTGGTATATAATGTCAAAAGTGTCCTTAAAACGGGATGAGCGGGGTGAAAAAATGCTCTGAAAACGGCCGCCCGTGTTACGGGAATGTTAGCGGACAAACGTAAAACCGCCGTTTCAGGCCTCTAATGTTACGAATATTTCTCGAATATTACAGTAACATTACACTTACCCCAAATCTGTTGACGGTTCCGAGGCGGGATGCTATAATTCATTTTGTAATCAGGAAACGCAAGCCAAGGTTCCTGAGAAAAAATTAAATCCTAAAAAATTAAAGGGGGAAGAAACAACATGAAAAAGAAATTGGCTTTATTGTTGTCAGCAGTAATGGTTATTGGCTCGCTTCCAATGACAGCTTTCGCTGCTTCAACAAATACAATCAACAGGATTGTAACAGGCACAACAGATTCGCTTTACCGTATTACACCTGATACATCTAAAGGTGAATCACAGGCTCCGGTTTTAAATTTTGCAGAGAAAGATCTTGACAGATTGCCATCAAGCACAACTCGCGTAACATTCAAGGCTACGCTTGAAAACACAGAATGGAATATCTATGGCACTGACGACAAGGAAGTTCCTACAGGTAAGGAAGTAGCCCTTCCAGCAGGATACGGCACTGACGCGGTTGTAACTGTATTGTCAGATACACAGGCTATCTTTACACTTCCTGTAGTAAGCAATGAAGTAAACCTTCCGCTTGAAGTTGAACTTACAGACGAAGGCGACGGTAAAGTAACAATCGATCCGCTTGACTCAGTTCTTACAGCAGGAACATACAGGTTCGCTAACATCGTTGGTGGCAACACATCAACAACAGTTGCTGATACAGTAAACATTGTTGAAGGCGGTACGGCAATCAAAACAATCACAATCACAGAAGCTGCTGCAGGTTCATTAGAAGCAACAAGGGAAAACTCACCTCTTAAGATCAAACTTACAAGCGGTTTCGAGTTCAAGAAAAACACGCCTGTAGTTGCTATCTATGACGAAGCTGATTTTAAAGCATCTGCAAACCTTCCTAGCGGCACAGCTGCAGTTGACGGCGCAAGCATGGTTAACTACAAATACAGCGACGACGGACAGGAACTTTACCTCTACTTTGATTTCCAGAATGCTAAAGGCACAACAAAAGCCGCTACATTCTCAATCTCAGGCCTTGAAGTTAAATATGACGACGACGATGTAAATATCGACGACGTTTGCGAAATCACAGTTTCAGGCGCTAATACAGACAAACAGTCAGTAGAAATCGGTAAAGCTACAACATACGGCGTATCATGGGAAGCTGAAAACAAAACTCTTCCAATCCTCTACTCAGGCCGCGCTGACGAAGATGTTGACACATTAGAAGTAACTCTTAAAGAAGTTATCGGCGACAGCTGGTTAGTAGGCAGGAAAACAACTATTACTTTCCCAGAAGGCGTTAAAGTAATGGACGTTGACGTTAACAAAACAGAAAACTTCTCAACAAAACCTGATTTCAACATTGAGGACAACGTAATCACAATCGAAAACGGCGTTCTTGAATTAGACGGCAACTCAACAAACAAACACAAAAAAGGCAAAATCGAAATGAGCTACACATTATCAGTTGCTCCTGACTTTACAGGCGACATCGTAGCTACACTCGGCGGCGCTGGCGTTGAAGACGATATGGAAGTTAAAGTTGCTACAGCAGTTGCTCCTGTAACAGTAGAAGCTGAAACAAACGCAGTATCTATCGACTATAGGAACGTAGCAGTAAGCGACATCCTTATCAAAGAAGCATATGCCGGAGCTCTTGAAAAAGACAAAACACTCCAGCTTGAATTAGACAAGATTGCTTTCGATAAAGAACCTAAAGTAGAAGTTGTTGAAGGCGACCTTAAGATCGATGATGTTGAAAAAGACGGAAACGCTATTCAGATCAAGATCAAAAATGCTTCAAGCAAAACAGCATCAACAATCAAACTTTCAGATGTTAACCTTTACCTTGAAAGGGATCTCCCAGCAGGTAAATACCCACTTAAATTAACAGCTTACCAGACATTCGATAAAGACGGCGCAACAGATCCAAATATGGATTACGGCTCAGGTATCGACGGTACAGAAGCTAACAAGAGACATACAGGCGATGATGCAGAAACAACAGACGCATACTTCCAGACATCAATCACAAAAGGTGACAAAGACAAAGGCACAATCTACTTCGACAAGAGAAGCGTAACAGTTCTTGACGACTATGTAGAAGTTGTAACAGCAGGACGTGACCAGGACGACTCAACATTCACAACAAAGATCGTTATCCAGGTTGGCGCTAACACAATGACAGCTGGTAAAGAAACAATCAATCTTGATGTACCTGCTTACATCAAAGACGGTTACACAATGATGCCAGTTCGTGCCGTAACAGAAGCTTTATCAAACGTAGCAATCGTTAAATGGGATGACCCAAGCCACACAGTAACAATCACATTCGGTTCAAGGATCGTTAAGATGACTGTTGGTTCAGATGTAATGCAGATCAACGGCGTTGATATCAACATGTCAACACCATGCGAAATCACTGACAGCAGGGCATTCATTCCATTAAGGGATCTTGGTTATGCTCTCGGCTTAAACGACAGCAAGATCAACTGGGATGACGCTACAAAGACAGCTACATTAAACTAATTTAAAACTGGATTAAGTTAAATATAGCTGATAACCTTAACAGCAGGTTATGGGGTGAGGACTAAGTCCTCACCCTTTTTTTGCATATTTGAAAATATTATGCAAGGCGGGGGATTTTGATAGTAGGCCGAAGTTGCCTATACCGAGCGTAGGAAAATAAGGCAGATTATCCTGAATATATGGCTTGCTAAAGCATGTGCATTATTGCGCCGGATATTTTATGAATAAACGCGGGGATATTTAATGTACAGCCTCGAGATAAAACTAAGTTAAAACACCGCAAACAGTGTATACTGCATATATGGAAAACCACAGATAAGACGTCATGTTTAAAAATAGTTTATGATGCATACAAATTGTTGGCAAATCCGATGATATAAACCATTTGGCAGGTCACATGAAATTACGGATAAAACAGGCGATATAAGCGATATGCGAGACAATTGGAAATTACGAATAAAACAGGCGATATAAGCGATATGGCAGGCCGCAGGAAATTGCAGGTGAAACAGGCTGCATAAACAATAAGTAAGCCTTTTGGAATTGCCGGATAGAATACCTGTGGCGCAGCAAATAAAACTTTGCCTGAAAGCGCACCTACAACAGTTCCTTTAAGCCATATGCAAATAAAATTTGAAGGCGCATACTCACGCTTGAATGATAAGAAGCCGCAATATTCGGCTAATTATATGTATTGACGCCGACGCTTAAACGGAATTAATTTTTCCTGCATAAAAATTACTTACAATGTAAAAACTTGCATTGGGGTGATTTTTATGCAGGAACTTTTTTATTCTTTAGATCAAAATATAGCGCATTTAAAAGATGTGTTTAAAAACTGCGACGACATTGTATTCAGGGAATTTTATGCCAACGGATACCGATGCTATATGATATATACCGACAATATTGTCGACGGCGGCACGATAGAAGAAGCCGTGCTGACAAATTTAATGGTGCGCGGACACAGCGAAAACAGCATAACCAAACTTCAGCTAAATACAATCGGAGTAGGCGAAGTAAGCGAAGCAAAGGATTTTCAAACCATTATAGACGCCGTACTTATAGGAGATACAATCCTTCTGGGCGACGGAGAAAACATTGCGGTACAGGTTTCAACAAAAGGCTGGCCTTCCAGGGGAGTCCCTTCGGCGGAAACGGAAGTAACTCTGTTGGGGCCGAAAGACAGCTTCTGCGAACAGGGAAGCCTTAATACCGTACTTGTGCGCCGCCGTATAAGGGACCCTAAATTGAAGGTGCGCCGAAGTAAAATAGGCCGCCGAAGCAAAACGGATATAGCCGTTTTGTATATGGAAGATATCGTACGCGACGAAATACTTGATGAAACGCTCAAACGACTGGAAAAAGTAGACGTCGACGCTATAATTGACAGCGGTTATTTACAGCAGTTTATTGAAGAGAGCTTTATGTCGCCTTTCCCTCAAATGCAGCTTACGGAACGCCCGGACAAAACGGCCGCCGCGATATATGAAGGCAGGATTGCCGTGATAGTAGACAACACGCCTTTCGTAATATTAGTGCCGGCAACGCTGAACGTATTTTTCCAATCTGCCGACGATTATTATGAACGCTGGCAGATAAGCAGTTTCCTAAGGTTTATGCGTTTTGCGGCGGCTTTTTTTGCCGCATGCATACCGGCAATGTATATTGCTCTGGTTGTTTTCCACCCAAACCTTATACCGACGCCGCTTGCGCTTAAAATAGCCGGGAGCCGGGCGGCTGTGCCGTTTCCGACAATAATCGAAGTTTTAATCATGGAACTGGCTTTTGAATTACTGCGTGAAGCCGGAATACGCCTGCCTTCGCCGGCAGGCGGCACAATCGGCATTGTGGGAGGCATTATAATAGGGCAGGCGGCTGTCGATGCCGGGATAGTAGGGGCGTCGGTCGTTATTATATCCGCGCTGACCGGAATTTGCAGTTTTGCGATACCAAACGTAGCCATGGTAAACAGCATAAGAGTTGTAAAATATCTTTTAATAGTTTTAGCGGCGTGTTTCGGGCTGTACGGCTTTTGGATCGGGGTTATATTAGTTCTTGTGCATCTTTCGTCGCTTGAAAGCTTCGGAATTCCGTATCTTTTCCCGTTCTGCGGCGGTTCTGTCAATGATTTTACGGATTTTAAAGACAGCTTGATAAGGCTGCCTCTGATATTTATGCGCAAAAGGCCTATATTTGCCAATAAGGGACAAACGATAAGGATGAAGAAGGAGGGTAAAAATGGAAATAAAAAATCATAAAATTACAATGCGCCAGCTTCAGGCCTTAATCATAATGGATACTTTCGGCGTTCTGGCCGTATGCCTGCCGCAGAGTATGGCGCGGTTGTCGGGGCAGAATTCATGGATCTGGATCACGGCGGCCGGAATTATAGTTTCTTTAATTGCGGCTATGGCGGTTTCAATGGACGGCAGTTCGCTCTATAAGAGTTTTGCAGGGAGGACTATATGCATACTTCTGTGCGGCAAAATAATTTTATGCACGGGCGTTGTGCTTAAGATTTTTGCTTCAACTGTAACAAGCCTCCTTCTTGATAAAACGCCCGTATGGATTATAAGCGGAATAATGACGCTTTTATGCCTGCATGCCGCGCTCCAGGGAATCAAAACGAGAGCAAGAGCCGCGGAGATACTGTTTTTTGTTGTGGCTCTGATACTTATATTTGTGTATATGCTTACAGCCTATAATATGGAAATTGAAAATTTAATGCCTCTTTCATTAAGCGGCGGTTTTAAGAGCACATGGCAGGCGGTTTTTTCCGTTTTCGGCGTTGAATATCTGCTGTTTATCAGGCCGTACCTGAACGGGAACCGTCCGGCGGCGAAAAGAGCTTTAAGCGCGGGAATTCTGTGTTCCGTATTGCTCGGTCTTACGGTACTGCTGACAACGGCCGTTTTCGGCGCGGCAAATATGCAGGTTAAAAATTGGGCGGTTCTTCAGGTTGTAAATACAATAGATTTTCCGATTATGCTTGTGGAAAGGCAGGATATTATAATTACGGCTTTCTGGATCGGGTCCGCTTTTGCGTTCCTTAACGCGGGGGTATATTACACAGGGCTTTTGCTTTCTCAGGCCGGAGTGCGCAAGGAGCGGGATGTATTCCTGTTTTGGGCGTCCGGTCTGCTTATTTGGGCGGTTTCGCTCTATCCGTCGTCCATAGATATGTGTATGGAACTGCTTTGGAAACTGAGAATACTGAATTTTATTGTATATGCCGCGATTATAGCTGCGTTTGTTTTTAAGAAAGGGGTTGCTGTAAATGAGAAATAAATGGCTGTCAGCCGCGTTGGCCCTGTCGTTTCTCCTCGGCGGCTGTTATGACAGCAAGGAAATGGACGAAAGGGATTTTGTTATCTCATTGGGCGTTGATAAAGGTGAAAGCGGCGGCTTTAAAGTTTCCCTTGGAATTGCGGACGGCGGTTCCGAAAAGGATAATGCAACGGGAGAAAAGATAAAAGAACTCACAGGGGACCAGTTCCCGGCGGCTATTAACCTTTTTACCGAAAAAGAAAGCCGCAGTATGTATTACGGCCACACTAAAACTCTTGTGCTCGACGACGGGGCGCTTGACGATGAAATTCTTATGGCCGGTATTCTTGACACTATACTGAGAAACAGCCAGTTCAGCGAAAAAATAATTGTGCTTTCTACTGAAAACGGCGCCTCGGGAATTTTGAAAACAGTGGAAGAAAACGAAGGCGGGGACGGCCTTTATATATGGGACTTTTACAAGAACAACAGCGGCGAGGTTGTAAATGCCAACCCTCTGAGCCTGAAGGATTTCTCGTCGGAATATATCGCGGGGCGCGACGTAATCGTACCGCTTATAAGCGCTGACGACGGCGTTAAAATTGAAGGAGGGACAATATGCTCATCACACGGCGTTAAAGGCTATTTGACGGGAGATGAAATGCAGGGGGCGATTTATATAAACGGCAATGCCGCCGGCCATCTCATAGAGGTTAAAGATACGGGAACGGCAGAGATAACAAAAAGCAGGGCGGATATAAAATTTACGGAGGAAAACGGGCTGAGATGCAGTATTGATATTGATGTTAAAGGAAAAGCGGTAAGTATTCCCGAAGGTTCGGCAGACGCCCTTGAAGCCGGCGTTGAAGAAAGTATAAATAAAGACGTTTTAAACGCAATTAAAAAAATGCGGGAAACATCGTCGGACGCCCTTTATATCGCCGAAAGGCTGAAACGACGCAATCCGGACCTTTACGATAAATACGGGGGTTCTTTTTCGGATATTGAGTTTAATATAAATATAAATTCAAAAATTGTTTCAACAGGGGTTATAGAATGAATTAGTTGGCAATAATTACTTTGGGTGATTAAAAATGGAAAAAATTATTAAAGAAAGCAAACTGATTCTTATATCTTTGTTAACGGCGGCAGCGGCGGCGTTTATTTGGGGCGTCGTTTCATCTTACAATTATTCCGAACGGATACAGGAAGGCATAGCCGACGAGGTTGTACGCTTCCATGTGCTTGCAAACAGCAATTCCGAGAGCGACCAAGAGCTTAAACTTCTTGTAAGGGACAGCGTTCTTGACGCCGCCGCCCCATATGTTAAAAACTGCAAAAGCAAAGAAGAAGCGGTTAACGCGCTTAAAAAAGCGGAACCGGTTATGAAAGAAGCCGCCGAAAGCGTTATTTCAAAAAACGGAAGGGCATACGGCGTTGAAATCAAATTCGAGAACTGCTTTTTCCCTGTTAAAAATTACGGAAAAGCCGTTTTCCCGGCGGGATATTACGACGCGGTGCGCGTTGAAATAGGAAGTGCGGAAGGTAAAAACTGGTGGTGCGTTATGTATCCGTCGCTTTGTTTCGTTGAGGAAACAATGGAAAACGGCGAGGAAAAAAAGCTTAAGAATATTTTGACAGATGAGGAATATAGTATAGTAATGGGGAACGGCAAAATTTCCGGCTTCAAATTTAAGATTGTGGAATGGTGGCAGGAGAAAAAAGAAAAATAACGGAGGGGTGCCAATGAGGAAAAGGATATTTTCCTACATACTATTTATATCGCTTATATTTTGCGGCGCAAGCCTTGGATATAAATTTTCCCAGTTCAAAAACGGAGGGGCCGTTATGGCCGCAACTTATTCCATAGGCTCAAGAGGCGATATTGTAAGGCAGATACAGCAGAGGCTTGCGGATTGGGGGTACTTTTCGGGTGAGATTGACGGGATTTACGGTTCCCAAACAGCGTCGGCAGTGCGCCTTTTCCAACAAAACAACGGCATTTCAGTGGATGGCATAGTTGGAAACGCAACGCTTGAGAAGCTTGGAATTTCAACTGTCCAGTCTACGACAGATTCGGATCTTTACATACTTGCAAGCGCGATCCATGGCGAAGGAAGGGGCGAACCGTATGAAGGCCAAGTCGCTATCGGCGCCGTTATACTTAATAGGGTTAAAAGCCCTAAGTTTCCGAATACGATTGCAGAAGTCGTCTATCAAAGCGGCGCGTTTGACGCCGTTGCCGACGGACAGATTGCGCTCACGCCAAACGACACGGCCTTCAGGGCGGCGCAGGACGCGTTAAACGGATGGGATCCCACGGGAGGGGCGCTTTACTACTGGAATCCCGCCACTGCTACAAGCAGGTGGATATGGTCTGTTCCGATTACAACGCAGATAGGCCGCCATGTTTTCGGAACGAAATAAATGTTTATATAAATTTTATACATTGGCATTTTTTGCCGCCTTTCATCGTTTTTTAATTGAAGGGCGGTATTTTTTATCGAATTTCGGCCGCTTATAAAAGGCGGCTATTTTTCACTTTTATATTGCCAATATAAGCCCTAAAGAATATAATAAGAATATTAGCGGCTTAATTTGCCGCATAGAAAAGAGGGAATTGAATTGAATAAAAAAACAGTGGTTGTACTTTTTGGAGGACAGTCCTCCGAACATGAAGTCAGCAGGGTTTCGGCTTCAACCATAATTTCAAATATAAATCAGGATAAATATTATGTGATACCCGTCGGCATAACAAAAGAAGGCCAGTGGCTTATATACAACGGGCCGGTTGAGAACATTAAATCAGGCGAATGGGAAAAATTCGGCACTCCGGCTGTATTGAGCCCTGACGCATCGCACAGGGGAATTTTGAAAATAGTAGGGAATAAAGTTAAGACAATACCTGTAGACGTAGTTTTTCCGGCGCTTCACGGATTATATGGCGAGGACGGAACAATACAGGGGCTTTTGGAACTTGCGAAGATACCGTATGTAGGATGCGGCGTGCTTGCGTCCGCGGTTTCCATGGATAAAGCTTTTACAAAAATTATTGCGAAAAACGCAAAAATCAGGCAGGCGGATTATTTGCTTGCAACAAAAGAAGAAATAAAGAAAAAATCGGTTTTGTCGAAAATCGAAAAGAAGATTGGCTACCCATGTTTTGTAAAGCCGTCAAACGCCGGTTCTTCAGTCGGGATTACAAAAGCGCATAATTACGACGAGCTTGTAAAGGGACTTGAACTTGCGGCGGAAAACGACAGGAAAATTATAATTGAAAAAAATATAACGGGGCGTGAAGTTGAGTGCGCCGTATTGGGATGGAAAAAAGCGCGGGCTTCTTCCGTTGGCGAAATATTTTCGGCGGCTGAATTTTACGACTATGACGCTAAATATAACAATGCGGATTCAAAGACGGTTATACCGGCGGATCTGGATGAGGAAACAGTTAAAGAAATACAAAAAACCGCCGTTAAGATTTTCAAAGCCGTTGACGGGAAAGGCCTTGCAAGGGTAGATTTCTTTGTTGAAAGCGGTACGGGCAGAGTTATATTCAACGAACTTAACACTTTGCCGGGCTTTACGTCCATAAGCATGTACCCTAAGCTTTGGGAAGACGCCGGCATGCCCATTACTCTTCTTATTGACGAGCTTATAAACACGGCGTTTGACGCATGATTGCGGGGGTTAACATGGATAACAGACCGATAGGCATATTTGATTCCGGCGTTGGCGGGCTGACTGTGGCGAAAGAAATAATGTCCAGGCTGAAAAATGAAGAAGTAGTTTATTTCGGAGATACGGCAAGACTGCCGTACGGCAGTAAATCAAAAGAAACCATAACTAAATTTTCGTTTCAGGACGTGCGGTTTTTACTGAGCAAAAATGTTAAAGCCGTTATTATAGCGTGCAACACGGCAAGCGCAAACAGCTTTGAAGCCATAAAGGAAAAATTTGACATACCTGTTTTCGGCGTTGTTTCGCCGGGGGCGGCGGCGGCGGCAAGAGCCACAAAAAACGGACGCATAGGAGTTATTGCCACAACAGGAACTGTTAAAAGCGGGGCATATGAAAAAGCCATACACAATATAGATTCAGGCCTGAATGTGATTTCAAAAGCATGTCCGCTTTTCGTGCCTCTTGTGGAAGAAGGATGGGCTGACGACGAGATAACTTACCTTACGGCACGAAAATATATATCAAGCCTTATAGACGACGGAGTTGATACGATAGTTATGGGCTGCACCCATTATCCGCTTCTTTATAAATGTCTTAAAAAAGTTGCCGGCGACGGCGTTTTGCTTGTTAACCCGGCGGAAGAAACGACAAAAGCGGTTGAAGAATTCCTTGATGGAAACGATATGTTCCGCGAGGGAGGGGGAGCCCCGTCGCACAGTTTTTTTGTAAGCGACAGCACGGATATGTTTGAGAAAATCTGCCTTGACGCCCTTGGCCGTAAGTTTTTGGCCGATAAGATAGATATTGAAGGGTATTAAGGCTTGCTCTGATAAATGAGATGCTGGTTAATCAGGCTTTTATACGCCATACAGTAATTTAACTGCTCATAAATCGGATAAGGGTGGCGCTTCGGTTTCATACTTGACATAAACAATAATTCTGTTTCCGGAGGCCGGTTTTGCGCACTTTCATCAAATGATGCGGTATAATACACGTCAATACAAATGATTATAAGATATGCCCTATGTTTGGCAGGGAGCAGAGGCAATTAGGTTTCGGGGAATGGACATATACTTTCCCCGAAACTTTACATATGAATGAAAAAAGGGATGCGGCTATAAAGGCATACCGTTGCCGTATACGGATTTATGCCGCGGATAAAGACAAACAAAAGCAATTTATATTAAGCGGCAATTGAACGTTATAATTAGTTGGAAACGGAAAACGCCGCAGTAATGCGCTTTTATGTTTTTAAAGCGGTACCGCGGCGGTTTAGATATGTGCTGATTTATGGTAAATCGAAAATATTGCGGTGCAGGATTAAATTCATTTATTCCTGCCGTTTGCGCATGCCGAAAAACAAACGTCAAGCCGCGCGTAACGCAAATGCTGAGAGCGGATTATTTATAGTTTTTACGGCAAAGGTTAAGGATAAAAAATCATTTGCTTATTTTTAAATTTGCTATTTCAGCCATTTCGAGTATTGATTTTATGGATACTTTTTTACCTTTATAGTCTATAAGGTTATCCATTTCGCCTGTAAAAATATCTGCAGGCTCATACTTTTTAAGCACGATTTTTTCATCGTCAACAAAAATTTCCAAAGAATCTTTAGTATCAATATTAAGGCTCCTCCTAAGTTCTATTGGAAGGACGACACGCCCTAATTCATCAACTTTACGCACTATACCCGTTGATTTCAAATAACACACCTCCCATAAAAATTTTAGACATGTACAAAATAACATATATGTAAATAATTGTCAACAAAAATATCAAAATTTTGGATAATTGTTAAAAATGTGTATAATTTTGGCATTTCTATACTTTATTTTTTCCACATAGTATAAGTTAAAAAGAAGTGGAGAAACGTATGCTTAATAAATTATGGGGAGCAATGATAATAACAGGAGTAGTGTGGGGGATTTTAAGCGGGAACGGAAGCGGAACCGCACAGGCGTTTATCGACGGCAGCCGCGACGCTGTTTCGCTTGCCGTTACGATGGCCGGGATTATGGCTTTCTGGAGCGGGATAATGAAAATAGCGGAAAAAGCCGGCGTTGTTTCGGCCCTTACGAATCTGCTCATGCCGATAAACAGGGCCCTTTTCCCAACTGTCCCTAAAAACCATAAAGCTATGAAATGGATTTCGGCAAATTTCGCCGCAAACTTTTTCGGGCTGGGCTGGGCGGCTACCCCTTTAGGCCTTGAAGCTATGAAGGAACTGCAAAAGCTTAATGATAAAAAAAATACGGCTACAGACGCTATGTGTATGTTCCTTATAATTAATATTTCGTCAATCCAGCTTTTAAGCATAAATATAATTGCATACAGAACCCAGTATTTAAGCCAAAATCCATGGGAAGTTGTGCTTCCTACGATAATAGCCACTGCCGTGTCTACGATGGCGGGTATCATTTCAGCAAAGGCGTATGCGGCGGGAGGACGGAAATGGAAATATTGACGTACATATCTTCAATTATAATGCCGCTTATCGTTTTGGGAATCGTAATAAGCGGCATATTTAAGAAAGTTGATATTTATAACGTATTTGTAGGCGGGGCTAAAGACGGGCTTAATACGGTTTTAGGAATACTGCCGTCGCTTATAGGGCTTATGTGCGGCGTTGCAGTCCTTCGCGGTTCTGGGTTCCTTGAATTTGTATGCGGTTTTTTTATGCCTTTGATAGAGCCTTTGGGGCTTCCGCCTGAAATACTTCCGCTTTCTGTTATGAAAGCCGTTTCATCTTCGGGGGCGACAGGCCTTTTGACTGATATTTTCAAGCAGTTCGGCCCGGACTCTTTTGTCGGGCGTGTTTCGTCTGTCCTTATGGGCTCTACGGAAACAATATTTTATACTATGAGCGTATATTATCTCAGTATTGGGGTCAAAAACAGCCGATATACCCTTCAGGGGGCTGTTATTGCAAATATATTCGGCGTTATAGCGTCATATTTTGCAGTGCTGTTGTTTTTTGGGAGATAGACGGGCGGCGGTTTTTAACCGCCGTTTTTTTATAAGGAAAATGCGGAAAAGAAATATGTTCCGACAATTATATCAATTATTATGAAAACACGATATTTTTGAATACGTCCTTTAAAAAACATATGAATGGATACGATTACCGTTCTTTCTTTTTAGGACGTTTATTGGATATTGCGTAAACTATAGAAAGCGACGCCAAAAACGGTACGGCAGGATTAAATTATATTAATGAGGACGCGCTGAAATTATTAGATGGAATTGCTGTTCAGGAATTGAAGCGATGCGGTATTAATATGGATTATAGAAAATCGGCTAAAGATTTTATTATGCCGGATGTAACGGAGGCGCTGTTTGAGGTAATGAGAGAGGGAGAAGATGATGGAAGGAGATTGGCCAAATTAGATAAAAGAGTTTTAAAATCTTTTATATCTCTATCACATATAAAAAGAATAGGCGAGTTTGTGAAACAAGTTGGAGGAGGAAGTGATTTTGATCTAAAATCAAAGCCTGAATGGAACTCTCCATGGTATTATTTTGACGGATATATATTGCGTTTTGACGATCCAGGCAATATAGTATATGGTATTATATTAATGGAAGCTTTTAAGGAAGATTATACAAACGGCATGTTTATGGAACGGGAATTGGAGGCCTTTGGCCATGTAGGAGCAGGCGCGGCGCAAATATTGGATAATGTAATTAAGCCGGCTTTTAAGTTTAATTTTCCCGGGGAAGAACTTGGAGGATTTTATGACGAATTTGGATATTTACGCGACGGTTCCTTAAAAAATGCCGTGGAAACATTGTTGAATATAAGGACGTCTTTTGACGATCCGCGCGACTATGCCGCTGTCGAGCTTGGGTATGAGTATTACAGGAATAAGAGGTACCGTTAATTTCATTGTTATTTGAAAGGGAGAAGTTCATGAAAATAAAAAGCTTAAAGTTTTTTAATAAAGCGTCTGTTTTACTCATACTGTCAATTATAAGCTATATCCCGATTATGTGGCTTAGGTTTGTATGGATATACGGCATGCATATTTTTGGCCGATGGTCATGGAATTCATTGCCGAGGGAGTTTTATGAAACAATTTGGATTTTAATTGTTGTTGTAAGCATTAATTTGCCGATTTTATTTTCTGTAATATTAATTCGCCGGAAAGGCAGGAAAACGGCGGTTGTATTATTTTTAATAATGTTTGCTATTTGGAAATACCCTGTAAGAAATTATGCAAGGCTGGCATATCTGAAGGACAATATTGAAGTTTTTAATTCCGCCGTATCGTACGTTCTTGAAGAGGCGGGGGAAAGGCGGAAAAATATGCAGATTATTGCAATACCCGAGGAATACGGCGTTACAACTTATTGGAGCGGTTACGAGGGCAATCCTGATTATGTATATTTTATGAAAGATAAAAATACGATAAAAATATTTTTCTATAAGGCAGGGTTAATTTATGAAAAAGGATATTTATATGCCATAAATTTGCCCGAATGCAGCGAACCGTATAAAAAATCAATGGTTTTATTCGGAGCGGATATAAAATCTGATAACGGAGGGGTTTGGGATTGGGCCGAATACGACAGGGCGGATCTGCCGAATTATAATGACAGAAATTGGAGGTAAAGGCTGTTAAAGGATTTAATTTGCGGCTGATATTTTTAAGCCGTTAACGGCCGATTGAATAAATTTAAGGACATTTTCCCGTATCGAATAAACGGAAGCGATACTGTGTGAAACTTACATTATATATAAAGCTGTACATGTAAAATATACATTTGGTTTATGTCCTGATTTCAAAGGCCATAAGGCAGAACATTTTGATTTTAGAAGGCATGACGGCAAAATCGCAGACGGCCTAAATAGGAATTTTGAATTATTCGTGCTTATTACAACCCGGAAGTTTTGATAAATTCCCGTCGGTAAGCGTTGAGCGCCTCAAGCGCATATCAAGCCGGCACAACAAAACAAATCCAATAAATTCATTCCGAAAAAAAGCGGCGGCCGTATTGCTATTGGCGTCAGCCTGTAAAATTGCAGCGGATTTGACGCCTTGAAATGTTATGCGGACAGATTTACCTGTACATCAAGCTTATGTATTACGGCGGCGGAATATGGTTTGCCGCGGGTTTCCGGTAGTTTACATACTTAATTTAAAGTCTTAAAACTATGCGCCGCCGTTTTATGTTTCGGATAAACGTATAATATGCTATGCACAGTATGCTTTTAAAAGATGTTTTTTAAAAAATATAAACCTTATTTATTTGACATATGAGCATAAAAAGGTTAAAATAAATAAGGCTTTGCATCTTTAGCTCAGTGGATAGAGCGTTCGGCTCCGAACCGAAAGGCCGCTGGTTCGATTCCAGTAAGGTGCATTATGTTTGTATGAAAAGGCTCCCTTAAAAAAGGGAGCTTTTTATTTTTCATAACAGGGGAATTTTTTAATTTCAAGTTCAGATGCGAGTTGTTTTTATGCAGAGTTCAATATAAAATATCTGTTATAATAAACGGTTAAATAGAATGTTTAAGAACTGCCGTTAAATATTATTTATTTTAGGCAAATAGGGGCGTATACTTATTGAAATTAAAATCTTCCGCTTATGCGCGCCGCATATAATGGAATTTCATTAATTTTCCTTTAATAAAAGGCTTTTATTTGAACGTGAAAAATTTTTAACTGCATATGGACGGAAAAGCCGGACTTTTTTGAAAAAATTGATTAATACACCGCCGCCCGTTAAATTTGTACGTCAATGCAAGCTGAAAAGATACCGGTTTTCCGTGGCAGCTTATTTTTTAATATTCTTTTCTTTATTTTTCGGGCATGGGGTGAAGAGCCCGTCTACTGTTGTATGGAGTTCATTTGCAAGCTTAAATGCCAGGGATAAAGTTGGATCGTATTTATTATTTTCAATGGCGTTGACAGTTTGGCGCGAAACGCCGCATCTTTTTGCCAGCTCGTCCTGTGAAAGGCCTTGCCCTTTCCTTTTTTCCCGTACTGTATTGTACATAGTCAGCCGCCGTATTTCTTTTTGTAACGCATCAGGAAAATAAAGTAGAAAAGAGCTGTAACGCCAAGGTTAACAAATGGGTTTACAGCTGGAGGGGTTCCGGATGCAAGAGATTCTATAATATCGATGATAAGCGACAAAACGGTGATAAGCAAGGTATCGGCGGCCGCCTGCAAAACAATCATACGTTTTCTTTCATCTCCGGGAGCAATTAGGGAAACAACCATAAATATATCCAGTATGGCCAGGAAGAGCAGAAAAACAAAGAATACGGCAAGAAATACTGTTGTGCTGTTCATGAGATTCCCTCCTTTTGCATATTTAAATGTCAAATTCTTTTTACATTTTTATTATATAATTCGGTATATTGAATGTCAAGAATTTTTGACATTTATATTGCGTAAGGCGGAAAATATAAGGACTGCCGGCACGTCGGGGATATTTTATGTAATGGTGAATTAAAATAAGTTTTTTGCGGCGGTTTATATTGCCGAAAGGGAAACAAAAGATAATAAATAGATTAAAAATACGTTAGCTGTACTGAAAATGCCATAAGGCAGCAGAGGTTTATTTTAAACGTGCTGTATGGCGTTTGGCATACAGCGTGGTTATTTATGGGTTATGGGAGTTGAAGGAGGGCAAGTTTTGAAGGCTCAAGACATGCATACTATTTTAAAGCCGCAACAAAATTTAAAGAATTGATTTTGGTTATGGAAATACCCCGTTTTCACGGGGTATCTTTTTTGGCGGTTTTCTCTTTAACAGGAGGATTTTTCTTTTGTATGTCAGTTCCCCTTACTGCTTAAAGGGTTGCTTTTTCCTTCAAAAAAAACGTCGTTTAAAGGCGCGGCTTGGCCGCTTGCGGTATATTGTGAAAACTGACGGATTTCCCTGTCCGGTTCATCCACAAGGTCGTTTGGGGAAAGCTTTTCGCTTTCCTTAACGGCCGCCTTTTTGCTGCCATTATTTTTTGTGCCCATAATACAAGCCTCCTTTCAAGGCTAGTATTTACGGCTGTGTTTCTAAATATCCGCTTTTTCATTTGATTAATATATAGTATGTACAAAGGAAGGCTTTTGACACTGATTTATTAATATAATATTTTATGCCTGTATAGCGTCTTTTATACTATAGCTCAGGCTTTATATGGTTATATATTTAAATTTCGGCTTCAACATCAGTTAGCTTCATTTTACAAGGCGCACACGCCGCGAAAGGAAAAATTTTATGGATATATGCGTTGCATACGCTTGACGGAGAATACGCTGCGCCTACGCGTATACGCCTTGAACTGCAAAAGGTTTTCCGTTTTGAGGCCGTGAGAGTTTTAACGGGCGTCAGCGGCATAAAAGCAAGGCAAGGGCGCCCACGCGCGGCGGCAAACGGTTCCAATACAGCTATTGCGACGCCGGCGCCCGTTAAAACCGTGCATGCTATTGTAAACTGAAGCTATATATGTTTGCATACGAATATTGAAAAAATAAACCGCTTTATGAAACAGAACGTAATTTGGAAAGATAAATGCAGACATACCGGACAGGCATGTGATTTTATGCCAAAAAGCGATAAAAAGGGAAAAGGCGTCCGGCCTTGAAAGCCGTATGCTTTTTCCCTTTTTAAACAAAACGGTATTGTTGTCCGCGCTTGAAATTCCTTTATTTTTTATAAACGCTTTTTGCAATATAATCCACAACGCCGTCTACATATCTGTATAATGTATAAACTCCGTTATTTTCCGTAACTTTAAGATCGATTTTTCCTATCCCGGGATCGGAAGGGGAAAGAAAGCGTATCTTAATCGCCCCGTTTTTCATAACGGATTCTATTTTAACGGGAACGGACAAATCGTTTCTGAAACAAAAATCTATACTTCCCCATGACGCCGTTGCATCGCGGCCTGCCGGCAGGTAGCCCACTTTAAGGGAGTGGTTACGCCTTTCGGTTATAGTCATGCCGGAATAAAGCGCGGCGTTGTAAAGCGTTGAAGATATTTGGCATATGCCGCCGCCTATCGCGTCCACAATTTCGCCGTTTGATATAACGCCGGCGTCTTTATAGTCCCTTTCGGGAGTGCGGCGGCTTAGTATAACGTCGTTATATGAAAAAGTATCTCCGGGATTGAGTATTATGCCGTTTATGGAATCGCTTGCAAGAAGCATATTATAGTTACGGTTTGCGTCGGAACTTCTCTGGCTGTAGTAGGTTATGTAAGAGGCGATATCGTATTCAAAATTAATTCCGCCATGACTGTCTTTTGCCGCCTGTTCTTCCTGTTCTTTTTTAATGCGTTCTTCTTCGGCTTTTTTTGCGGCTTCTTCGGCTTTGCGTTTTTCTTCGGCAAGCCTTTTTTCTTCGGCTATCCGTTTTTCTTCCTCCTCCTCGGCAATACGTTCTTCTTCGGTTTGATCGAATAGTATAAGCCCGTGTGTTTCTTCCGGTGAAGGAAAATTTTGGCTATGGGAAATTTTAGCGCCGTCGTCTGACGCGTCCTGTGTATTTACAGGCGCCGCTGTTCCTAAAGACATTGATACTACCAATGCGCCGATAATTGAATTCATTTTATGCACACTCCTTTTCGCAATTATATTACAACTGCTTTTTTTATTCAATGAATATATTGTAAACATTAAGAAAATATTAAATTTTAAACGGCATGTCCCTTTATTATTTATATGCGCGGCGGCATGCTTTAAGAACAAAAAATCAGACGCTTTTTAAAACAAAAAGTTCCGCAAAATGCGAAAGTTCAAATTTTGCCTGAAAAACAGGCGATTAAATTCTTTTATGTGGTATACTCTGTTAAAAGGGGGTTGCAGAGATGCTGTTTGAAATTGATGAAGATATACGGGAAATAAATATAAATCGGCTGGATCCGGAAAAAATAACGGCCGGGCTTTTGTCCATTGACGATATTGAAGAAAACAACGGCCTTTTTGAAATACCGCAGACAGCTTTAAACGAATGCAGGAGAGTCGCAAAAAGCGGAGCCATGAGAAGTTCTGTCGACGTTTATGAAAATATGAGTTTCGGAATTATAAATATTGTGGACGTTAAAAATATTTGGGGCGACAAGGACAGGATGGCGTTTCTGATAAGGCGGAACCTGTTTTTGCTTATTGACATTGTGGATAAGGATAAAAGCACATACGGCCTGTTTGATTCCGCCGTGCGCCGCATTAACCCTCAGAAGGCTACCCTTGAGAAAATTATATATGCAGTGCTTGAATGTCTGATTAAAGACGACAATGTGGAGCTTGAGGAAACGGAAATAGAAATAAGCGACATGGAAGAGGAAATCGCCTCCGGCAATACGGATCGTGTTTTTGTTGCGGAAATGCTTGCAATGAAAAAGAAACTGCTTATACTCCATAATTATTATGAACAGCTTATTGACGTGGGCGAGGAACTTCTGGAGAACAGGAACGATATATTTGACGACGAACATCTGCATTATTTTAAGCTTTTTACAAAGAAGGCCGAAAGGCTGAGCCAAAGCGTCGAAAGGCTGAGGGAAAGTATTGTTCAGCTTCGGGAAGCCAATCAGGCGAATATGGATTACAATCTGAATTATGTTATGAAAATGTTTACCGTCGTAACGACCGTTTTTCTTCCGCTTACGCTTATTGTGGGCTGGTATGGAATGAATTTTAAGCATATGCCGGAACTGTCATGGAAATACGGATATGCGGCAGTATGTATTTTGAGTGCGGCGGTTGTAATATTCTGTCTGTGGTTTTTTAAAAAAAAGAAACTAATGTAGAAAGCTTAGGCGGCGGGGATTTAAAACTGATATTTAAAATATACGGTTATAAGCGTATGACGGCAGGCTATGTTTTTATGTGTTATGTGGAAAATCGGAGCGATAAAATTTCATATCCCGAGGAAGGCAGTGGATTCGGAACAGTTTAAAAACTGTTATTATATCGTATGTTTTGCGTTTTAATACATGGAAATCAAAACTGTATTTTGCAATTATTTGCTTATTTATAATTTTAGCATTTTTTATTTTTATACCGGAACATAATTTATAATTTTTTGGCGCAGCGCGTAAGTAAAAATAATCCAAAATGGAAATATATAACCGGAAAGACAAGCCTGTTATGATAAGCAAATAAAATGACAAAAAACGTCCTGAAAACCCGGACGAGCCTGTTTGCATGCGTTCATGGCTTTAGGGCGTTTTTATGTTTCGGACGGAACAGGGATGTGAGCGGCTATTCTACAGGTATTATTATTTTGGTAAGATATTCGCTCTCGTTTTTTACGTCCACAGGAGAGATAATAAATTCTTCCGATATTGGCCCTTTAATCTTGTAATTATGCTGGTTTATCCATTTCAAAGCGGCAATATGAGTGTTTATAATGGTGGAATGGCTCCCTACATGCATTGCCGTAACTGCTTTAAATGCCGGACGCAGCTTGAAATACGGACAGCTTTCGTCAACAGCTTCAACGGGAACGCTGACTTCAAGATCACAGTCTTTTTTAAGGAACTGCTCAAGCTGGCCGTTGTGGTATGTGAGGGTAATAACGCCTTCCGATTTGAGATTATATTTTTTTATAATGTCAAATATTTCAAACCACCGCGCAACCGAAACGTAAGCGTTTTGGTAGTTATATTCCGTTCGGCGGGTATAAACGCAGTATGTTTCTTTAATATTTTCCGTTTGTATGTATCCGTTTTTTGACCCGTCGGAATTTGCTATCAGTTCCGAAAGGCCGTTGTTTTGGCCGAAACAGCCGAGAAAATCGCTGCCTTTTTTCATACGGTCTATCGTAAACAGTATTTCATGGTGAAGCGCCTGCATGTCTTTAATTTCTTTTTCAAGCGATTTGGCTTTTTTTTCAAGCTGTTCTACCTGCGCTTTTATGGCGCTGCCATAAACCATTGAACGGATTTCTTCAAGCGTGAAGCCGAAACCTTTAAGCCGCCTTATTATATAAAGCGTAAGCATTTGATCCTCGCTGTAGTAGCGGTAATTTGTTTCGGAATCCCTGTGGCTGGGCACAAGCAGTTTAATTTCATCGTAGTATCTAAGGGTTTTGATGGGTACGTTACAGATGTCGGAAATATCGCCTATTGTATAGTATTTTTTTTCGCTGTTCAAATTTTTTACCTCTTTTGTCTAAAAATAATTATTTTTATTTTTATTATAATTATATAAATTTATTTTGCAACAAGGCAATTTTTACAAAATTTTTAGGCGTTTTATGGATAATATTGTTCCTGCTTTAAATAACGTTATTTTTTCGACAGGATAATAAGGGCGTCAGCGGCTCTCCGGCTTTGAATGGAGGGATTTTTTTGTTCAAGGCGCAAATATGCGGGCCGTGCGGCAATTGCGGCGCGGGTGATTGCCCAAAGGGGATTTCGGGAGACCGGTTAAGTATTTGCGGCGATGAAGAACGGAAAAATTCACCATATTAAACGCGTACGCCTTTTTGATTTAAGTCAAGTCTTGTATAAAAAATTCTGTATACAAAAAGCGCGGGTAGCAAAAAAACTGCTATAAATAAAATTTTGATTTTTGCATGAAAAAATAGTAAAAATTATACTATATTTTTTTATTATTTTATGGTATGCTGATAAAAGGAAACATCAGGAGGGATTTTTTGTGGCGAAAGACTTATTCACTGAAATCAGGGTTAAATATAATACGCTTTCCAAAAACCAGAAAATTGTTGCCAATTATATATTGGAAAACAGGGATAAATGCGTTAGGATGACCTTGAATGAACTTGGACGCGAATGTAATTTGAGCGAAACTACCATAATAAGATTTATAAATAAGCTTGATTATAAATCTTATCAAAGCTTCAGGCTGGACATGGCCCAAGATTTATCAAGGCACGATGCGGCCGATTCGCCCAAGGGCTCCGAATATCAGGAGATTAAAAGCGGCGACAGCGCCGAAGAGGTTAAACAGAAAGTTATTTCCATCGCTTCAAGCGCAATTACGGATATTAACAACCTTATACCTGTGGAAACCGTTACTGAAGCCGCAAAGCTTATCGAATCCGCGCGCAAAATAATGTTCTTTGGCGCGGGCGGCTCCGGAGTTGTTGCTATGGACGTATACCATAAATTTTTAAGGAGCGGGAAAAACGTTATACACGAGGGAAACTCCCATATAGCCCTGATCCATGCTTCCCAGCTTACAAAGGACGATCTGCTTATACTTATATCGCATGAGGGCGAGAGCAAAGAAGTGCTTGAATGTTGCCGCCTGGCGCAGGAAGGGAAGGCAAAGGTGCTGGGCATTACAAGCTATATGAACAGCGATCTTGCAAAAATGGCCGATTTATGCATATTCAGTTCTACGAATGATTCGGCTTATTATACGGAGGCTATGGTTAGCCGTCTTGTCCAGCTTGTAATAATGGATATGCTTTTCATAATTGTAAATGCGCGCGAGGACGACAAGGCCCTTATGGCAATTGAGGCCGCAAACAGGGCTACAAGGGAAATGAAAGTACATAACGGTTATGAAGAGGAGGCTTGACAGTTGTTTATAAATTTAAAAGACGCGCTTAAAGGCGCGAAGGAGGATAAAAGGGCGTTAGGCTCGTTTAATGTTTACAGCTATGAAACGATACGCGGCGTGATAAAAGCGGCTAAGGAGGCTCAAAGCCCGGCTATAGTTTCCTTCGGAGCGTCTTACCTTAAAAATATGAGCCTTGAAACGGTTTATTCAATCGCGCTTGAGGCGGCAAGCGAAACGGAGGGGCAGATTGTTCTGCACCTTGACCACTGCACCGATATTAATATTATAAAAAGGGCTGTCGGCGCGGGGTTTACTTCCGTGATGTACGACGGTTCGGCATTGGATTTTGAAGAAAATGTAAAGAATACGTCCGAGGTTGTAAAGCTTGCCCATGCAAAAAACGTATCGGTGGAAGCGGAGCTTGGCAGCATTGCGTTGGGGGAATTTTCCAATGAAACCGAAATAGACCACGGCCAAAGCTATACGGATCCCATTAAGGCAAAGGAATTTGCCGAACGTACGGGAATAGACGCGCTTGCCGTTTCCATAGGCACGGTACACGGCATGTATAAGGCAAAGCCCGACATACGGGTTGACATATTAAAGAAAATAAATGACTTGACGTCCGTACCGCTTGTGCTGCACGGCGGCAGCGGCACGCCGGAAGAAAAAATACTTGAATGTATCGAAAACGGTATCTGCAAAATAAACGTAAATACGGAAATTTCACAGTATACGGTTATGAAAATAAGGGAGCTTTTAAATAAATCGGAAAACACACACCTCTCCAAGCTTTCGCTTGAAGAAATTTCATTTGTTAGCGAGGTTGTGTTTAAATATATAAAATTATTCTTAAATAAATAAACGGGGGAATTTTCTATGAAAAAAGCAGGATTTATTGGGCTTGGCATTATGGGAAAGCCAATGGCTAAAAACCTTTTAAAAGCAGGGTGCGAACTTATGGTTTACGACATAAATAAGGACGCCGTCGACGAAGTTGCAAAAGAAGGGGCGAAAGCCGCTGGCCTTGAAGAAATAGGACGGGAATGTGAAATTATATTTACAATACTTCCCAATGGCAAAATAGTGTCCGACGTGCTTTTCAGCGAAAACGGAGTTTTTTCAACGGTTAAAGCCGGAGCGGTTGTGTGCGATATGAGCTCGGTAACTCCTACGGAAAGCAAGGCGTGCGCCGCGAAGCTTTTGGAAAAAGGCGTCGGATTTATCGATTCTCCGGTATCTGGCGGGGAGCCTAAGGCTATAGACGGCACGCTTGCTTTTATGGCGGGCGGAGAGGAAAAAGACTTTGAAGCCGTTAAGCCTTATATGGATATAATGGGCGCAAGCGCGCTGTTAATCGGTCCCAGCGGCAGCGGTTCCGTTACAAAGCTTGCAAACCAGATTATCGTTAACCTCACCATAGCTACTGTGTCCGAGGCTTTTGTGCTTGCGACAAAGGCCGGCGCGGATCCGGTAAAAGTTTACAACGCAATCAGGGGCGGCCTTGCGGGAAGCACGGTTCTCGACGCTAAAATACCTATGATTGTTGAACGCAACTTTAAGCCGGGCGGCAAGATCTCCATAAACCACAAAGACATTAAAAATGTTATAAACACGGCTCACGAAATTGACTGCCCGGTGCCTTTGACAGCCCAGCTTTTTGAAATTATGCAGGCGCTTAAAGTAGGCGGGCATATGGACGACGACCACGGCGGCATAGTTCAGTATTTTGAACAGCTTGCAGGCGTTGAAGTTAAGAAAGCGCAGTAAGGAGGGCAAGTATCATGACGGAAGTTAAACCAATAAGCGCCGA
Source organism: Anaerotignum faecicola (assembly GCA_024460105.1). Lineage (NCBI taxonomy): Bacteria > Bacillati > Bacillota > Clostridia > Lachnospirales > Anaerotignaceae > Anaerotignum > Anaerotignum faecicola. The sequence continues at coordinate 287,899 of JANFXS010000004.1, forward strand.
CATATTGCGTTCATACAAGGCGGTTGATGAGAAAAAAGTTGACGAAACGCTTGCAAAAGCGCTCGCGGGACTTAACAAAAAAATCGTTGTGCTTGACGACGACCCTACGGGCGTGCAGACGGTAAACAATGTGTCTGTATTTACAAATTGGGAAGTTGAAACCCTTATAGAAGGCTTTAACGAAGAAAACAGCATTTTCTTTGTGCTTACGAATTCCAGGGGGCTTACGGTTGCCCAGACTACGGCGGCGCACAGGCAGATGGCAAAAAATATATACGAAGCCTCTAAAGCGACGGGAAAAGACTATATTTTGATAAGCCGCAGCGATTCGACTTTAAGGGGGCATTATCCGCTGGAGCCTATGCTTCTTAAAGAAGAAACGGAGAAGCTTACAGGCAGGAAAATCGACGGGGAAATAATGTTCCCATTCTTTAAAGAAGGCGGGCGTTTTACAATAAACAACATACATTATGTAAAAGAAGGCGATATGCTTACGCCGGCAGGGCTTACGGAATTTGCAAAAGATAAGTCTTTCGGATATTCTTCAAGCCACATTGGCGAATACTGTGAGGAAAAGTCAAAGGGAGCTTTTAAAGCGGAGGACATGACGTATATTTCCCTTGAAGAATTAAGAGATCTTGAAATTGAGAAAATCGCCGAAAAACTCGCGGCTGTAAAGGATTTCGGAAAAGTTATCGTAAACGCTGTCGACTATGTGGATGCAAAGGTGTTTGCAATAGCTTTCTGCAAAGCCGTTTCCGAAGGGAAGCAGTTTATATTCAGAAGCGCGGCGGCGATTACGAAAGTCCTCGGCGGCGTTAAGGACAAGGCCCTTTTAACAAAAGAAGAACTTGTCGAAAAGGGGAACGCCAACGGCGGAATCGTTTTAATCGGCTCGCACGTTAAAAAGACTACGGCACAATTCGAAGAACTTAAAAAATGCAGATTTCCGCTTGAATTTATAGAATTCCGCGCCGGCAGAGTGCTTGAAGAAGGCGGCCTTAAAGACGAGGTTGAAACTGTTGTTGCGAAAGCGGAGGAACTGATTAAAAACGGGAAAACGGTCGTAGTGTTTACAAGCCGCGACCTAGTTAAGCTGGATACGGACGATAAGGATAAGATACTTGAAGCTTCAGTAGCCATTTCGGACGCCGTTACAAGCGTTATAGGCAATCTTAAAGTAAAGCCTAATTTTATTATTGCAAAAGGCGGAATTACTTCAAGCGACGTCGGCACAAAAGCCCTGCGTGTAAGGCGCGCTACCGTTATGGGCCAGATTAAGCCGGGCATACCTGTTTGGATGACGGGGGAAGAAAGCAAATTCCCTAATATGCCGTATGTTATATTCCCGGGAAACGTAGGGGAAGTTACAACGCTGAGGGAAGCCGTCGAGATATTAATGGGAGAATGATATTATACATAAAAGGGCGCGCGGCAGAAGCGGTATTCCCGAAATTAAGCTTGGTTGAGCTTATAAAGTAAGGCGTGGCATATATTAAAAAGCATGCCTTCCGTAAACGGAGTCCGTATCGGTTTCCAATAGAATTTATAGGCGGATGAAGCGCGCAAAATGATAACGTAAAAACGGCACATCACATTTTTAGTGTGGTGTGCTTTTTATGTTTTAGGTATATCAGATATATTTTAAAGTTAAAAATAAATTTTAATGGTTTTTAAAAATAAATAATGTTAGTTTCGGTTTACAAACGGTACGCGCGGTTTTAAGCGGAAACATCGGCGCGACAGCCGCGTTTAGGCCGCCTGCCGCCGGGTTCGCTGCGCCGGCGCGTTTTGCATTGCCCATGTGACGACGACGCCCGTTAAAATTATGCGGCCTCATAAGGAAAATTTTCCCCTTTCAAGGCGCATACGCACAGGCGCGGCGCATCATGCGGCAGAGAAAAACGGGAAATTTTTCCTTGTGTGACGTGCGCGCCGCTGTAAACGGAGGATAAGAGTAATCTAAGACAGTTTTTAAACCGAATTAAAAACAGCGCGGCAGTATATATGGGGTTGTATGGAACGAAAGATTTTCGCCGGCAATTTATTTATGACGGAAAGCGCGATATATTGTTTTCGGCATCAGGATTTTACTGCATACGGAACCGTTATTAAATTGCCGGCATTTCCGGATTTTGACAATGCCCGCAACTTCAAGGCGGATTTTTGTATTTTGCCATATGGCATACAGATGCGTTTATAATTTTCAGAGGAAACTTAAAGCGTTCAGTTTTGTTTTGTGTTTTTAAGTGTTTAAACACATTTGAACACAAGCTGTTTTTGTAAAAAAATGTATTGTATTTGTTAAAAAACAATACGAAGGTTCTATTGTTAAAATTGCATACATATTTGACATAAAATAAGCCGCTTATTTATTAAAAAATTTTTTTTGAAAAAAACTGGGTTTTGGCACGCCGTTTGCTGTTATAAAATAGCACAAGTAAAAATTTCTAGTCAGCCAGTAAACCAGTAAGGAGGATTATCTAATTATGAAAAAGAAAATCACAGTTCCAGACATTATGGCATGCAAAGGCGGCAGCAAAGTTCCTACAATGATTACATGCTACGACTACACAAATGCACAGCTTGTTGACGAAAGCAATATTGACATGATTCTTGTCGGCGATTCTCTTGGTATGACGATGCTTGGTTACAAAGGCACAGTCGGCGTTACTGTAGACGACATCATATATCATACGAAACATGTTGTTAAAGGCGCGCCAAATACGTTTGTTATCGGCGATATGCCTTTCGGCTCATACAATGTAAGCATTGAGGACGCCGTTAAAAACGCAAACAGGATTTTTACTGAAGGCGGATGCGACTGCATTAAGCTTGAGGGCGGTTCGGACGTTGCGCCTGTTATTAAGGCTATTGTTAAAGCCGGAATGCCGGTATGCGCGCACATCGGCCTTACTCCTCAGACATCTGCAATGATGGGCGGCTTCAAAGTTCAGGGCAAGAGCCTCGAAGCGGCGCAGGAACTTCTTGACAGCGCAAGGGCCGTTGCGGAAGCAGGCGCGTTTATGGTTGTTCTTGAAGGCATACCGGCAATGCTTGCAGACGAAATTACAAAGAGGATTCCTATCCCTACAATGGGTATCGGCGCCGGGGCAGGATGCGACATGCAGGTTCTCGTTGCTCAGGACATGCTCGGCATGAACGACTGGGTTCCTAAATTCGTTAAAAAATATGCCGATCTACGCACAACAATTATCGACGCTTACAATACATACTGCGAAGAAAGTTCCGCAAGGACATTCCCGGCGGAAGCTTATCAGTACAACGCTAAAATCGAGGGAATTGAAAACCTTAAGTAATACGGAAGTATTTCGGGTTTTAGGACAATAAAAACTTAAAACGGAGAGGTTTCGGACTGTATTAGGGGGAGCGCCGAAGCAAAAGGCGTTTTTAAACGGTATCTGCATCGGTATGCGGATGGATTTACGGGAGTTAGTTAACGGGGGATTTTTCCTGTTGATTATAGAATGAAGTTATTATATATTTAGGAGGAACAAATACAATGGCAGAATTTTTAACTGATATTGAAATCGCCCAGAGGGCTGAAATGCAGGTAATCAACACGATCGCTGAAAAAGCGGGGATTCCTGATAAATATGTAGAAAACTATGGCAAATACAAAGCTAAAATCGACTACAGATATTTACAAAACGAGCTTAAAGACGCAAAAGACGCCGACCTTATACTTGTAACGGCTATTAACCCTACTCCGGCAGGCGAAGGCAAAACGACAACTACAATCGGTCTTGGCGACGCGCTCAACAGGCTTGGCAAAAAAACTATGGTTGCGGTAAGGGAACCGTCGTTAGGCCCTGTATTCGGCGTTAAAGGCGGCGCGGCAGGCGGTGGATATGCCCAGGTTGTTCCTATGGAGGATATTAACCTTCACTTCACAGGCGATTTCCATGCAATCGGCGCGGCAAACAACCTTCTTGCCGCTATGATTGACAACCATATCCATCAGGGAAACGCCCTTGACATCGACCTTAAGAAAATCGTTTGGAGAAGGGCCGTAGACATGAACGACAGGCAGTTAAGGAACATCGTTGACGGCCTCGGCGGCAAAGGCGACGGCGTTACCCGTCAGGACGGATTCGATATTACGGTTGCGTCTGAAGTTATGGCTGCATTCTGCCTTTCAAACGATATTATCGAATTAAAGGAAAAGCTTGCTAAAATGATTGTTGCATACAACAGAAAAGGCGAGCCTGTAACATGCGGACAGCTTAACGCACAGGGAGCTATGGCGGCTCTTTTAAAAGACGCCCTTAAACCAAACCTTGTTCAGACGCTTGAAGGGACGCCTACATTTATCCACGGCGGTCCTTTCGCTAACATCGCTCACGGCTGCAACTCTGTAATCGCAACAAAAATGGCTTCAAAAATAGCTGATTACGTTGTTACTGAGGCAGGTTTCGGCGCTGACCTCGGTGCGGAAAAATTCCTTGACATCAAGTGCCGTCAGTCGGGCCTTAAACCAAAAGCAGTAGTAATCGTCGCTACGGTAAGGGCTCTTAAATACAACGGCGGTGTTCCTAAGGCAGAACTTAACAACGAAAATCTTGAAGCTCTTGAAAAAGGACTTCCTAACCTTCTTAAACATGTTGAAAACGTTACGCAGGTTTACGGTCTTCCGGCAGTTGTTGCAATCAACGCGTTCCCTACAGATACAAAGGCTGAACTTGATCTTGTTGAGAAAAAATGCAACGAACTCGGCGTTAATGTTGCGCTTTCAGAAGTTTGGGCAAAAGGCGGCGAAGGCGGAAAAGCTCTTGCGGAAGAAGTTCTTAAACTTATCGAGAAAAACGCTCAGTTTAATTATGTATATGATGTTAACCTTCCTATCAAGGAAAAAATCGAAACAATCGCTAAGAGGGTTTACGGCGCTGACGGCGTTGACTTTGCTCCGGCGGCCAATAAGCTTATTGCAGAATATGAGAAACTCGGTTTCGGCAACCTTCCAATCTGCATGGCTAAAAACCAGTATTCAATGACAGACGACGCTACAATACTCGGCAGGCCTACAGGATTCAGGATTACTATCAGGGATCTTACTTTATCTGCCGGAGCAGGATTTATTGTCGCTTTAACAGGCACAATCATGAAAATGCCGGGTCTTCCTAAAGTTCCTTCGGCAGAAAAGATTGACGTTGATGTTGACGGCAAAATCAGCGGTTTATTCTAATTATTAAATACATCTTTTGTAAATGATGGCTGCGGCGGGAAACGGATTGTCTGTTTCCCGCCGAAACATGTTTATTATTTTTGGAGGTATTGCTATGGTTATAAAAGGTAAGCCGGTTGCGGACGCCATAACGGCGAAACTTCAGGAAGAAGTTGCGGCGCTTAAAGAAAAAGGCATCGTACCGAAACTTAAAATCGTGCGCGTTGGCGCAAGAGGCGACGACCTTGCCTATGAAAGAGGAGCTTTGAGCAGGATGAAAACCTGCGGCATTGAGGCGGAAGTTTTGGAACTTGACGCTGAAATCAGCCAAGAGGCTTTTGTAAAAGAGCTTAAAGCAGTTAACGACGACAAATCGGTTCATGGGATACTGCTTTTCAGGCCGCTCCCGGCTCAGCTTAATATGGATGAAATTAAATATGTAATCAGCGCCGAAAAAGATGTTGACTGCATAAGCCCGCTGAATGTCGCAAAAACATTCGACGGCGACAAGACAGGTTTCCCGCCGTGTACAGCGCAGGCAGTTATGGAGATTCTCCACCATTATGAAGTGCCTGTGCTCGGAAGCGACGTTACTGTTGTGGGGGCTTCGCTTGTAGTAGGAAAACCGCTTGTTTCGCTTCTTATACAGGAGGAAGCTACAGTTTCAAACTGCCATATTAGGACGAAAGATACGTCTTCATACACAAAAAAATCCGACATTGTCGTTTCGGCGGCTGGATGCGCCGGGCTTGTTAAAGGAGACTGGATAAAAGAAGGCGCCGTTGTAATCGACGTAGGCATAAATGTCGATAAAGACGGCAATATCTGTGGGGACGTGCGTTTTGACGAATGTGAAAACAAGGCAAAAATGATTACGCCGGTTCCGGGCGGCGTAGGTTCCGTTACAACGTCGGTGCTTGCAAAACACGTTGTCCAGGCGGCAAAACAGCTTAATAATATTTAATGTGCCGAAAACGCCGCGGTCTATTCGGCTTAAGATATTTTGGGAATTACTTTGAAATAATTTGCATACCGTGCCGGCTTGGCCGGATATGCAGTTTATGAGAATTTTTGGTTTACGGATAAAACGGCTCCATAGGCGGGCGTCGGCATGCCTTATTAAGGGGAGGCCGGCCTTGAAGAGCCGTTTTATATGAATGATAATAATAACAAATTTTTACTAAATTGAATAACAAAGATACTATGGCCGGAATTTTTATCCGTGCTTGAGGAGGGGAGCGAACCGGTAATGTCAAATCCCGGCCTCCTCGTCTTTAGATTCAGGGCTGACCCGATAGGCTGAGGGACTTTAATTGCGGCGTTGACAGACAAACGGCGTAATGGTTTCAGTGAGGGCTGTGGCTGAGTCCAGAATAGTATATTGCATCTAGCAAGAATTTTGTTATAAAGTTGGCGAAAAACAATTTATACAAAACAGGAGGCAATACTATGAATTATTTAAAAGAAGCTGCATTGGAAATTAAAAAGGTAAGGACGCTTACAAGCGCGGCCGTTGCAACGGCTGTTACGGTTGTACTCGACTTTTTTAGACTTGTGTTAACGCCTACAATGGAAATTTCATTTTCGTTTTTAGGCATTGCTTTGGCGGGCATGATGTACGGCCCGATTGTAGGCGGGATTGTAGGAGGCATTTCGGATTATATAGAATATCTTATCAGGCCAAGCGGCGCTTTCTTTTTTGGTTTTACGTTTAACAAAATAGTGTCAGGATTTATATACGGTCTTTTCCTTTATAAGAAACAGCCGACAATCAAACGCACTGCTATGGCCGTGTTGGTTGAAACTGTAATTGTGACTTTGATATTAACACCGCTGTGGCTTAATATTATGTATGGTTCATCTTTATTTGTTATTGAAAGGCTTGTAAAAGCAGTTATACTTTTCCCGATAAATACATTCCTGCTTTATAAGATCTCAAAAGTTGCGTCGGACATAATATTAAAACGCGGCACGGTTTAAATAGATTAATAAAAAACGGGGGCGCTGTATGCTCCCGTTAATTTTATAAAGAAAGGGAGATTAAAATGGTATTAACAGAAAAAAGCTGTGCGGAATTTGCGGAAAAACTTGCTTCTAAAGAGCCGGTTCCGGGCGGCGGGGGCGTTGCGGCATTGGCGGGGGCGCTTGGCGCGGCGCTTGGAACTATGGTTGCCAATTATTCAATAGGGAAAAAAGCTTTTTTGGGCATGGAAGACAAACATAAGGAAATAATTGATAAAACTACGGCATTAAGGGAAAAAATGCTCGGCCTTGTAGACGAGGACGCTGAAAATTTTGAGCCGCTTTCAAAAGCATACGGTATGCCTTCTTCAACGGATGCGGAAAAGGAGGAAAAAGAAAAGGTGCTTCAGGCGGCGTTGAAAGTTGCCGCAAAAGGGCCTATTGAAATGGTCGAGTGCATTTATGACGTAATAAAACTTCATGAAGAACTTGTGGATTTAAGCACAAAGCTTATTATAAGCGACGTCGGATGCGGCGTGCAGATGCTAAAAGCGGCTATATACAGCGCAAGCCTTAATGTAACCGTAAATTTAAACAGCATTAAAGACGAAGTTTATGTTGAGGAAACGAAAGAGAAGGTTACAAGGCTCGTTTCCGAAGGCGGCAAAATATGCGACGAAGTGTTTGATAAGGTTGTAGCTGTTTTGGGATAATTTCTCGGAAGGCATATTTATTGTTTTGATGTGTATAAGCATGGCGGCAGAATAAATTTGCAGTCAAAGGTTAATATGGAATTGAAAAAGGCAGATATAAAAGCAAAAAACCGTATGGGATTTACCGTACGGTTTTTTGTTTTGCCGAAGCCGTAATCAGGGTAACCAAACGGGGGCACTCCTTTGAAATTATTAAGGAATATAAAGCTTTTGATTCAAATGAGGAATGTTTATGACAAATACTATAGGGGAATTGGCGGTTAACGGCAGGTTTGTTGGGAGCAAGGAATATTTTATTTATCTTAATAAAAAGTTTTTGAAGGGGGAGCTTACAAAGGGGAGTAATTACTACAAGTACGGCGAGCTATATTCCGATGTGCTGGGCAAGGTTAAAAGCGGAAGATATAAAGGCCCGCTTAATGTCGGGAAGAAAACATACAAAGATGATTTTTATAACATTTTTAAACCGTTGGCCAAGCAGATCAAAGACGATTTGGATAAGGGGAAGTATTGGCTGAATTATATAAAGGATGAAAATGCCGAAAGGCTTGAAAAGGCGCTTAGCGATTTAAAAGCGTGCGGCGTTGTTGAAGGGTTTATGGCTACGGCACAGCATAAGCTTGAGGCGCTTAATTGGTATATGGATTTGGACAAGGCCAAAGTCCGGCTTTTGCAAAAATACTTAAATGCCCTAGGATATGGGCCGTTGGAAGAAAACGGTATATACGATAAAAAAACGTATGAGGCATGGCTTAGGTTTGTTGACGATTTGGGAAGGACTGAGGAATATGCCGCTTTGCAGAAAATAGGCGTCAATGATGAAAACCTTATTATAGCCGGAGGCGCTGTTGATTTAGCGCTTTATAGCGGCGAGAAGCTGGTTGCTTCGCAGATTCTTATAGAAGCGGGGCTGCCTTTCAGTAAGGATAATATTAAGAAGCTGATGGAAGGCACAATGAGATATAAAGCAATATATGCAGGCCATTGTTTGGTTATTGTGTTTGGCATAGTATTGGATTTATTGGAGTTGGGTATAGAAATAGAAAAGGATTTGACAGACGTTGATAAAAAATTGGGGGAAAAGACAAGGGAAAAAATTATTGAAGTTGTTTTGGATTTGCTGGGGCTGATAGCCGGAATAGCGGCAGGAAATTATGTGTTTTATTTATGCGCGCCTTTAGGGCCGATTGGCATAATGGTTGGTGCTGTGGCAAATTATGTAATTTGTTTTGCAGTCACAGATGCATCCAGTAAGGCTGGAAAGGCCGGCGTAAATTTTATATTAGATTTGTTGGAAATTTAGTTTTCGGGATAAATTTATTTATAAGCGCTGTAATGTATTTTTACAGCGCCTTTTAAAAATAGAGTGAATTTATATATAAATAATTTATTTTCTGTTTTTGTAATTTAAAAAATATTTTTCAAGAAGTATTGTAGTACGGTAGTTTTTTGATGATTTAGGTGTCAGGAATTTGCTTGTGTTGAATGTAAATGTAGCATGGTATGTAGTTTTAATCACAATTTTTTTGTTATCGAAAAACAGTATATATATCAATATAAAAATAAGCATAAACAGTAACAGTAATAATAAATAAGTAGAATCAGGCAGTGTAAAAAGCTTTGATATTATTACTGTAAATGGCGAGCCAAAACAAAATGAAAACATTAATGGGTGTAAATATAGAGATTTAAATTTCACTTTTTTTATTTCTTCAGGAAGGATCATATAATGATTGCTCTTGAAAAAGCCGTTGTTATCAAAAATATGGATTGTGCCGTCTTTTTCAATGCACATTAAGTAATAAGTTGTTCCGCGCTCTGATGCATCCATAAGAAAATGTCTGCATAAACTCAGCTTGATAACGTCTTTCCTGTCGCCGAAATATTTTTCAAAAAGTTCATCATATGTTTCCGTATAAATCCCTCCCTTTGGCGGTATTTAACTAAAGGAATGTTTTGCTGTTAAAATATTTTTCCCATATTTACTCATTTATTGGCATGAATCATTTACTCATTTGAGTTTCAATATATAAAATATATTATAAAATTTGTAAACGAAATAAGACATATTTATTATGCTATTTAAAACTATTATTCTATTGTGGCAGAACTCCATAAACTGATATAAATCAGGAATATACATAAAAGGAAATGTGTATTACACAAAAACTGCTTTTTGAAATAAGTAGGCTTTCAAAATTTAACCGAATATAAGCGACGCAAATACGCCGACGTTAATAAGGAGATTTGAAAAAACACGGAAAGCAGATTGGATTATAAAAGATCAATATTTACAGGCGCTGTTTACGGAAGATTTTGGGACTATGTATAACAGAAAAGTGAAAAGATGTGCCGAACATATGAGATTTGCAAAGAAAAACATCTGTTTTTTATAGCCTTCTATTAAAAGAAATATCGCGGTATTTATTTTAATATTTAAACTGACATTACATAATGAGGTATATTTTTGTAAAAAAAGAGCTCCGTCACTTATTATAAAATGAACGGAACTCAGCCCCAAAAATTATCTGCTCTGATAATAACATATATTCTAAAATTTTTCAATAGGAAAAGTGAATTTTATTTAATTTTTTTGTACTTCTAAAAACCGAATTACGAAAATTTACGGCATTTTTGACAAGTATTTAAACGCAAAGTTTAAGGCAGGGCTTTTTTGAACTTCCAAAGGCGAAAAATCCGTTGGCCTTATTTCAATGCCGTATGCCTGAAACTTTGCCGCAGTCCGTTTTGCTTTATGCCTACGGGTTCCCTTGTCTGGCATGCATTTTTCCGACTGTGATTTTATCCTGCATTTAATACTTTCCTTGTTATAAAAAGGGTTCTTTTTTATCAAATTTTATTTCGAGCAGGCTTTTTCAATTTTGATAATGCCAAACATAATATTATTCGGCATTGCCAAAAATAAAGAATAATATTTATAATGCGTAAAATGCCTTTTTTACGGGAAATAGCCTTATAGCGTAATGCGCTGAAAATAAACGGAAGTATCGAAAAACGGATATTATTTTAGATATAGGAATTTATATTTTGTATTGCAGTATGGGCCAGGGGGGTTAATGCAGAGGATGAGGCTGAAAGAAAGACGCTGTTTTGTCAGACGTATTCTTATGGCTTGCGGCATCGGAACATGGTATGGAGAAGAGGCGGCGTTACATAAATGATATGATTTATAAAAAGATGACGAATACATATTTATCAGGAACTGTTATTTTTTGGCAGTATGCATAAATGGCTTTATGGATAACGGACGGCGTTAATGTGTCTGTTATTCCGCAAAAAACAAGGGCAAAGCTTATTATATTGTAAAGTGTGATGACAAATACAAAGTTGAAATTGCAAATACTGCTGAAATATTTCGGAAAACTATTTAGAAAAAAATCGAAATAGATATTGATTATATCAGGGCGATGTGGTATTATCTATTTAGAAAAAAATCAAAATAGGTGGGGAAAATATGGGATTTGCCGAAACTTTTAAAGCCCTGTCCGATCCCGTAAGGCGGGAAATATTGGAAATGCTTAAAGGCGGTAGAATGTCAGCGGGGGATATTGCAAAACATTTTGATATATCCGGCGCGACTGTTTCATATCACCTTTCACAGCTTAAAAAGGCGGGATTGGTGTTTGAAACGAAACATAAAAATTATATATATTATGACATAAACACATCTGTATTTGAGGAACTTATGATGTGGCTTGTCCAATTTGGAGGGGATAAACATGAAATTTGACAAAACTCTTATTATAACTTCGGTTATATGCCTTCTGCCGGCTGCTTTCGGCGCCGCTGTTTACGGAAGTTTGCCGGAAATGGTGCCGAGCCATTGGAATTTTAACGGCGAAATAGACGGGTATACTCCAAAAGCGATAGCGGCGTTTGGACTTCCGATTATGATGTTTGCGCTCAACTTTATTACGCATTTCGTTTTGAATAACGATCCGAAACGGAAAAACGCCGGGAAAATGGCTGTGGTTCTGGGCAAATTTACCGTGCCTGTTTTAAGCCTTTTGATGGTTCCAATGAGCCTTTTAAACGGCCTTGGAGTCGAAATGCCTGTACATTATATAGCGCCGTTTTTCGTAGGGGCTGTGTTTATAATTTCAGGAAATTATATGCCTAAATGCAAACAGAATTACACGGTCGGCATAAAAATACCATGGACGCTTAACAGCGAGGAGAATTGGAACAAAACCCATAGGCTGGCGGGCAAGGTTTGGATTGTGGGAGGCTTTGTGATAGCGTTATGCCCGTTTTTGAACGGAGCAAAGTACACATTTTTTGCGGTTATGATGGTTTTGCTTTTTGTGCCTTATATTTATTCATATTATCTGTATAGGAAGGGCATATAAATGGAGAAAAAGCAGAAATGTCCATGCATAAATATTAAATGCAGAAGGCACGGCGACTGTGTCAGCTGCCGTAAATGGCATAAGATGAAAGTTAAAAAACTGCCGTTTTGTGAACGCGGCGAAAAAAAAGGGCAAGACAAAAATGCTCCGTGAAACATACGGCGGCATAAATAAATCCCCGTAAGGAATACTTATACGATGTTTTCCTTACGGGGATTTATATTTGTGCGGGCCGTTACGGGCTTATATGCTTGAAATACACGGTATTTTATACAAAGATGTGCCAAAAAGTCATAAATGTTAGATGTTGGCGCATAATGCGGTAAATACCGATTGGCGAAGGCATGAATTTGTGCCGTAATATGCCGTCCGCATATTTTTATGTTTGCGGGCAAGGCATATCAAGCTTTAAGCCGAATGAAACGGCGCGGTTTTCATTGAACGCATCATTTTCATCCTTCCGCAGTGTTTTCCATAGGTATCAGACCAAGATTTATTTTCCACACAAGTATGCGCCTTACGGCGTCGTTAATACGTTCTTCGTTTATTTCCCCCGCCTTAAAGGCCTCAATCACTTCCGCAGACTGTTCCGCGGGCGAACTTGATATTATCATATCGTTGCCCGCAAGCACGGCCATTACGGCAATGTCCTCGTCAGGCGGCGCAAAGGCGCGTATGCCCTCCATAGCGAGATCGTCTGTCATTACCACGCCGTTAAATCCGAGTTCATCCCTTAAAATACTGTGTATCTCGGGAGAAACGGATGCAGGCAGACCGTCCGCTTCCTCAATTATATTGTGGCTTACAAGCACGCTGTCGGCTCCCGCGCCGATACCGCTTACGAAGGGAAGGAAATCCCGCGAACGCAATTCGTCAAGAGTGCGCGTGTCCACTGCAATCCCCGTATGGGTGTCGGCGTTGCCGCCGTATCCGGGAAAATGTTTTAAAACACAGCCGATACCGCCGCGTTTCATTTCGCCTGCAACAGCCGCCGTATATTCGGCCGCCGTTTCCGCATCAAGGCTGAAACATCGGGGATAAATGTAATCGTTTTCGCTCTCCGGGACGTCGCAGACCGGAGCAAGGTTTACATTTATTCCCAGGCTTTTGAGGAAAGAAGTCTTTTCGGTAGTGTCGGCAATAAGCGCGTCAACGCCTCCTTTTGAAACTTCAAGCATGCTTTTGAAAGGTTCTTCCCTTAACGCTTTATATTTGCTGGCGCGGACGACGGTTCCGCCTTCCTCGTCAACTCCTATAAGAAGGGGGATTTCAGCCGCCGCCTGATAAGACTCTATATCGCTTATAACTTCCTGTGCGGTTTTATTTTCAAAATCCCTCGCAAAAAGTATGTATCCGCCCAAATAAAGATTTTTAACGTCTTCAACGGCGTTTATATCCGGACAGCGGGCAAAAAACATCTGGCCGATTTTTTCTTCAATGGTCATGTCTTTCAGTATTTTTTCAGCCGTTGTTTCAGCCGTTATTATTTCTTTTTCCGGTTCCGTAAGTTCCGGAACAGTTTCGGCGTCCGACATATTTTCCTGTATTGAGGGGGACTGGATTTGGGGACTGTCGGCTGTACAGCCGAAAAGGAGAAATGCCGCCGCTGCCGCCGCCAAAATTTTAATTTTCATCGCAAGCCCCCGCCTTCCTGATTATTTTTTTTACGCTCTTTTCAAATTTAGGCCGTGGGAGCATAACCATATGGCCGCAAGTTGTGCATTTAATGCGGAAGTCTATGCCTGTTCTCAGGACTTCCCATTCCCTGCCGCCGCAGGGGTGGTTTTTTTTCATCTGTACAATATCGCCTACTGAAAAATCCATGTTTTAACCCTCCTGTCTTTCCGCCATATGTATTGTACATTGAGGGAAAGGAATTGATATGTTTTCTTTATCAAGCCTGTTTTTGACAATCAGGCGTATGCCGCGCTCCACGCTGTAGTTTTCTTTAATGTGACATTCGGCAAGTATCCGTATCGTAACGCCGCTTTCTCCGAGATTGGAAACCCCCAGAACGGACGGCCTTTTTCTAAGGCCGCTTATTTTCTGCATTGCGCCGTCCATTTCGTCGTTTAAAACTTTAAGCACGCGTTCGAGATCCTCGTTGTAATCCACATCTACGTCCACAATGGCGTTGATAAATTCCTTGCACATGTTTGTAACTGTGGATATGTTCCCGTTTGGTATTATGTGCAGAGCGCCGTTTGCATCGCGTATTTGGGTTGTGCGGATTGATATGTCCTCAACCGTGCCGGTTACGTTGTTTATTATAACCATATCCCCTACGCCGAACTGGTTTTCGAGAAGTATAAAAAAGCCGGAAATTATATCTTTTATTACGTTTTGCGCGCCGAGGCCTATCGCTACCGTACCGGTGCCCAAAACCGCCGCAAGCGTTGCCGGAGGCACTCCGAAATTAACAAGCGCGGAACATACTCCCACAAACATGATTGTGTATTTTACAACGCTTGATATTACGGCTCCTAAGGTGGCGGCTTTTTTTGAATCTATATGGCGGCTTTCCGTCACCTTTGAATTGAATATGCCGGAAATGGCTTTTCCGCTTATTTTTATTAATATTGAACAGACGGCTATAATAATAATGCAGTATATTATTTTAACTGCCAAAGATGTCATGAAAGAGAAAATAAGTTCGGGCTTAATCATTTTTTCCTCCTTTAAAAATATCTCAAAGTAAATACGATTTTATTGTAAATGCCGGTTACTCTTGTATATTAGCATAAAAGTATGATAATATACAAATAATTTCGTAAGATTATGGAATACATTTAAAGGGGGACAAATAATGGGCGCTGTTGGCATAATTGGGGCTATGGAAGAAGAAATTGCACTTTTGAAAGATTCGGCGGAGATACTGACGGCCAAAAATGTTTTGGGGCTTGATTTTTATATTGCCAATCTCTGCGGTAAAAATGCGGTCCTTGTCAGAAGCGGCATAGGCAAAGTAAACGCCGCGGTTTGCACACAGGTTTTAATAGACCATTTTGCGGTTGACTGCGTTATAAACGTGGGTGTTGCAGGCGGGCTATATAAGGATTTGCGTATAGGAGATATTGTAATTTCAAGCGACGCCGTACAGCATGACATGGACGCTTCGGCCGTGGGGGACCCTATAGGCACGATACCGAGGATGGAAGAAAGCTTTTTCAAGGCGGACGCTGCCCTTATTGAAGCCGCGAGGAAAGCGGGGGAAGGGATTGACGGCGCCAATATTTATGTTGGGCGCATTGCAAGCGGCGACCAGTTTATAGCCGACAGGGATCGGAAAAACCGTATAATAAAATTGTTTAACGCTTACTGTGCCGAAATGGAAGGAGCGGCCGTTGCGCATACATGTTATCTGAACAGGATACCTTTTGTTGTAATACGTTCGATTTCGGACAACGCCAACGGAGAGGCTGGCATGGACTTTGCAGAATTTTCAAAGCATGCTGCGCTTAATTCGGCAAGGATTGTCGAAGCTATGGTAAAGGAACTGCAAATATAATCCGTACGGCCTGATAAAGAGGCGAAGGATTAGCGGAAGTTTGGCTTTTTATATCGGGAAACTTATTTATTAATGCGGCGGCATATACATGTGCGGCGCGTATTTGAGATGAAATATTTCGCGTTGTTATCGCGCTGAAAAATATATGGGATTTGCCATGAAAAATTTTACTTGCCGATTATACATTTTTGTGTTGACACGGCGGATAATAATGATATAATTGAGACATAATAGAATAACGGTTCTTCAGGGCAGGGTGAAATTCCCGACCGGTGGTATAGTCCACGAGGGCGTAGTTATACGCCTTGATTTGGTGAAATTCCAAAACCGACAGTAAAGTCTGGATGGGAGAAGAATGTGGCTTATGCGGTTTTATTTTGCCGTAGGCTGTCATGCTTTTTAGCGCCCTGATTTTTCAGGGCGTTTTTTAATGGGAACTTGTTTATTCTAAAAAATATTTTGATACCCGGAGGGGTCTGTTTAAAAGGCTGGGCGGGCATAATTTTAAGCTGTAAGCGGCGCGGGGTGCAGAGAATCCGGGTTGCGGCTGCCGTATGCCGGTAAGCGCATACAAAAGACATAGGCAGTACGGGTTCATGCGTTTAAGCGCAGCAAAAATTTAATATTTTTTAGGAGGAACTTAATATGGAAAATGCAGCGGCAGGGAGAAAACAAAAGTCAATGGATACTTCGAAAATTGTAAAAATAGGAATGTTAAGCGCTGTTTCGGTGGTGCTTATGATGTTTGAATTTGCGCTTCCGATATTCCCGTCATTTTTACAAATAGACATAAGCGATCTGCCCGCGCTTGTAGGCGCGGTGACGATGGGGCCGACGGCGGGCGTTCTTATAGAGCTTGTTAAAAACGTGCTTCACCTTTTTAAAACAAGCACGGCGGGGGTGGGCGAAGTTGCCAACTTCCTTGTTGGGATTGCGCTTGTACTGCCAACAGGCATTATTTACAAGAAACAAAGGAATATCGCGGGCTTTATAATGGGCGTCGGCCTTGGATGCGTGTTAATGGTTTTAACGGCATGCGCTTTCAATTACTATGTACTTATACCGGCTTATGCAGTCGCTTTCGGCATGCCGGTTCAGGCTTTTGTGGATATAGCGAACGCGATAAACAGTTCGGTTGTGGACTTAAAAACGCTTGTATTTTTTGCGGTCGCGCCGTTTAATATTATTAAAGCGCTTCTGGTGGGCGTTATAGGCTATCCTCTTTGTAAGCTTATGGATAAGGCGTTTTAAAAAATATAGATTTTGATGCGTTGGGCATTATGGGAAACGGTTTTTGTTATGATGACGGCCTTTGCGAAATGGAACGATATATTCGATTTACAGGGGCATACATGTTCTGCGGATTAAGCTTTTCCGTATTTTTAAATTTACCATTCGGATGAATTTAATCAAGAATGACGTTGGACACTGCGTTGCGGCAAGGCGTGCAGATATAATCTGGGCCCGACTTGTCGCAACGGCTGAAAGGCCGCGTAATTATACAAAATGCACGGCGCGGTATTAAAATCCGCTCTTTGAAAATGCAGGTAGCCAAGTTTCCGAAATGGTTTGAACAGCGGAATTTTATTAAACGAAATACCCTGCCATTATACAAAATATATGGCAGGGTATTAAAATCTGTTCCCTAAAAGTCTGTGTGCTGACGTTTTAACCTATGTTGGAGCAGCGCACGGCTGAATTTTATCAAGCGAAATGTATACGCCGCTGTTTCCGCGGGATTTGTGCATATATTCGCATGAAGGTTAAAAATATCGGACGGCGTTTTATACTGAGGGAACAAGAGTTTTATTTGGTAAAATGCCGGCGGCATGGAACGGATTTTCGCATTGTTTTGACGTTAGCTCTCACAGTAGGCTTATACGGGGAAAAGGAAATAAATTTTAATTTAAATATTGTATATATGGATTTTTAATAAGCGGTAAAACTTGCCTGAAGTTTTTCCGCCGGAACAATTTTATATGTTGCGCAAGGGGCCGAGGGCTTCTTTTTTTATTTTCAATTTTAAATTGCCAATAACGCCGCGGTGGTATAAAATTATAAAGTGGGATGCGGTTATCAAAACCTTTGGCAAGTAAGGTTATATTAGCCGTGCGTACGCGGGGCTGTCCGATTAAACGGGCGGATATGCGTTTGGAAACCAAAGGGAAACCGGGAGGTAATGATGGAAAAAGAAAAATGGAATAATACTATGTACGACAGGTTCAAAGAAAGCCTGTATTCCATGGCGGACGAGAAATATAAGGATTTTCACAGAAAGCTTGTTCCCGAAGGTTTGGGCGAAATAATCGGCGTAAGGTCGCCCGATATAAAGAAAACGGCGAAAGACATAGTTAAAAACACCGATTATGAAAGCTTCCTCAAAATTGCGGGATACGGCACATATGAGGAAACAATGGTGCGGGGATTTGTTATAGGCTATTCCAAAGCGGATATAATTACAAGGCTCGGATATCTTAAAGATTTCATTCCGCATATAAGCAACTGGGCCGTATGCGACGGTACTGCCGCCGCTTTCAAAGTTAAGCCGCACGAGATGGAAACGGTTTTTGAATTTATAAAACCTTATACCGAAAGCCGCATGGAATACGAACAGCGTTTGGCGGCGGTATTCCTGATGGATTATTTTATTACCGGGCAATATATAGACAGCGTGCTGCAAATATACGGCGGCATCAAAAGCGGCAGATATTATGTAAATATGGCCGTGGCGTGGGGAATAAGTGTCTGCTTTGTAAAATTTCCGGAAATAACAATGGAATTTCTGAAAAACAATGAACTTGATAATTTTACATATAATAAAGCCCTTCAAAAGATAATCGAATCAAACAGAGTAGACGCGGAAGTGAAAAATATAATCAGGGGCATGAAACGTAAATAGATTAGAATATTCGGAGGTTAAAATGGAATGGCTTGAAGTTTTTGTTGAAACAAGTGAAGACGGCATTGAGATAGTAAGCGGGCTTTTATACAGCCTCGGCGTTTCGGGCCTTATGATTGAAGATGAAAGGGAGTTTAAGGAATTTCTCGAAAATCCGAACAGGGAATGGGATTATATTGACGACGGCCTTGTTGAGGAAAAGTCGAAAAGGCATACGGGCATAACGTTTTTCGTAACGGACAATTTAAGCGGCCTTGAAACGCTTTCAAACGTTAAAAGCGCGGTTAAGGCGTTGAAAGAGCGGGAAAAGGAGTTTGATCTGGGAAGCCTTGAAATTACAATGAAAAACATTAGGGAAGAGGACTGGGCGAACAACTGGAAAAAGTATTTCAAACCTTTCCCTGTCGGCGGGAAGATAATGATTAAGCCAAGCTGGGAGGAGCTGGAGAGTGGAACGGACAGGGTTGTGCTTAATATTGATCCGGGACACATATTCGGCACGGGAACGCATGAAACTACCCAATGCTGTTTGGAACACATCGAAAATTATATAAAAGAAGGCGATAAAGTTCTTGACATAGGATGCGGGAGCGGCATACTGTTTATTGCAAGCCTTCTGCTGGGAGCCGGCGGGGCCGACGCCGTGGACATCGATCCAAACGCCGTTAAAATCGTAACGGAAAATGCCGAAAGAAACGGAATAGACCCGTCGCTTTATAATGTTTATGCCGGCAATATACTTGAGGACGAAAATCTTGCGGAAAAATTCGGCGGCAATAAATACGATATTGTAGAGGCCAATATAGTTGCTGATATTATTATCGCCGTATGCCCTATGGCGAGGAACTTTATCAAAAAAGGCGGCGTGTTTATATCGTCGGGTATAATAGACACAAGGTGCGCCGAAGTGGAAAACGCCCTCAGGGAAAACGGCTTTACGGTTTTGGATATTAAAAAGCGGAAGGACTGGCGGGCAATAGCCGCAAGGTTTGAGGGGTGACAATATGCCTAGATATTTTATTAAGCCGGAGGATATGCATGGCGAAACGGTTTTTATACGGGATGAGGATGCAAAACACCTGGGAGGCGTGCTGAGGGCGAAAGAAGGCGATATTGTCGAAGCGTGCGACGGCCGCGGCATGGATTATTCGTGCGTTATAAAAGAAGTGGGAAAGACGGAAATACTCATGGAAATAGAATCGGCGCGGCCTACCGAAAGCGAGCCTAAAACTAAAATAACGCTTTTCCAGGGGCTTCCGAAGGCTGACAAAATGGAACTTATAATACAAAAGTGCGTTGAAATAGGCGTTTGGCGGATTGTTCCCGTAGCGGCCGAAAGATCCGTTGTCAGGCTTGAGGGCAAGGACGCGGGCAAAAAGCTTGAACGATGGAGAAAGATTTCGCTTTCCGCGGCAAAGCAAAGCGGGCGCGGGATTATACCGGAAATAGGCGAAATAGTTTCGTTTAAAGAAGCCGTTAAAATGGCGGCATGCTTTGACGGGGCGGCGATACCTTATGAAAAAGAGGAGAAAAACGGCATAAAGGAATATGCCAATTCGTTCGACGGGTCAAGCCTAGGGCTTTTTATAGGCCCTGAGGGCGGTTTTGACGACAGGGAAATTGAATTTGCCGTTAAAAATAATATTTCCCCGGTTACTCTTGGCAAAAGAATATTGAGAACTGAAACGGCGGCTATGGTTTCCGCCGCAATACTGCTTTATGAATTGGGATGATAATAATATGGAAATTTATTTTGACAACGCCGCAAGTACAAAACCGACGAAATCCGTAGCCGAAACTTACTTGAAGGTAATGACGGAAAACTTCCAGAACCCGGCCAGCCAAAGCCGCGGCGCAATGGAAGCGGAAAATATTATAAGGCGTTCGGCCGCAAAAATTGCCGCCCTTATAAACGCCGCTCCGGAGGAAATATATTTTACTTCCGGCGGCACGGAGGGCAACAACTGGGCTATTTTCGGCACGGCCAAAGGATATGCGAGAAGCGGGCGGCATATTATTACAACGGCAGTGGAACATCCCGCCGTTACGGCCCCGTTTAAAGTTTTGGAAGGGGAAGGGTATGACGTTACGTTTTTGTCAGTGGACGGCGACGGGTTAGCGGACGTCGAGGAGCTTAAAAGAAGCATACGCCATGACACAATACTTGTGAGCGTGATATTTATAAACAATGAAGTTGGCGCGGTCCAGCCTGTGGAAGAAATAGGCGATATAATAAAGGGAATCAACCCCAATATAATTTACCATGTGGACGCCGTGCAGGGGTTTGGGAAAAAAGCCGTGGACGTAAAAAAATGGAAAGCGGATCTTATTACGGCGAGCGGGCATAAATTCCACGCCCCAAAGGGCACTGGATTTTTGTATATGAAAAACGGACTTAAAGTCAAACCGCTTATGTACGGCGGAGAACACCAGCGGGGACAGCGGCCGGGAACGGAAAATGCGGCGGGCGCCGCGGCTTTGGCGCTTGCCGCGGAGGAAAGCTGTAAAAACGCAGCTGAAAACGCTAAAAATATAATGGAAATAAAGGGATATATTGCATCGGAGCTTTTAAAAAGCATACCGGGTGCGTTTGTAAACGGGGATCTTGAAAAATCAAGCCCTTATGTGCTTAATATCGGATTTGAGGGACTGCGCGCTCCCGTGCTTATAAACGCCCTTGATGAAAAAGGGATTTGCGTTTCGGCAGGAAGCGCGTGCAGCAGCAGAAAAAAAGTGCAGAGCCATGTGCTGGAGGCTATGGGGCTTAACGACGACGAAATAACGGGCAGCATACGCATAAGCTTTTCGCGTTTCAGTTCCATGGATGAAGCGGAGGCGTTTGTTTCGGCCGTTAAGGAAACAGTCCCGTTTTTAAGAAGGTTTAACAGGAAACGGTAATTTTTAACAGGAGAATTTTCATATTATGGAAGAAAAAGTTTTGATAGTAAAATACGGCGAGATTGCAATGCGCGGAAACAACAGGAGGCTCTTTGTAACAAAGCTTGTTGAAAATATACGGCGCAATCTTGACGGGGAAGGCGATTTTTATATAGTTCGCGAGCAGGGCAGGCTTGTGGTTGAAAGCCGCGGCGGGGAAATGGAGTTCGACCGTGTAATACCAAAAGTAAACTGTGTTTTGGGAATACTCGGCGTCTGCCCGGGAGTAAGGGTCAAGGACCAGTCTATGGAAAATTTAAGGGAAACGGCGTTAAATCATATGAAAAAATTTTTCGGCGGCAGGGAAATGACGTTTAAGGTTGTTACAAAAAGGAGCAATAAGCTCTTCCCGCTTACATCAAACGAAGTTTCGGCAGACATAGGCGGGTATATACTTGAAAACATGCCCGGTTTGACGGTGGATATCCACAGCCCGGATGAAACGCTTTTCGTAGAGCTAAGGAACGACGCGTATATATATTCAAAATTTATAAAGGGTTTCGGCGGCCTTCCGTACGGATCTTCTGGAAAAGGGGTTTCGCTCCTTTCAGGAGGAATCGACAGCCCGGCGGCAACTTTTATGATGGCTAAAAGAGGGGTGGAAGTGAGCGGCGTCTATTTCCATTCCCCGCCGTACACAAGCGAAAGGGCGAAACAGAAGGTGTTGGATTTGGCTTCCATAATTTCCAAATATACAGGCGGATTTAAGCTTTTTGTAGTGCCGTTTACGGATTTGCAGCTGTATCTGCTTGAAAACGTGCCGGAGGATAAGCTTACAATATTCTTAAAGCGTTCCATGATGCGGGCGGCGGAAAGGATTGCAAAGAAGGAAAACGCATTGGCTCTTATAACGGGCGAAAGCGTAGGGCAGGTTGCAAGCCAGACAATACACGGCCTTAACGCAATCAATGCGGCGTGTACAATGCCTGTGCTGCGCCCGCTTTCAGGTATGGACAAGCAGGAAATTGTCGATTTGGCAAAAGAGATCGGAACATTTGAAACGTCTATACAGCCCTATGAGGACTGCTGTACAATATTTGTAGCGAAGCATCCGGAAACAAAACCGAAAACAGAAGTTATAAATAAGATTGAAAGCAGGCTTTCGCTTCTTGAAAGCTATATTGACAAGGCGGTAGCGGATGCGGAAGAATTTGAGCTTTAAAAAACTTAATCGAAACGAGGATATGCAAAGGCATGATTTTTTGGGCGTTTAATTTCCAGCATTTACGGAACTTCCGCCCAAAACGCCGGCAAAATATTTACAGCCCCGGACACGCATATATTATTTTGCGGAAAATAAATATATATTAAAGATTTAATAAGGGGCATTGGAATGTTTTTTAAAAATAAGAATAACATAAAGCTGGTTATTTTTTACGCCGGGGTGTTTATATTTTCGTTTGCGGCGGCTACGGTTTCATTCAACAGGCGCGCCGTTACGGCTATGGGCCAGGGCGGGGAGAAGGGATGCGTCGCTATAGTTATAGACGATTTCGGCTACGGGGGCGAGGGCACCGAAGAGATGCTTGCCTTAGATATACCGCTTACATGCGCCCTGATGCCGTTTTCAAAGGAAAGCGCCGAGGACGCAGAAAAAATAAGGGCCGCCGGAAAAGACATGATAATACATATGCCTATGGAAAGCACGACGGGAAAGAAAAGCTGGGTGGGAGACAAAGGGCTTTTTTTGAATATGACCGACGATGAAATACGGATGCGTCTTGAAGAAGCTTTTGATGCGGCCGAAGGCGCCGTGGGCCTGAACAACCATATGGGCTCGGCCATAATGGAGGATGAAAGGTGCCTTTCGATAGTTATGGATGAAGTTAAAAAAAGGGATATGCTGTTTTTGGACAGCAGGACCACACCGGACTCAAAGGCGGAAGAACTAAGCAAAAAATTCGGAACATGCCTTTTGGGACGCGACGTTTTTCTTGACAGCACGGACGATATAGAAGTTGTGAAGGATAGGCTTAGACAGGCGGCGGCTATAGCCGAAAAGAACGGGGCGGCAATAGCCATAGGCCATGTGGGGCCGGAAGGCGGCATGGTTACCGTTGACGCAATTAAGGAGCTTAAAGAAGAAATAGAAGGAATGGGAATAAAATTTGTTACTATAAGCGAAATGAAAAATATACAGTGCGGCAGTTCGGAGGGTTAAAATTTGGGATACTGGTCTGCAAGAGGCCTAAGGGGAAGCGCCTTAGAAGATATAATTAATTTTACAAACAGTTATTACAGAAGCAGGGGCCTTGCCGTTGTACAAAAGATACCCACGCCTATTACGCCCGTTGAGGTTGACAACAAAAAGCATACTATAAAGCTTGCTTATTTTGACAGCCAAAGCACCGTTGATTACATAGGAATGGCGCAGGGGGTGGGCATATGTTTTGACGCAAAGGAAACTTCCAAGAAAAGCCTGCCTGTTCAAAACATTCACGAACATCAAATTTCTTTTATGGAAGAATTTTCAAAACACGGCGGAGTATCGTTCCTGCTTGTGCATTTCAGCGCGGCGGGAACATATTTTTTCCTGCCCATCGAAGTTTTAAGGCAGTATTGGGCGGACGCGCGCGGCGGCGGAAGGAAATCAATACCGTTTTCGGCCTTTGAAGAACGGTATGAAATATCCATGAAACAAAACGGCGTCTTAAACTACCTTGAAGCCGTAAACACATACCTTATGCAAAAAAAATAAAGGGATTTGCGTTATTGGTACGTTAATGACGAACACATTAAGTAATAATGCTACTTTTATTAAGCGCGCGGCGTAGTATGTTCCGATAATGGTTGTGGAAACTGTACAAAAAGGGAAAAACCAAGAAATATGTATTGACAAATTTATGTCAGAGATATAAAGTAGGGTTATGGATTAGCGCTGTAGACAGGACAGTTTTGTGAATGGATTATCACAATTTCATCTTGCAGGAGCATAATTTTTATATGCCGGGTTCTTGTTTTGGCCTTTAAAATCACTGCACACAATAATACTTTTCAACCGGAGGTAAGGCTGTGTGTTTATTTTTGCCAATATATTTCGCATACCAACTATTTTGATTGAAAATATAGGACTGGCGTATAAAAGCGTTTTCAGCGCTCTAAACCAATGCTGAATAATCGGACAGATTATCAATAAAATATTATTTAACAGGAGGAATATGTAATGGAAGGTTTCAAATTAACAAAAACACAGTTGCTTGCGCAGCAGTTATTCCGTAATTTCGCGGAAAACGAAATCAAGCCTATAGCTAAAGAAATGGACGAAACAGAGGAATATTCAATGGACCTTGTTAAAAAGCTCCAGAAATGCCACATGTTCGGTATTCCTTTCGCTAAAGAATACGGCGGCGCAGGCGCCGACGTGCTCACTTACACATTGGCAATGGAGGAAGTTTCAAAAGTTGACGCTTCAACAGGCATCACACTTTCTGTACATACTTCGCTTTGCTGCCCATGTATCAATGAGTTCGGTACGGAAGAACAGAAACAGAAATTTTTAAGGCCTCTTGTAGACGGCACAAAGGTTGGCTGCTTCGGCTTAACAGAGGCTAATGCCGGTACAGACGCCGCAGGCGTTCAGACAACCGCCGACAAAGACGAAAACGGCAACTACATCATAAACGGCCAGAAAATGTTCACAACAAACTCAGGCTTTGCAGATACATTTATCGTATTCGCGCTTACAGACAAATCAAAAGGCCCTAAAGGCATGTCGGCTTTCATACTCGACAGGGATATGGAAGGCCTTACAGTAAGCGACAACATCGAACGTATGGGTATCAGGGCCGCATCAAACTGCTCTGTTAACTATGAAAACGTTGTTGTAACTCCCGACAGGCTTCTCGGCAAAGAAGGCCAGGGCTATAAAATCGCCATGACAGCTCTCGGCGGCGGCCGTATCGGTATCGGCGCTCAGTCTGTAGGTATCGCGCAGGGCGCTCTTAACGAAGCTATCAAATATATCAAAGAAAGAAAACAGGGCGGCAAGCCAATCAGCAAATACCAGAACACACAGTTCAAAGTTGCCGAGGCACAGACAAAGATCGACGCCGCAAGGCTTATGGTTTGGAGGGCGGCTACAGCTAAGGACAACCATGAAAACTATGCGCCTCTTGCCGCAATGTGTAAATTATTTGCATCTGAAGTTGCAAACGACGTTACTCGCCTTTGCGTTCAGTTAATGGGCGGTTACGGCTACTGCCGCGAGTATCCTGTTGAAAGGGCTATGCGCGACGCTAAGATTACAGAAATCTATGAAGGTACTTCAGAAGCTATGAAGATGATTATCTCAGGTTCTATGAAACTTTAATAAATACCTTCAGCGTTTAACGTAAAATATATTAAAACTATTTGGAAGGAGAACTTAGAATGAAAATCGTTGTATGTATTAAACAGGTTCCAGATACTGTAGAAGTAAAGATAGACCCAAAAACAGGAACACTTATCAGGGACGGCGTTCCAAGTATCATTAACCATGACGACAGGACAGGCATTGAGGCCGCTTTAAAATTAAAAGAAGAAATCGGCGGCACAGTTACCGTTATTTCCATGGGACCTCCTCAGGCAGACGTTGCTTTAAGGGAAGCCCTTGCTATGGGATGTGACGAGGCTTACCTTGTTTCCGCAAGGGAATTCGGCGGTTCCGACACATATGCTACAAGCGGTATCCTTGCAGCGGCTCTCAGGAAAATCGGTTATGACGTTATTATCACAGGACGTCAGGCTATCGACGGCGACACAGCTCAGGTTGGCCCACAGATCGGCGAAAAACTCGGTATTCCTCAGGTTTCATATGTTCAGGAAATCAAAGAAGTTAAAGAGGATCACCTCATTGTTAACAGGCAGTTTGAAGACGGATACCACATCATCAAAATCAAAACGCCTTGCCTTCTTACAGCAATCGCTGAACTTGCGGCGCCTCGTTATATGACTGTAAGCGGTATCGTTGACGCTTATGAAAAAGAAATCAAAATCATCGGCTTTGAAGAGCTTAAAGACGACCTTGAACTCGATATGATTGGTTTAAAGGGTTCACCAACTAACGTATATCAGTCCTTCACTAAAGAAGTTAAAGGTGCGGGCACAATCCTTAAAGACGTTTCAGTTGACGAAGCTGTTGCAGCTATTATGTCTAAACTTGAAGAAAAGCACATCATCTAATAAAAATTTCGGTTGATATATAGAGAATAGGAGGGAACTCTACAATGAGTAAAGGTATTTTTGTAGTAGTTGAACAGAGAAGCAACAAGATTCAGAATGTTGGACTTGAGCTTATTGGCGAGGCTACAAGGTTAAAAGAGGACTTAAACGAAGACGTTGTTGCCGTATTATTAGGAAGCGAAATCGGCGGCCAGGTTGATAAATTATTCCATTACGGCGCTGATAAGGTTATCCTTATCGACCACCCAATGTTAAAAGAATATGTTACGGAGCCATATACAAAGGCCCTTACGGAAGTTTGCAAACAGTATGATCCGCACATTATGCTTTTCGGCGCGTCATCAATCGGCCGTGACGTTGCGCCTCGTCTTGCAAGCCGTATCAGGACAGGCCTTACGGCAGACTGCACAGGCTTAAGGATTGCTAAAACAGATGAAGAATTAGCTAAAGAAGAAGCTTTAGGAAACAACGATCCTAAGAGGGCTCTCCTTATGACGCGTCCTGCTTTCGGCGGAAACATCATGGCTACGCTTATGTGCCCTCGTACAGTTCCTCAGATGGCTACAGTACGTCCGGGCGTTATGAGAAGGATTGAAAAAGACACAACAAGGACAGGCGAGCTTATCAAGATGGACGTGGCTTTCACAGACGCTGATATGAATGTTGAAATCCTTGATGTTGTTAAAGCTGACAAAAAAGCTGTTGATATTACGGAAGCTAAAGTTCTTGTATCAGGCGGACGTGGTATCGGAAGCGCAGACGCGTTCAAGATGCTTCAGGAATGTGCTGATCAGCTCGGCGGCGAAATTTCCGCTTCAAGGGCAGCTGTAGACGCAGGCTGGATTGAAAACAGCAGGCAGGTAGGCCAGACAGGTAAAACTGTACGCCCTGACCTCTATCTTGCATGCGGTATCTCAGGCGCTATCCAGCACGTTGCAGGTATGGAAAACAGCGATCTTGTTATCTCAATCAACAAGAACGACACAGCAGCTATCTTTAACGTATCAGACTTAGGTATCGTAGGCGATGTTAAGGTTATCCTTCCTAAGTTAACAGAAGCGCTTAAAAAATACAACGAAGCAAAAGAAAACAACTAATAAATATTTGGGACAATCCCATTTTGCCCGGCCGGTATTTAACGGCCGGGTTTTTATCTGAAATGAGATTAGTTTCGGTTTACAAGGGCACACACGCTTTTAACGGACGTTAGAGGCGCAATAGCCGCGTTAAAGCCGCCTTGCCATAGGAGCCGCTACGCCTGCGCGTTTTTGCCCTGCTCTTAAGCCGCTAACGTCCGTTAAAACTCTCAGACCCTCACAAGGGAAAAATTTTTTGCAGTTCAAGGCGTATATGCGCCGGCATAGCGGTTCCTGCGGCAAGCTTATGCAACACAGAAATGCGGAAAATTTTTCCTTGTGTGGCGTATGCGCCCTTGTAAACCGAAGCTAAGATTATAAAATACAATATAATATTGAGTTTTATAGTTAGGAGCGGATTTTATGCCGGTTAAAACCGTATGCGCCATTGTAAACCGAAGCTAAACGAATTTAAAACATACGCTTTTGGCATGAATAAACAGCAGTCCAACATGCCGTTCAGAAAAACTTATACTTAAAAAATTCAGGAGAAACGTCATAAATAATTTTTGCATATATAAAATAATTAGGCGCTTTTATCAGATATATTTTTTCGGCGGACTTATATAAAGTTTGAATATTTTTAGCATCCCCAAATTGCGTATTGCAATTTAATATTTTACATATCAATATTATTGTTTGTTTCATTTTAAAGGCGGAAATGTTTTTTATACGTAAGAAATATTATGTTTTTGCAAAATATTTACTTAAATAATTGACAGCCTTATTTTTTAATGATACTATAACCTTATTAAAAGTAGAGGCGCGTTTTTCATCAGTAGATATATGGATGCGGCAGGGCGCAGAGGACATATATCAAAAGGGAACAATGCCGAAGGCGGGACATCCCCTGTGGTTTTCTGTCTGGTTGCTCAGGTTAACAGCCTGGCGACTGTCATCATTTATTGATGGAGAGCTACTAAGTTTATCAATTAAATCAGCGGCATTGATACGCCGCGCAGTTATTGTTAAATTTAGCCGGCTTTCCGCCGGTTTTTTTATTAGCCGGATAAAATATAATATATTACAGGAGTGATTTTTGTGAAAAAGGTAAATTTGGCTGTCGTAGGCGCCACAGGTATGGTAGGGAGGACTTTCCTTAAAGTTTTGGAAGAAAAACAGCTTCCGATAGAAAACTTCTATGTTATGGCTTCCGCCAGGAGCGCAGGCCAGAAGCTTACTTTTAACGGCAGGGAATATATTGTTGAAGAGTTAACCGAACATTCCTTTGACAAGCCTATTGATATAGCGCTTTTTTCAGCAGGCGGAGCGACAAGTGCAAAATTTGCCCCGATAGCGGCGGAGCACGGATGTATTGTTATTGACAATTCGGCCCAATGGAGAATGGATCCAAACGTACCTCTTATTGTTCCGGAAGTAAATCCGGAGGATATTTCGTGGAACAAAGGTATTATTGCAAATCCAAACTGCTCTACAATACAGGCAATGGTTGCCTTAAAACCGCTTGACGATAAATATAAAATCAAGAGAGTCGTGTATTCTACATATCAGGCCGTATCAGGCGCCGGCGTTGCCGGATGGCAGGATCTCGAAAATGGCCTTAAAGGCGAAGCGCCTAAAAAGTTCCCTCATCCGATAGCCAACAACTGTCTTCCGCACATAGACGTTTTTATGGATAACGGCTATACTAAGGAAGAAATGAAAATGATTTGGGAAACAAGGAAGATATTGCATAACGAGAATATGAAAGTAACGGCAACAACGGTTCGCGTGCCTGTTTTCGACAGCCACAGCGAATCCATAAATATTGAATTTGAAAATGCGTTTGATATGGCGGATCTTGTGGAAACGCTTAAAAATGCGCCGGGTATTGAAATTAAGGACGACGTTAAAAATAACGTATATCCCCTTGCCCTCGACGCAGCCGGCAAAGACGAAGTTTTTGTCGGACGTATCCGCCGCGACGAAAGCGTTGAAAACGGCGTAAACATATGGGTCGTAGCAGATAATATCCGTAAAGGCGCGGCGACAAACGCAGTTCAGATTGCACAGGAAGTTATTAAAAACATGAAGTAACATTTATTTATCAGGGGGGAAATTTATGTCAATATTTAAAGGTTCGGCAGTTGCAATCATAACGCCTTTTAACGACGATTTAACGGTAAATTACGAAGAGCTTAAAAGGCTTATAGAATTCCAGCTTGAAAACAAAACGGATGCAATCGTTATTGCCGGGACAACGGGAGAGGTTCCCGTTTTGGACGATGAAGAACAGTTCAAAGTAATTAAATTTGCGGTAGATGTTGTAAATAAGAGGGCGCCTGTTATCGCCGGGGCCGGAAGCAACGTTACAAGCCATGCCGTAGCTCTTGCACAGGGAGCCGAAAAAATGGGCGCCGACGGACTTCTTGTGGTTACGCCTTACTATAACAAAACAACGCAGAAAGGCCTTGTAAACCATTATAAGGCAATTGCTGAAAGCGTTAATATTCCAATAATACTTTACAGCGTTGCAGGACGCACGGGAGTTAACATTGCCCCTCAGACAGTCCTTGAACTTTCAAAAATCAAAAATATCGTAGCGATAAAAGAAGCGAGCGGCGATATTTCACAGATTGCCAAAATTGCCCAGATGACGGGGGAAGATTTTGATATATATTCCGGCAACGACGACCAGACGCTTCCGATGCTTTCCCTCGGTGCAAAAGGCGTTATATCCGTTTTGGCTAACGTTATGCCTAAGACAGTGCATGATATATGCGAGAACTATTTTAACGGGAATGTTGAAGAAAGCCGCAGGCTTTTCCTTGATACGCTTAACCTTGCAAACACGCTTTTTATAGAGGTTAATCCTGTGCCTGTAAAGAAGGCCGTTAACCTTATGGGATTTAACGCGGGCCCTACTGCCCCTCCTTTATATCCTATGGAAGAAGGCAACCTTGAAAAACTTAAAAAAGAAATGGAAGTGCACGGATTAATTTAATCAGGCGGCATAAGCCATGCAGATTTTATGCGGCAGGTTTCCGATTGATATTGTCGGCGGCGGATTTTCCGAATTCGAAGCGAATAACAATGTGGTTTCAGAACGCGTTTTTATAGGATGACGAAGCGGACATGAGCATCGTTTACACCTTATGCGGGCTTTAAAACCTATTACAATTTCAAATGGAATTGATCCGGACGAAAGTTATGATAAAACCCCTTTTATAAATAAAAGGGGTTTGCTGTATAAATAAAGGCTTATGCTCCGTTATACATTTTTAAGCGCATGAGGTTTGTGTCCGTATCCATAACACGACGGCATATTCCTTTTGACGCCGTTATCATAACAGGGCTTAATAGACGATGGACTTAAAATACGCTTTAATATTGAAACGGATGTAAATTCCTTTTTTATGAAAAAATATAATCAGAGGTGAAAAAATGATAGATATAATACTTAACGGCTGCGGCGGAAAAATGGGAAAGGTTGTAGAAAGCATAGTAAATAGCGACGAAAACTGCCGCATCGCTGCCGGAATAGATCCGGGCGACGTCAAAGCCGAATATCCGGTTTTTAAATCTCCGGAAGAATGTACCGTTAAAGCCGACGTTATAATAGATTTTTCTACTGCTTCCGCCGTACCGGGACTTTTGGATTTTTCGGCGAAAAGCAAAACGCCCGTAGTGCTGTGTACAACGGGCCTTTCTGATGAAATGATTAAAAACGTTGAAAAAGCATCAAAGCAGGTAGCCGTACTTAAAAGCGCAAATATGTCGGTTGGCATAAATCTTATACTTTCGCTTGTGCAAAAAGCGGCGGACATACTTTTTGATTCGGGCTTTGACATAGAAATAATAGAAAAACATCATAACCAGAAGATAGACGCCCCCAGCGGCACGGCAATAGCAATCGCCGATTCAATAAACGGCGCTTTGGGAAATAAAATGGAATATATATATGACCGTTCAAAAACGCGTGAAAAAAGGGCGCGCAATGAAATAGGCATGCATGCGGTGCGCGGCGGCACCATAGTAGGCGAGCACGACGTAATATTTGCCGGCAAAGATGAAATCATTACTTTAAGCCACACTGCAATGAGCAAGGAGATATTTGCGGTAGGCGCCGTTAAAGCCGCAAAATTCCTTGCGGGAAAAGGCGCGGGCCTTTACTCCATGAAGGACGTTATGGAATAAACTGCCGTAATATAATAAATTTATATATGACAAACTGCCCAAAATAAAGGAGGTTATCCGTATGCTGTTAGTTACAACCGAAAATATCTCGGGAAAAGAGCTTAAACATATAGGCCTTGTAAAAGGATCAACTATACAGACAGTGCATTTCGGAAAGGATATAGGCGCATCGTTTAAAACGCTTATAGGCGGCGAGCTTACAAGCTACAACGAAATGATGGAGGAGGCGCGGGAGATTGCAACGGAAAGGATGATTGATGAGGCTGTACGCCTTAAGGCCGATGCCGTTGTCGGCGTGCGTTATTCCACAAGCAGCGTTATGCAGTCTGCCGCAGAGGTTATGGCATACGGCACGGCGGTTGTTTTCAAATAATAAATAACGGAATATACTAACTCAAAAAGGCACAGCCGCTGTAGGCTGTGCTTTTTTAAAAGAATATCAATGCCAAATTTTTATAATAACTATATATGTAAGTATGGCCAGCATTATAAAAAAAGCGGCTTTTCCGAATATGTTCATTCGATGTCTGTCATAACGGAAATAATTATACAGCAGTACCGCTTCTATTATAACTGTAATTATAAAATAAAACGTAGGGGCAAACTCATTCAATACTTCATTTTTTCCGTCATATATTACTGTTTGCAGTATCATATATGCGAGCGTACTAAGCGGGATAATCCCAAAATATTTATATCTGTTGTTCGATTTCTTATCCATATAAAAACCTCCTTTTATGCTATAGACACGTTAGCTTCAGTTTACAAGAGCGCACACGGTTTTAACGGACGTTAGCGGCGCAATAGCCGTGTTAAAGCCGCTTGCCGTAGGATCCGCTGCGCCTGCATGTCTTTACCTTGCTCTTACGCCGCTAACATCCGTTAAAACTCTCCGACCTGACAAGGAAAAAATTTTTTGCAGTTCAAGGCGCATACGCGCCGACATAGCCGATCATATGGCAAGCGTATGCAACGCAGAAATGCGGAAAATTTTTCCTTGTGATGAGTGTGTGCCCTTATAAACTGAAGCTAATACTTATCCATAAAATATCATATTAGTATTATAGCATAACTGATTTTATATGAAAATACATATTAAGGCTGTCTTTATATTTTAAATTTGATGCAGGCAAACGCCTGAATAAAAAAGTTGAAATAACAAAAACGGATATATCGGCTTAAAAACTCTTTCTCAGTACCTATTGTTTTCGTTTTAAACATACGTTATCTTTGCGCCTGTTTTCTGTTCCGATATATCTTGCCGTTAACATTTCCCATAAAATTCATATATCTGTCAAAAAAGTCCGAAATCATACTGAAAATTGAGGCGATCCAAAAAACCGAAATACATATCGACTGCCTATATCGCCATATAAAACCTATTTTTCTCTTAAAAGAAAAAATTTCTGTACCGTTTATTTTCCGCAGTATATTTTATGATTAATGCCGTATGTAAAAAATCCCCTCATCTGAGGGGATTTTTTACATAGCTGAATTTATATAATACTTTTATTTATAACCGTATTATCAAGGAGCTTAATTATAACCGGTATCACAGCCTTGAACTGCGGGAGGATCATTCCTCCGGCTTTTTATCAATATTTATGCTGTATACATAATCGCAGCAGTCCGCAAGCTTTTGACTGCCTGCATTGCCTGTGATTATAATCTGCATATACGCGTTGCTTTTAAGCATTTCAACAAGCTCGTCTTCGTCAATAAGCCCGCTTTTAACGGCGTCTGTCACGCCGTCAAGTATAAGCATATCGCTTTCGCCTGTTTCAATTATCTTCCTGCTGAAGTTTAAGGCAAGCTTAACTTCGTTTTTAAGCTCGTTGCCGTCGGCATGGTCAAGGCTCTCCCTGTTTTTTTCAAACCTGAACGCCCTGAAATCGGGTTCCAGCTTTTTAAGCGGTATATATTCTTTGTTATGGTTATAATCGAGAAACTGTACCATAACAACGCTCAGTCCTTCGCCAATCGCCCGGACTCCCTGACCTATGGCAAGCGTAGTTTTGCCTTTGCCCTCGCCGTAATACATGTAAATATTTCCGTTATGCATAATAAACAGCACCTCCGGCATTTAAAGCCCGATAAAATAAATATACGAAACTATGGCGCAGGAAATAAGATATTATCAGCCTATCCTTTGTAATCACAATTCTGTCCGCCCCGTTACTATTTATTATAAACAGTCAATATGGAAAGACCCCTTTTCAACGCTGTTTATAACGTAATAAAACATACCTTCATCGCCGTTAAAATATATGTCAATTTTCTTGATGTCCTTCACTTTGCCGCCCGTTTCTTTCCAAAGGGCTTTTACTTTGTCAACAACTGTTTTTTCATCGGCTTTTGCGCCCCTGAATTCAACATAAAAATTTACAGCCATTTCACATCCCCCCTATTTATAAAAACACTATAAAGTGTACTAAATTAGGAAACAAATGTCAATACTCGTATTCATGCCCGTCTTTTTCAACAGCTTTGTCAATTCTGCTGACGGAAACTTCATACGCCGTCCTTTCTTCAAAGCCGTCGTCAATCTTTTTATTGTATACACGGCTTTGGATACGGCCCCAAATTCTCATATTTTCTCCTATTTCAATACCTCCAGTATATTTGGCGTTGCGGCCCCAAAATATACACGGTATATAATCCGATTTATTATAAGCCCTGTTAACGGCAAGAAGCACGTCCGTAATCTCGCGCCCAAACGGCGTTGTCCTGTAAACGGGTTTTTTGCATATATATCCGTTTAAGAATATTTCGTTTTCATCATTAAATTCCCCGGCTTCTATTTCTTTGGCAAACACAGTTAATATCAGCCTGCTGCGTTTGTTTTCGTAGCTGTTATAGCTTCTTATCTGCCCTTTGACGCGGACCTTTGTTCCCGTCGGGAAACCTCCTGCCGGTATAAGCCTTTCTGAAACGGTAACGGGCAGTATGTCTTCGCTGCCGCTGAGCCTTTTTGAAGCTAAAGCAAACGTGTAAAACCCCTCGCCGTAAACCTCGTGGCTAAACGATGTATCGGAAACTATTTCCCCCGTAATTAAAAGGCTGTTGTTTTCGGCCATTGTACTTTTAGGCATATTATAAAACTCCCCTCACAAGTATATATTTAAGCTTATAATATAGTTATTCAACCTATGGCCAAATATTACCGCAAGTTTATCAGACGTACGATTACACGCTTACTCCCGAAACCATTGCGGCCGTTATAGCCGCCATGGCCTCGGTTGCGCGGCGGCCGTCGACATTAACCGATATTTCGGCCGGCTCTATTTTTTCGCCCTTTATATTAAAAAGTTCTCTTTGAAGGCAGTAAAGTATTTTTTCTTCAAAGGGCACGTTGACAGCCGAAACGGTTACGCTTGCAGTACGGCTGAAACCGCATGTTATAAATGTAGTATCGGAATATGTGTATATTTCTTTCGGCAGGGGCTTGTCGCAGTTTAGAATAAGATAGCTCTTTTTTTTAAGCATATTTCCAAGCCCGAGTTTGTCGGCGCCGTTGTTTATAAGGAAAACAAGCACGTCGAATTTAAGAGAGGAAACTTTATCCGGGGGTTCTCCTACATTAAGTATTAAATGCGACGCTTTTATTTTAACCGCCTCCACAAAAGCGTCTGCAAGCTGGGCCGCATTAAGCGCCGTAGCGCACAGATAATTAACCCCGCTTTTTTCAAACATGGCGTTCATAATTTCCAGCACATCATAACTGTTATTGCCAACAATGCCTACAGTAACCATTATAACACCTCGTCAAGACTATTAATCCGCCCCAAAAATCAAAATCGGGCGTACAAAAGCTGTGTTTTACAAGGCCCGTACACTTGATAGATCTACGTTCCCGAAAAGTCCGTTTAAATACATTCTTCTATATTTTGCGCCTTATTATTCATTTAACTTGATTTTTTGCTTTTCGTATGATATAAACATATTATGCGGCGGCCGAAACGGACTTAAATTGGTTTTATGCGCCGCATAATATTAAAAACGAGGTGAAATTATGATTATTATTTCCTGCTGATTTTTAATTTAAGCGCAATATGTAGCTTTTGTGCGGAATTTCCGCTGTTATTTTGTTGCGCGCGCAGGAAAAAATAATCTCTTTTATAATATACTTTGTCAAAGGCCCTTATTTTGACGTGTAAATTTATAAGCCGTTGGGATTATTTTCCCTGCGGCTTTTATTTTCTACAAGGGAGGGTTTAAATATGTCGTTAATAAACGTGTCGAATCTGACTTTTTCTTATCCCGGAAGTTTTGACAATGTGTTTGAAAATGTAAGTTTCCAGATTGACACAGATTGGAAGCTTGGCTTTACAGGCCGCAACGGACGCGGAAAAACAACTTTTTTAAAACTGCTTTTAAATGAATATGAGTTCGGCGGCAGTATATCGTCTGACGTTGAGTTTATGTATTTCCCTTTTAACGTAAAAGACGGCGGAGCATTGGCCTTTGACATTGCGGCCGAGTTTTGTCCAAACGCAATGGATTGGGAAATAATACGCGAAGTTTCCCTTTTGGAAGCCGACGCCGAGCTTTTATACCATCCGTTTAACACGCTTTCAAAAGGAGAATGTACAAAAATACTTCTTGCCGCTATGTTTCTAAACGAAAACAAATTTCTTCTTATAGACGAACCGACAAACCATCTTGACATGCATGCCCGTGAAGCCGCTGCAAAATACCTGAATTCCAAAAAGGGATTTATACTTGTATCGCATGACAGGGCTTTTTTGGATATGTGTACGGATCATACCCTTTCAATCAACAAAACTGATATAGAAATACAGAAAGGGAATTTTTCATCATGGTTTGAAAACAAGAAAAGAACCGACGC
This sequence comes from Anaerotignum faecicola, assembly GCA_024460105.1. NCBI lineage: Bacteria > Bacillati > Bacillota > Clostridia > Lachnospirales > Anaerotignaceae > Anaerotignum > Anaerotignum faecicola. The sequence continues at coordinate 324,755 of JANFXS010000004.1, forward strand.
CTTTGAGTTTGCCGAAAACGAAAAACTGAAAAAAGACATAGGCCGTCTTGAAGCGTCGGCACGGAAAAAAGCCGAATGGTCTTATTCCGTTGAAAAAACAAAATTTGCCGAAAGAAACTCCGGGCTCCGTCCCGACAGGGGATATATAGGACATAAGGCGGCGAAAATGATGAAGCGTTCCAAAAGCATTGAAAATCGAAGGCAGAATGCCGTTGAGGAAAAATGCAGACTGCTTAAAAATATTGAAGTTTCCGACACGCTTAAAATTTCCCAACTCAGTTACCGAAAAACAACACTCGCAGAATTAAAAGATATATCTATCTATTACGGCGAAAAAGAAGTATGCCGCGGCGTTTCCCTGAAAGTAGAAAACGGAAAACGTATTTCCCTCTCAGGTCATAATGGCAGCGGAAAATCGTCAGTTTTAAAGCTGATACTGGGAGAAGATATTAAATACCGCGGTTACTTGAACATTGGCTCGGGATTAAAAATATCGTATGTGCCGCAGGATACATCGTTTCTTAAAGGTTCGCTTTCGGATTATGCCGCCGAAAAAGGCATAGACGAGCATATATTTAAAGCCATATTAAGGAAATTGGATTTTTCCCGTGAGCAGTTCCGAAAAGACATGGAATTTTTCAGCGAAGGCCAGAAAAAGAAAACGCTGATTGCGGCAAGCCTTTGCGAGAAAGCGCATCTGCATATTTGGGACGAGCCGCTTAACTTTATCGACGTTATTTCAAGGATGCAGATAGAAGAGCTGATACTGGCCAATAATCCTACTCTGCTTTTTGTAGAACACGACAGGAATTTTTGCAAAAAAATTGCGGACGATATAATAGAAATAGGAAGATAAAAACTGACTTTTATGGGAAGGAATTTATATAATTAAACGCGCGCGTTTATTTCGCATGCCTGTGCGCTGTTTAAATAAAGTTTTATGCATTATATACCTATAATAATTGATATTGCGCAATATTTTTTATATGGCAGCCGAAATGTTCCCGGCACAGATTTATAATATAAAATGCAATATCGTATGATATGGAAATTTATGCGATTATATTACTATCCGTTAATGCAGAATTTTAAAAAATTATATATTTTTGTTATATTATTTACAGCTTTCTTAAACATATTGCTTTTTACGGTAAACCAGTATAAAATTTAAATAAAGAAATATAAAGGAGGTAAATAATATGAAAAGGTATGCAAAGCCCTTGATTGCGGCTATTATTATAGGTTTAAGCGTTTTTGCCTTCACATCATGCAATAAAGATAAAGAACAAACTTCCGCTCCGGTTACAAATGGGGAAAATACTGATAAAAACGGCAATGATAAAACCGACGGCGCATCGGACGATCAAAATGATGAAAATACCGAAAAGAACGACGGTTCGGAAAACAGCGGCCCGGATGACGGCGAAAGGGAAAGCCTGACAATCCAGCTCGGCAACGATATAGGGCGCAATATATCGAAGCTTTCAATCCGCCCCGACAGCGAAAGTGAATGGACGGAAATATCTATCGACGGCGGCATATGGAAAAGCGGATATATGATACCTGTCAAAATAGAGGCCGATTCTATCCCAAGTTCAGATGAAGGATGGGAAATTGAAGTTACGTTCTCTGACGACAGCTCTACTAAAATATTTGAAAACGTGCCGCTTGACAGTGAAAATTCCATTATACTTACGGAGGAAGGCGCATTGACGGCGGAAATTTAAAACCAAAGCCGGCGTTATCCTTTATCATCGATTTGCACTCATTTTAAAAAGCGGCTTTAACGCCGCTTCATTTTATTTATTTAATAATATCCCACAGCCAAACTTAAAGAGAAAACCGAATTTAATAAATTGTATTCAATATTTCGCGTAGTCACAGCTGTTTTTAAATGTATTCGTAATTATCCCGCGCTTTTTATATTTATTTGAAACTAATCTTATTTTCAGGATACAAAGGCATATGCGGATGAGGACGGCATCAGCCGCATAACGGCGGCGCCAAATGTATTTGTTTGGGCCAAAACCATGTTTTTTTATTGCGCTTAAAGCGTTAATGCCGCCATCGCCTATTTTACCCCCAATGGAGAAATTTTTTTGTTGTTCAAAACTCAATATGCGGGCTTGCCCACAGGCAAGTTTAGGAAATATGCGACAATCACAGCGCGGAGCGTTTTTCTAAGGGGATTTTTAAAAGCTATGTCAAGTATTTGAAACGCCGAAATCAGGAAAAATTTACCATGAGGAGCGTTTATCGCGTTATAAATTTAAAGCGTATTCAGTTTAAAATGTTGTTTTAATCTTTATGCTGCCGGACGGCGTTTTTTGTGTTTATGGTTGATTTTTCAAAGCCGGCGGAGAATTTCGTGGGGCGGTTATTGCGTAAGGAATTCTGTTTGCGGAACTCTGGGAATGGATTTTTTTATGCGGCGGCGCGGCAGGCGTATAATTTTTTTGAAAAATGGGAAGATTATTACATGTTGGGAGGATGATATTATGGCAAAAGAAAAATTCACTCTTGAAGCTCTGACAGAAGAGGACAGGCTTAAATATGAAATCGCAGCCGAAATGGGGCTTATCGATAAGGTTAAAGAGGGCGGCTGGAAATCACTTACGGCCAAAGAAAGCGGTAAAATAGGCGGTATTATGGCTTCAAGAAGAAAAAACAAGAAAAAAAATAATTAATTGCAAAAAATGTGTTGACAAAAGGTTTTATTGAGTGTATTATATAAATGTTCGTAACGCGTGAAGCGTTTTATGGCGGAACTGTGGAGAGGTGTCCGAGTGGTTTAAGGAGCCGGTCTTGAAAACCGGTGACTCCGCAAGGGGCCGTGGGTTCGAATCCCACCCTCTCCGCCATTTTTTTATATAGTATGCTTGTTGTTAGTCAAACCTTTTGGAGAAGTACCCAAGTGGTTGAAGGGGTTCGCCTGGAAAGCGGATAGGTCGTTAATAGCGGCGCATGGGTTCAAATCCCATCTTCTCCGTTTTCTTAAAAGCATATTATTAATATTCCTCGATAGCTCAGTGGTAGAGCAATCGGCTGTTAACCGATGGGTCGTAGGTTCGAGCCCTACTCGGGGAGCTTTTATAGGGGTATAGTTCAGTCGGTAGAACGTTGGTCTCCAAAACCAAATGTCAAGGGTTCGAGTCCTTTTGCCCCTGTTTTTAAAGCCCGGCGGATAGTCTGTCCGCCGGGCTTTTTTGTTTTCGGTATAAATACCGAAATTTTGCAATTCCGCTTTTAAGGCGGTTTCCAGTTTAAAATGCATGTTTAGTTCCGGAGGCTTTTTATAATTAATATGCGCGAAACTGTATATTCGCATTTACGGGAGATACTCCCGATAAAAATTTAAAGCGGCCGCGGCGTTTGGCAAAGAAATACGTTGGCGGCGGAAAAATCGCATTTAAATGCCCTAGAGTTTAGTTATGTTAAAGCGGGTATTTCCTGGAGGTATTTTTCAATGCTTGCAACGCAGTTTGCCCCGTCGTTTGCCGCCGTTATTATCTGGCGGAAATTTTTCTTCGTAACGTCGCCGGCCGCATATATTCCTTTTACCGACGTTTCTCCGTCGTCGTTCGTTATTATATAACCGCCGCTGTCGGTTTCCACTGTATTTTTAAATATGCCGCTTACAGGGGCGACGCCTACCGCAACAAAAAGGGCGTCGGTTTTTAAAGCTTTTTTCTCATTTGTCTTGTTGTTTTCGATTATTATTTCCGAAACAAAATCGGTTCCTTTTATTTCGCGTACCTCCGTATTCCACATTATTTCTATATTTTCCCTGTTAAAAACCTTTTCCTGAAGGCTTTTGGCCCCGCGGAATGTGTCGCGTCTGTGGATTATATAGACTTTTTTGCATATACGCGACAAGTAAGCCGCATCTTCAAGGGCCACGTCGCCGCCTCCTGCAATGGCGGCCGTTTTGTCTTTAAAAAACATACCGTCGCATGTGGCGCAGTATGATACGCCTCGGCCAGAAAATTTTTCTTCTCCCGGTATTTCCAGCTTTTTATGGACGGCGCCTGTCGCGATAATGACCGAGCGTGTTTTATAGCGGTTTTTTTGGCCCAAAACCTCTATTATGCCGCCGCTTTGCGAGAGGCCGTTTACTGTGTCCGTTATAAATACGGCAAGCAGATCGTCGGCATGTTTTCTAAGTTTCATGCTGAGATCAAACCCGGAAATACTCGGGAACCCGGGATAATTGTCAACTTCGTTTGTTGTAAGCACTTGACCGCCGCTTAAAGGGGCTTTTTCAACCGTAACGGCGTTAAGCTGGGCCCTTTGCGCATATACTGCCGCCGAAAGGCCGGCAGGGCCTGAACCTATTATAACAAGGTCATATATGCGAGTCATTGTTTGCCACTCCTTTTTATTTTAATTTTAGTCGTCAGGAGATAATGCTCCTTAAAACGGCTATTACAATATGTCGGCTGGATTTATTATATCCAATAATATACATTTTATTACTTTTTAAAAGCAGGCAAGGTATATGCGGCGCAATTTTGACGCCTGTTCAATATGTGGGTGAATTTTTGTTTTATTAATAATATTCATTAAAAGGAAATAAAAAGCTTGACAACGGCCTGCCTTTTTGCTATGATAACTAGGCAACAGAATGAATGTCTGCATATTTATAAGGTATGCCCAGATAGCTCAGTTGGTAGAGCAGAGGACTGAAAATCCTCGTGTCCTTGGTTCGATTCCGAGTCTGGGCAGTTTAAAGCGGTGTGGAGTATTTTCCACCGCTTTATTTTTTTGTCTTTGGCCGGGTTCAGTTTACAAGGGCACACACGGTTTTAACGGACGTTAGCGCCGCAATAGCTGTGTTAAAGCCGCTTGCCGTAGGAACCGCAGCACCTGCCAGTCTTTGCCTTGCTATTGCGCCGCTAACGTCCGCTGAAACTCTCCGGCCTAACAAGGAAAAAATTTTTTGCGGTTCAAGGCGCATATGCAGCACTGAAATACGGAAAATTTTTCCTTGTGTGGCATGTGTGCCCTTGTAAACTGAAGCGGCTTATAAATGAAATTTTTAAATTGACTATATCATGTAAAGGTATTAAACTTAAATAAGCGTTTGCAGACTATTATTGCAGGGGATTTATAATATGAATAATAAGGGAAGTATAACTACAAGCCTTATTTCGCTTACAATATGGCCTTTATTTATTTTTTGGATTGCCGTATTGGCGATAAGTACGGACTTGCTTTATGAAAGCTATAAAAAGGAAACAAAAAGCAATTTGAATATGCTTATTCATTCCATATACCAAAGCTATGAACTTCTTTATCCGGGGGAGTACAATGTAATTAACGGAAAGCTGTTTAAAGGGGAAAATGAGCTAAGCGGCCAATTTGGATTTGTGGATTATATGAAAAGGATGACTGGCGCGGATATAACTATTTTCTATGGGGATGTCAGGCATATAACCACAATTAAGGGCGAGGACGGCTCGCGGGCGACGGGAACTGCAGCTCCGGAAGAGGCCGTCAGGAAAGTTTTAATAAACGGGAAGGAATTTTTTTCCGATGATTTGGTTATTAACGATGAGAGGTATTTCAGTTATTATATGCCTTTGGTTAATTCCGAAAGCGAAATTATAGGCATGATGTTTGCCGGGAAGTCAAGGGATGACGCCATGACGGATATTTACCGAAATATAGTTATGGTATGTCTTGTTGAAATTGGGATTATGGCTATAGTTACCGTGATAGTGCTGTATTACAGCAGAAAAGTTGTATTTTCCCTTAACGAAACAAAGATGTTCCTTGAAAAGGTTGCAAAAGGGGATCTGACGGCGCAGATCAATCCATATGTGATCGAGCGTGAGGATGAAGTGGGTGAAATGGGACGCTTTGCCGTTATGCTGAGGGATTCCATTACGGATCTTGTGGGCAAGGATCCTTTAACGGGACTTTATAACAGGAGAAGCTGCGATGTTGTGCTTGAAAACCTGATGCTTGAAAGCCGCCGCAAAGGGAGCTGTTTTACTGTTGCTATGTCGGATATTGATTTTTTTAAGCGCATTAACGATACATACGGGCATCAGGTCGGCGACGACGTTTTAAAGATGATAGCGGATGTAATTAAGGCGCATATGAAACACTTGGGATTTGTGTTTCGGTGGGGCGGCGAGGAATTTATGATTATATATGAAGATATGGGAAAGGAAAAGGCATACGGCTGCCTAAGCAAACTGCGCAAAGAAATTTCACGGGCAAATCTAAGCGTTAACGGTGAAAATATATCGGTTACGGTTACTTTCGGAGCGGCCGATTTCAATGAAGAAAGCGATCCCGAAAAGCTCATAAGTATTGTGGACGCCAGGCTGTACCGCGGAAAGGCCGAGGGACGCGACAGGATAATATATAAAGATAAAGAAGAATAGAAGGTTTTTAAGCGACATAATATTTTCTAACTGTATTTTGGCGCAGTAACATTCCGGTAAGTTAAGGTTATATATGGGGCGGAGTGCGGATACATTTTTTATGGACAGTCAGCCGCGTATCTAAAAGGTTTTATTTCAGTAAACGTTCGTCAGGGGTATATGTTTAAAAGCGGGAGCAAATTCAGATTTTGGATGTTCCCGCTTTTGTTATCTATAAGACGGCGTAAAATTGGCGTTAACGTAAGCGCTTCAATACAAAAAGTTAAAATTGACGAAGTTTTTTACAGCGGACGAATTTTACCGTTCTTTTCAAAAAAATGGTACGAAAGGGTTTTGGCGTCGATAATACGGAATATAATTTTAAATTTTGTTTTAAAATTTGCAGATGCTTAAATAAAATCCATTGACTAAAATAATTTTTAGGTATATAATTATTGAACATGGTTAATGTTATGTTTAATGATGAAGGGAGATTTGAAAATGTTAAAGTTCACAAGCACAGACAAGGCGCCGGCAGCTATCGGACCGTATTCGCAGGCAGTTGCAGTTAACGGTTTTTTATTTACATCGGGGCAGGTAGCTCTTATGCCGGGAACAGGCGAAATAGCAGGCACAACAATCGAAGAACAGGCGGAAAGGGTTATGCAGAACCTTAAAGCTATACTTGAAGAAAACGGCGTCGGCTTTGAAAATGTTGTTAAGACAACATGTTTTATCGCCGATATGAATGATTTTGCCGCTTTTAACGAAATTTACGGAAAATATTTTACAAGTAAGCCGGCGCGTTCATGCGTTGCCGTTAAACAGCTTCCGAAGAACCTCTTATGCGAAGTTGAAGTTATAGCAGTACTTGACAAATAATAGGAATTAAAAGGCCGGATATCAGTTATCCGGCCTTTTGTCTGCAAAAAATAATATTTTTGTATATTGGCTGGCAAGGCATAAAAACGGAAAGTTTGAAGGATTGACAATGGCAGGGTTTTCGTAAGGATTTTGGGGGAATGAGAATGAGTTTTTCGGCGAAACGTCGAATTGAAGGCTTGTTTTGATCAGAAAAATTTTAAAATGCTTATATCAGAATTGAAAATGCATTTATTTAAGCAGATTTTAAAGAAACAAATGTCGACAGATGTCTGTTATTTTCAGCTTACAAGGGTATACGCGCTCCGCATGATAAATTTTAAGGAAGAAGTAAGCCGCCTAGGCAGCGTCAAATGTTTTTGGCGCCGCTGTTATGCCGCTAATGATGTTTTCAACCGTGTGTGCCATTGCAAACTGAAGGCAGAATATTGTCGGCGGAATTTTTTTATTCTAAAGTCGGATATTAATAAATATCCGGCTTTTTTTTGTAAAAAAATATAAACAATGCAGTTTATTTAAAGGGATTAAATGTGCTCTGTTGGGTAATAAAAATTTATAACTTTGTATTTATCCGGACAAAATAATTATACATTTATTTATAAGGAGAGAATTTTATGAAAGCTGTTCAGGCAAACAGTTTCGGCGGTCCGGAAGTATTGGAACTTAAAGATATACCGACGCCGGAACCTGAAAAAAATCAAGTCAGGGTGCGCCTTTATGCCGCCGGAATTAATCCGTCGGAGGCGTATACGAGAACGGGAACATTTTATTTCTGTAAACCGTCTATACCGTATGTGCCGGGGTGTGACGGAGCAGGCATAATCGATAAAACGGGAGCGGGCGTTGAAAACTTATTTGAAGGCCAACGCGTTTTTGTGGCGGCCCTGCAGGCCAAGCGCAACACGGGAACATACGCCGAATATGTTGTGTGTGACGAAACGGCCGTTATGCCTCTGCCGGAAGGAATAAGTTTTGAGCAGGGAGCGTGCGTTGGCACGCCGGCCCTTACCGCTTACAGGGCTCTGTATTATAAAGCGGGCATAAGGCCCGGAGAAACGGTCCTGATACACGGCGCAAGCGGAGCTATGGGGACTGCCGCGTCGCAGTTTGCAAATGCCGCCGGCCTTACGGTGTTTGGCACATGCGGAAGTGCGGAAACCATGCCGCAGCTTTACGAAAACGGCGTGCATGAAGCTTTCAACCATAATGACAGAGGGCATTTTGAAGAGATACTGGATTTAACGGATGGCAAGGGCGTTGATGTCATAATAGAATCCCTTGCAAATGTTAACCTTGAAAACGACGCTTCAATATTGTCAATGGGCGGCAGGATTGTTGTTGTTGGAAACAGGGGAACTATTGAATTTAATCCAAGGCTTTTGATGATAAAAGATTCTTCGGTGATAGGTATGTCGATATATAACGCGGAAGCAAAAGAATATTCAGGGTGTATGCGGGCGGTTTTATCCGCTATGGAACATGGGTTTTTCAGGCCTGTTGTGGGCGGAAGGTACGGCCTCGGCGAAGCGGCAAAAGCCCATGGAGATCTTTTGGGAGGAGGTTTTTCAAAGGGGAATATTATTTTTTCCATACGATGATTAAAAAATATGTAAAAGGTTATATGTCTTTGGGCTCCCGCGTTTTGAAAGCTTTAAAGCTGCCGGAAACGGGGGAGCGGAGGTTTTAAAACTACAGATTTTAATTAATTTAACAAAACATTTAATTATGTGCGTTTTGATCTATAAATATCCACATTTTGTGAGTGTTGGAAATTTTTTATTTTATTAAACTTCAAAGTGTGATATATTCTAATAGGTTTAAAGTCTGGAAAAACGTGGTGAATAATTAATGTTTTTAGTTTTTAACTCTGAAAATGATGAAAAGCGTTTTTATGATTTGTATACAAAATATAACAAGTTATTGTATAAATATGCCTATGATATACTTAAAAATCATCATGATACAGAGGATGCTCTGCAGGATGCATGGTTTAAAATTTCAAAGAACCTTCATAAAATTGAAAACCAGTCTGAACAAAGGACTGTTAATTTTATGATTACGGTTTTGAAAAATTGTGCAATAAATACATATAATAAACGTAATAAAGCCGAAATCCCATACGACGAGGGCATAGAAACGCCGCATGGGCATTTTAACGGGCATGTGAGTATTGATACTGATAAGGACGACGTGAAAAAGGCAATTAAATCTATACGCAAAGAGGATGCGAGAATTCTTATGTTAAAATTTACTTACGGTTATACGTTAAAAGAAATAGCCAAGATTTTTGATATTTCTGAAAATTATGCCGGAGTGAAAATATCCAGAGCAAAAAACACAATTAAGAAATTCATTACGGAAATGAGGAACAAAGATGAATAGGGATTCTGATAAAATGTGCGACGATTATTTGGAATTTCTGACAAAAAAGGCGTTGGATGAAACAGCCGATGAGAACGGCCAAAGATATATAGACGAACTTGAAACAATAGACGAACCGAAATATTCTAAGGAATATAAAAAGGAAATAGACAAACTTTTTAAAAACGGATATTACAAACGCAAAGTAAGATTAAAAAAAAGAAAAGCGGCGGCCGTTATTGCAGTTTTTATACTTACGGGAAGCATGGCGTTATATACTGCCGACGCTGATTTAAAATCGTTTATAACCGCTATTTTGACAGATAATGGGACCGATATGGACTTATCCGTCAATACTACTAATCTTAATTACGATTTCAGCGGCATGCCTGAAAGCTGGGATCGCTTTTATGTGCCCGGATATATGACGCCGGGATATAGAGTCGGCAGTATTGAATTTGGGAAATCTTTAGTTAATATATCATACGATAATGGCAAGGATACGATTTATTTATCTGAAGGGATAAGCGACACTGTTTCATATAATCTGGATTTGGAACATTCGGCATATAAGGAGATTGATATAAACGGTGTGAAAGGATACTTCCAGAAATTCGAGGACGGGATCTTAATAAGCTGGAATTACGGGGGGTTTTATTTCCAGTTGTCAGGCGCGGAGGGAATTGACGAAATGCTTGAAATAGCAGAAAGCATGAAGGCTGTTGAGAGATAAAAAGGCATACATTTTAAATATAGGTAAAGTCATATACATAATGACCGGCTTATGCCCGCAGGTTAAAACGGCGGACACAGGCCGTTTTTTATTTAAGGAAATACTTAGTTTGCAAGGGCATACATGGTTGAGAAAGGTATTATCGGCATAATAGCGGAGGCAAAAGCGTTTGACGCCGATTGGGCGGCGCCTGCATATTTTTATTTGATTTTAAAAGGATAACGCTGTCCTCAACTTTTCAAGTCCGCATGGAGAAATTTTTTGTTTTTCAAGGCGCAAATGCAAAGGCTTGCCCGCGGCAAATGTATAAACCGTGTGGGAATCAGGACGCACATGGTTTCCAAAGGAAAATTTGAAAGTTAAGTAAGGTATTTGAAATGAACAAGAGAAAAAATTTACCATGTGAAGCGTGTACGCCATTGCAAACTGAAAGCAGATAACCGTTAGACCGAAGTGACGCCGTAAAGGCTGTGTTTAGTTTATGCGCGATGTTATATGAAAGTGCGGTTTAATACGGGGAGGTATTCGGGTTTGGCGTGCCGTAACGAAGCAATATTTAAACGCGGAATTTTTAGAAAGAAAAAATATGTAAAAAAATTGATTTTTATGTAAAATTATCCGTTTAAGCAAGGTTACTTATTTTGAAACGGCAATTAAATTCATATTTATAAATATTCGGCGATGATTTATCTGGATAGGAAACGCCGTGCTGTTTATTGGTCGGGGATGGATTTACAGCCGTTTAGTGACGGCGTATTGCCGCACGGAGAATATTTTTACAAAGGAGAGGAAAGTGTATGAAAAAGAAACTGGGAGTTTTACTGATGACGGCATTGCTTTGTTTGGGAGGAGGTATTCAAGCGTTTGCGGCGGATAAAGAGTATGAAATATCCCCTTATTATGAAAATATTAACAGCATAGTTTATTCGATAACTGAAATTGACGGGGAAATTGTGTATGCGGCGACGGTAAACACACTTTCGGCCGAGAGGATAACTGTTTATCTTGAGCTTCAAAGGCTTGTAGGAAGTTCATGGCGGAAGCTTTCTTCGTCGACGGGAAATGCATATGATAAAAAGGTTTATTCGTATGAAGATTCTTATGAATACGATCCAAGTGAAAGCTACAGGGTATATTATAAAGTTACGGTATATTATGACAATGGCAAATCGGAATCAGACACAAAATATAAATATTATTAATTTACATGTTGTTAAGTGATCAAAAACACACATTGTGTGAACATGGAGTTAAAAAATTTTATATTTTATGATTTAAAAAATTACTGCTCTTTCTTGCTGTATATATAATATGAGATTTATATGCAGGAGAGAATTTTTAAATTCAGGTGGACAGTGCTTTTATGGAGAGATGAAAACCCTTTTTGAATAATGTTAGCCCATTTAATTATATTTAATACAGCAGGGTACCTTTATTTATAAAGGTTTGAATAACTGTCCGTTGCGCGGCTTTATAAACAGGAAAAGGCACATTTTAAAGCAATGCCTTAACTGTGGCGGCGCGGCGGGCAGTTTTTTTATTGGATGAAACCTGACGACATAATTTTATTATGCATAGGCTTATTGCGGAATTTAACAAAAGGGAAGTTGTGACGGAACACATTATTGCAATTTATGTGTTTGGCTATTTTTTCGCTGTGCACTTGAAGGCGGATTTGACAGTGCGGTTATAATCTGCCTTCGATTTACAAGAGTACGAACGGTTAAACGGTTTCCGGCGGCGCAACGGATGCGTTCCGCTTGCCGTCGGAGCCGCGGCGTCTTGCTCTTACGCCGCTTACGCCCGTTAAAATTTTCCAACATCATGAGGGAAAAATTTTTTGCGTTTTAAGGCTCATACAACATGGAAGTGCGGAAAATTTTTACTTGCGGAGCGCATGCGCCCTTGTAAACTGAAGCTAAACGTAAGCGGCATATATGGGAATTTCCGAAATGTAAAACGTATATAATAAATGAAAATAATTAAAGCTCGTTAAATTTATATTATATAATAAAAAGCCCTCCCTTACGTTTATAACGACGCCGGGAGGGTTTTCAAACGGCATGGATTTTGGATATTTAACGGGTGTACACAATTTTGCCGTCAATCATTGTCAGATCGGTCTTAATGTCAAATATATTTTCCGTCGGATAATCAAGTATATTTTCTGAAAGTATTATCATGTCGGCAAGCTTGCCTTCTTCAAGACTGCCCTTTATATCTTCTTCAAAACTTGAGTATGCGCAGTTATATGTAAACATCCTGATTATATCGAGAATACCGACTTTCTGCATTTCGCCTACAACGTCTTTTGTTTTGTAATCGGCGCGGTTGAGGGCTCCGTAAAGGCTGTACATCGGGTTTGGATGCGTTACGGGAGCGTCAGAGCCGATAGCTGTGATTATGCCTTCGTCCAGATAGCTTTTTAAAGCGAACATGTAATCGACCCTGTTTCCGTAAAATCTGTTGTAGTCGCTTCCGTTTATTGTTATAAACGCCGGGTTCGAGATCGGTATGATACCGAGCTCTTTTATGCGCCTGATTAAATCCGGGTTCGTTATGCCGCAGTGTTCGATCCTGTGCCTGTGGTCTTTGCGCGGATAGGCTTTCAAGGCTTTTTCGTATGCGTTTACCATAAGCGTAACGGCCATATCCCCTACGGCATGCGCCGTCATTTGATAGCCGGCTTTATGCGCCTTCATAACAATATCGTCGGCTTCTTCCTGGTTCCATACAAGTATGCCTTTTAAATTGGGATCGTGGCAGTATGGTTCAAGCGTGGCGGATGAAGGCCCGCTGGAACTGCCGTCAGTCATTATCTTAACGGGACCTATGCGGTATTTTTCATTGCCGGCCCCCGTGTATACGCCTGTTTCCAAAAAGCTTTCGATGTATTTTTTGTTGGAGTCTTTGCCGAACATGTCGAATATCATTGGGCGTAGCCTTACGTTTATTATATTTTCCTGGCAGGCTTTTTGATAAAGCCTTGTCGTAAGAGCGCCGTAAGCGCCGGCGTCGTGGACGGAAGTTATGCCGTTTTCAATCATTATGCTGTCGCAGTTTTTAAGGCCGCCGAGAATTTCCTCGTCTGAAAATTCAACTTTCGTACTCATGTACATATGAGCGGTTTCCTTTAAAAGCCCCGTGAGATTTCCGTTTTCGTCAACTACGACTTCGCCGGGGGCAAATTTGGCCGGGCTGTCCACGCCTCCTATTTTAAGGGCGAGGCTGTTATATACGCCCATATGCGCGCAGCATCTTGTGCATTGAACCGGATTATCCGGGGCGGCTTCGTCGAGATCGGCAGTCGTCGGATGGCGTTTGTCGGCAAGCTTATTGTGATCGTAACCTGAAAGCTTTATCCATTCGCCTTTCTTTTTTGTTTTGGCGTCCTGCCTTATAAGCTCTTTTATGTCGCTTATGGACTTGGCTTTTGAATAGTCGATATTGATAACGCCGTGATCTAAAAGTCCGTAGAGGCAGAAATGTATATGCGCGTCTATGAATCCCGGCATAAGCGTCCTGCCGTTTACGTCAATAACCTTTGTATCTTTTCCGATATAGTCGGCGGAGCCTTCGTTTGTGCCTACATAAACGATTTTATTGCCGCTGACTGCAACTGCTTCGGCTATATCGTCGTTTTTATTTACGGTTATTGCTTTGGCATTTTTAAAAACTACGTCTGCAAAAAAATCTTTAATCATAATAAATTACCCTCCGATTCTTTATTATTTTACTTATAAGCAGATTTAAGAGATAAATCCGCATATAGCCTGATTTAAAGTAATTGCATAAAAGGTATTAAAAGTTTCTTTATAATATTTTAAATAAAATAAGCCGGATGAAACAAAAGAAGGTTTTATCTGCCGAAAATCGGAACCACGCCGTTTTGCGTTATGCCGTCGTCAGGTATTTCGGGGGCCGTTAAAATTAAATCGCCTATGATACCGCTTAAGTCGGTATTATCCGGCATGCCTGTTATATTAAATAAAAATACCGTTTTTCCGATTTTGGTAAGATAAATCCGGCTCTTTTCGAGCGCATATGTATCGTATCCGTTTATGGATATTAATTTAAACTCTTCGCCGTAATCAACGGGAGCCTGTTTATAAAGGTAATTGAATATGCACTCGGCAAAAAATTCGTTTCTCATACTGCTGTAATTTGTAAACGCCCGGACGCCGTTTCCGGAGGTTTCGCTGTAAAGTATATTTTCTCCCAGTATGGAAATGTTTTCTTTAACGCTTGAAGTTTCAAGGCTTGAAGCGGATATATCCGATACGTGCAGAAGCGGAAGTGGACTTTCCGCGTACTTTTCCGCCGAAGGCGCCGCGCTTAAATTCTTAAGGCCGTTTATAGCCGATGGAAGTATTAGCAAAAATGCCAGAGCTATTACGGATACAATCGGCAGCAAATATTTTCCGAGCTGTTCCTTGATATTTTTTGAAACAAACTTTATTATAATTGTGCCGGCGGCGATTACGGACAGGGGTATTAATGCAAACACGACAGCCTGCGGAGTTTTAATTATTTCAAGTATAAAAGCAACGATAATTAAAACCAGCAAGACAGAATTTTTGAACGCGTTTATTTTTCCGCGCTTTATTGCCCCTTTAACCGAGAAATCCTCGTTTGCGGTTCCTATGCGCGCTTTTTGCCGCGCAAGGAAAAATATATAAAAAATGTCGTATGCGGCAAGGAACAGAAGCCCTGCCGCCAGAATAATGTAAATATTTGTTAAAAGTATTGCGTATACAACGGCCGGGGATGAAAGGCATTTCCAAAATACAAATACTATTAAGGCAAAAGATATCGCGGCAAAATTAAGCTGGGAATCTATTATTTTTGTCTTTAAATTATCATCTAGGTTCGGACGTTCCGTTTCATCCGAATCAGACTGGAATACATAGCATCCTCTTGCCTTGCCCGTGAAATACCAGCCGTTTTCCGTATAGCTGTCGAGACGCGTTTTTGAAAAACGCCTGAAATTAAGTATGGATGAAACGGCATATGGATCGGCGACGTATCTTATGTTTTTGCCGGCGTTTTTTTCAAACCCCGCAAAATTTCCTCTGATCCATTTAAGGCGGTAGCCCTGTTCAAGCATTTGGGAAAGATATTCCTCAACGGCTATGTAATCAAACGGTAAAAACGGAAAAAATTTTATTATATTATCTTTCATGATTATCACCTCAAAGAATATTTCCCTTAAAGACAGGGCGTCCGTGTGAATTGACTATTATGCTTGCTCTTCGCGTTTCTTTTTGCGCCGGTACATATAAAGGCCTATTAAGAACCCTGAAATTATTGCCCCGGGGAACTGCGTGATTGTTGGGATAGGAGCTTTTTGCAGAATAATACAGATTACAAGTATAATAGGCACAAATACTTTGTTGCTTCTGAAATATTGGGCCATAACGCCGCCGAGGATTGCGGGAAGCGTATAGTCGAACGCGTTTATGACAAATTCGGGCAGTATGTTTAAAATACCTACTCCGGCAACAGCGGCCAGGGTAACGAACGCAAGGTTTACGAAAACCGACATGCCTATGGCTATAGTGCCGACGAGTTCGCCTTTTTTAGTTCCGGCAGGGGCGTTGACGGCAGCCTGAGCGCTCAGCATGGCCGGAAGGCGGACGGAAGGTATATTTCCGGCAAGATAGCCGATATATATGCCGGAAAGACCCATTATCGGATAGAAGCCGAGCGGTTCTGCAAAATATATAATAAAATACGACGAAAATATTATAAACCACCCCTCGGCAATCTGGTTCCATGTGGGTTTAAACCCAAGCGCAAGCCATAAATAGAGAGCCGGGAGGAAAGTAAGCAGGGCCGCTATAAGGGTTGTAAGGCGGCCGCGTTTTATCATGCCGACGGTATATTCTTCATAAAATCGTTTGTCAATATCAGCGTTGGATTTTGTGTTAGCCATATTACATACCTCCCATATCTACAAAGAACTGTGCGATAAATATAGCAAGAAGCATTGAAATGCCAAGGTTATATTCCCTTAATTTCGGGAATTTGTCCGATATAAAAAGCAGTATGTACATAACTATAAAGCCTGCAATCCCTGCTATAAGCTTGCCTGTTCCGCCGACCATCTGGCCTGCGAGGAACATAGCTATTGAACTTATCATTACACATAAGCCGACAGAGTCGAAAAGGTGCGTATCATGTTTTTCGATTGCGACTTTAACTTTTTCGACTTTGTGGGCAAAAAGAAGGTTTACGATGAAAAATCCCCATGTATTTAACGTGATTACCCAAACGGAACATGTAAAGGCTATAATCCCGTAATCCGGGCCGCCCAGTTCCACGCCCATGGCGGTTGCTCCGGCGGTTGCCCCAAGCATTTCGGTTGTCATAGTGCCTATAATTGAAAGGCGGAGCCAGGCGAAAGGACCTCCTAGGATACTCATCAGGGCGATCATTACGGTGAACATTGAAAGCCCGGGGCCTATGGAACAGATTGCTCCGGCGCGCATAGCTTCTTTTGTTTCTTTGCTTGTAAGGCCGACTATCGGGCCGGCTTTAACCGCGTCGCGTATAAATATGTATGCCTGAAGACATACGACTATAAGCGTCGGTATAACCATTGCCCACATCATAGGGGAGTTGGCTATTTCAAGATACCCTTTGTTCGTCATTGTGTCTAATAACATTAAACTTTGATTCATACTATTTCTCCCTTCCTTCTGAATTGGCTGACAGTTCCTTCGGCGGCTGACCGTGGAATTATTTAATGTAAAATTCCTGCCCGCTAATTCGGGCGCATCCGTTTTAAATCGGTTTAATGACGCGGATAATTATTATATTCCGCCAAAGGGGACGGCTTAAACAGATCATGCATTATGCTGAAAATAGGACGCTTAACTGTTTAATTGCTTTGCGGAAGTCATTTTTTTAACAAACTTGCCGCTTCCGAACAGGCCGCGGAGAAATTCTTGACATGATGTGCGTCGGCCTGCATTGAATTTGAAAATATAATTTTTCCGCACATCCCGGCATTTAACCGACGCCGGTTTTTTTAATTGTGTCTTTCCGCATAAGCGTCGCCTCCTTAAATAAAGTTTTATGTCTAACAAAAATATACGCGTGTTATTAAAGCAATAGTTGTGCCAAAGTTTCAAATAATTTAAAAAAATAAAATGTTATTTGTGCTATAATCTATATTTTGAGTGTGAAAATGTGAGAATATTATAAAAAATGATAATGAAACGGCAAATAAACAGAGTGTTATTGGTTATAAATTTATAAACATTTTTGATTTGCCCGTATTGAAAAAATCAGGATTTATGGATTTTATATCTAAAGATTGTAATATATATCAATGCAAAATTGCATTGAAAAAAATATTTATTATGTATTTATTCAGTAATTTAGGGAGAAAAATCAATAGTGCAATTTTATATCAATATGCAAAAATGCACTGATATGAACAAATGTATTTTATATGAGGATTAATATTTGGAGTTAATTTAACAAATAATATAAAACGTATGCTTCTGACGATTAAGGCGGCGTCTTATATATTTAAAGAACCGTCATTTTCGGCGGCGGGCGTGGTATTGTCTAAAATTGAGAGTTTCCGATAAACGCCATACGGGGAACATGTTCCGCCTTTTAATAAAAAGCATAGGCTGTGGGCTTTTCGGAAATGGAAACTGAAACCGTATGTAAGATTAAGCTGTTTGCCGGCAAGCCGCTTATAAATGCATTGAATATCAAAAAATATATATTATAAAAACTTGTATGAAACATCATAATCAAAAGCTTTATTACAGTCAAAAGGGGCTTGCCTATTATGGGGAAAAAGTTTTTTGCAGATAACATATACAGGAAACTTAAAAAGGTTATTAGATTGGATTTGTTTTAATCCGTACGGATATAAAATATATTTTTGGAGTTAGGGCATGATTTTTGATGAAGTACGGACAGGGCCGGGTATATCTTCACTTTATAAGGGAATATATGATTGGGAAAAGGGATCGCCGGCATAATAGTGGCTAAAAAGCATTTGCCTTGGAGTCGTCTATGTCTGTGCTCTCTCTCATTGCCATTAAGACGCTAATTTATATCCCGGCTCTTTGGCTATGCATAGAGAAATTTTTTTATTATTCAAGGCGTAAATATGCAGGTTTGCCGCAGGCAAGTGTACGAACCGTGTGTTAATCGCGGCGCGGAGCGTTACAAAAATGGTGGCTCAAGAGGTCGGTCAAGTATTTGCGGCGTTGAAGCCCGAAAAAAATTACTATGTGGATTATATATGCCATTGTAAATTAAACGTATTGCAAACATATAGAATATGGTTCATATTTAGTTTATACAGGTAGGGCGCGGGCGCCTTTGATATTCGAAAATAAAAAACGGAGCGCCTAAAACGCTCCGTTTTTATGTATCTATAATTATTTGCCGAAATACCTGTTGTAAAGGCCTTCAAATGCTTTGCCGTGACGAGCTTCGTCCCTTGCCATTTCATGCACTGTGTCATGGATAGCGTCAAGGTTAGCCGCTTTAGCGCGTTTTGCAAGGTCTACTTTGCCTGCTGTTGCGCCGTTTTCTGCCGCAATACGCAATTCAAGATTTTTCTTTGTAGAATCTGTGATAACTTCGCCGAGGAGTTCAGCAAATTTAGCCGCATGTTCCGCTTCTTCCCAAGCGGCTTTTTCATAATATAATCCGATTTCAGGATAGCCTTCTCTATGTGCAACGCGGCCCATTGCAAGGTACATGCCTACTTCGCAGCATTCGCCTTCAAAGTTAGCCCTGAGGTCTTTGATGATATCTTCGCTTACGCCGTTTGCAACGCCTACAACATGTTCTGCAGCCCATTCAAGAGAACCGGTCTGCTCTTTAAATTTATCGGCGCCAACGCCGCATACAGGACATTTTTCAGGAGCTGTGTCACCTTCATGTACATAACCGCAAACTGAACAAACAAATTTTTTCATATTAAAATCCTCCTTAAATAAAGTTGTATTTTTAAATTGTGTTAAATTATTATTAACTGATAATTATTATAATTTAGTTATCACAGAATGTCAATAGTTTTTTTAAAATTTTTCTGCAAAATATTCTATATTTTTTATACACCATAAGTTGAAAAATGTATTTAACATAATATAAAATATTTGTTAAATTATTGTGAATTTCCGGTATTCCTCCGTAAAAATGTATTAACCGAAGGCGGCTGTTAAACTGAAAAATTAATTTATAAATCCCGTATGTTAATGAAAGTTTTATATATATTAAATAAGGGCGGAGTTTTATATACATGCGCCTGTTTTCCTGATATGCTGAAGGAATGAAAGACTTATTGCAAGACGGCAGGCCAAAATGTTTTAAAAGTATTGACGCCTTTATCGGGACAAGTAAATTGTCAACTATGTATTGAAAAGGTCCTTGATATTTATTTAACATTAACAGTTCCCAAACTGCCGTTATTTAGTTATAATATGGTTATACGATTTTAAACTTGATGGTAAAAACGATTAGGCGAAAGGGGATTTAAATGAATAAATTTGAAACAGGCATGATATACAACGGTTTTAAACTTATCCAAATGGAAGAAGTTGAAGATATTAACAGCCGTTGCCATGTTTTTGAACATGAAAAAACGGGAGCAAAACTTTTTTATGCTCAAAATAACGATGAAAACAAAGTATTTTTTGTGGCTTTTAAAACTCCGCCTTCGGACAACTGCGGGACGGCCCATATTATGGAACATTCCGTTTTATGCGGTTCCGAAAAATATCCGGCTAAGGATCCGTTCAATACGCTTGTTAAGGGTTCGTTAAATACTTATCTTAACGCCCTCACATATTCCGACAAAACAATGTATCCTGTGGCAAGCTGCAATCACGAGGACTTTAAAAACCTTATGGACGTATATCTTGACGCCGTTTTTAATCCGCGCGCCGTCAGGGACAGAAAGATATTTATGCAGGAAGGCTGGCATTTCGAACTTGAAAATAAAGACGCGCCGCTTAAATTAAACGGCGTTGTATATAATGAAATGAAAGGGGCTTTTTCGGGGCCGGACAGGCTCTTAGGAGAAACTATAAATAAAACGCTTTTTAAAGATTCCATATATAAATATGAAAGCGGTGGAAATCCCGAAAATATACCGGATCTGACATATGAGAATTTCGTCGGCTTTTATAATGAGTATTATCACCCTTCAAACAGCTTTTTTTATCTTTACGGCGATATGGACGTTGAGTATGCCCTTGAACGCATAAACAGCGGTTATCTTGAAAAATATGACAGGAAGGAAATTAAAAACGATATAGCCGACGAGCCCGCGCATACCCACTGCGGGTTCGCTTCGGATACGTTTTCCGTTCCCAAAGGGACAAAAACAGGCAAGGAAAGCATGATTTCGTTTAATTTTGTAGTGGGAAAATCTACAGATACGCTTTTGTCTTTAAGCATGGACGTTTTAAGCTATGTGCTTCTTGAAACAAGCGCGTCGCCTGTTAAAAAAGCCGTTATAGATAAAGGAATAGCACAGAGCGTGGAAGGATGGTTCGACAACACCACAAAGCAGATGGTGTTCAGTATCGTTGCAAAAAATACGTCGTGCCGTAAAATCGGAAGCTTTAAGGACACCGTGCTTAATTCGCTTAAAGACATATTAAAGACAGGGCTTGATCCTAAACTTGTGGAATCCGCCATAAATTATTACGAGTTTCTTTTGAGGGAGGCCGATTACGGATACAGGCCGAAAGGCCTTGCCTACGGCATGGATATGATGAAAGGATGGCTCCATGGACAAAACCCGGTTGAAGCCGTTAAAATATGGAAATATTTTGATATTATGCGCGAAAGGGCAAAGGACGGGTATTTTGAAAATATAATCAAGGAAAATATTTTAATGAGCCCTATACATTCCATAGCCGCGGTTGCCGCGGAAGAAGGGAAAGAAGAAAGGCTTGAAGCGGAGCTTCAAAAACGCCTTGACGAGTATAAAAAATCGCTTTCGGACAGCGAGGTTGAAAGTATTGTAAGGGAAACAAAAGAGCTTATCGAATACCAAAGCGCCCAGGACAGTCAGGAAATACTCGATACTATACCCATGCTTAAAAAGGATGATATTAAAAAGGAAGCTTCTTTTGACCGGGTTGTCGGGGAAGAAATAAGGGGAGTAAAATCTCTTTTTATACCGCTTGATACGAACGGGATTATATACGGGAAAATCATGTTTACGCTTAACAAAGTGCCGAGGGAGCTTGTGCCGTATGCCGGGCTTTTGTCAAGGGTTTTGGGCAGGATTGATACGGTGAGGTACGATTATGAAACGCTCCCTACGGAAATAAATATGTATACGGGCGGTATCGCCGGAAGGCTTTCCGTATATAAAAATAAGGACGGATTTAAACCGGTGATGTCGCTTAACGGCAAGGCCCTTGCAAGAAACGGCAAAAAAATGTTTGAAATAATGGAAGAAATAATATTCGGCAGCCTTTACAGCAGCGTTGACAACCTGACGAAAATAATACTGGACTTAAAGGCGGAGTATGAAAGAAGATATGACAATAACGGCCATGCGGCCGCCGTTTCAAGATGCGAGGCGCTTTTGAGCGCCGCAGGCGAGTATGAGGATTTGGCCAAGGGAATAGCTTTCAGCGACTTTTTGCAGCTCGCGGCCGAAAATCCAAAAGAAACGGCGCAAAACCTCAAAAAGACAGCCGACCTTATATTTACAAGGGATAACCTGATTGTTGCCGCGTGCTCCGACGATAAAAACGCAGGATTTGTTTCAAGGAGCGCGGAAGGGCTTGTGCAAAGCTTTGCAAACGGGAAAAATCCCGACGCGGAATTTGTTTTCGGCGGGAAAATTTTGTCGGAAGCTATAGAAACGGGCAGCAAGATAGTGTATAATGCCATGTGCGGGAATTTTGCCAAGGCCGGCTACAGCTACAGCGGCAAGATGTCCGTTATTAAAAATATTATAAATACTGAATTTTTGTGGAATGAAGTGCGCGTTAAAGGCGGCGCATACGGATGCGGCGCGGGCTTTGACAGATACGGCGGAGTTTATGCATATTCATACCGCGATCCGAATGTGGCTTCCACATACAAGAATTTTAGGGATATAGGCAGTTTCCTTAAAAACGTTTCCCTTTCGGAAAAAGACATTGTGCGCTATACATTAGGCGCGGTAAACGTTGCCGACAGGCCGAAAAGCAATGCGGATCGTTTTGAAACGGCTTTATCAAGGTATATAAACGGATATTCTAAAGAGGACGTGCAGAAAGAACGCGACGAGCTTTTAAGCGTTTGCGCAAACGACGTTAAAGTATTCGGCGAGATTTTCGATAAATCTATGGAAAACAATGCGGTATGCACATTCGGTTCGGAAACAAAAATCAGGGAGAATTCTCAGATGTTTGAAGAAATAAGAAAACTTTACAAAAGGTGAGAAACGTGAGCAGGAAATCTGTTTCTTATATGGGCATACCTATAGAATACACTTTGACGAGGAAACCGGTTAAAAATATTAATATAAGGATTAACGAGCACGGGGAAATAATGGTTTCGGCCGGCAGGAGAGTGCCGAGCGGATATATAAACGATTTTGTCGAAAGCCGCGCCGAATGGATCATAAGAAACCTGGCCGCCATTGAAAGGTATAATGAAACAAAACCCGACAGCGGCGTATACACAGGAAAAAAAGTATACTTCCTGGGGCAGCTTTGCGTTATTGACGTTGAGGAAGGCGAAGGCGAAAGGGTTTTAATTGACGGAAATGTTATTAGTATATATACAAAAAAGGCGGACGACCATGAGGCTGTGAAAAAAATGTATCTTAAATGGCTTTATACGGAAGCTGAAAAGGTTTTTAGCCTTCGCATGGAGGAGATTTATTCGATTATAAGCGGCGAGGGCGTACCGAGGGCGGCATTGGACATACGAAATATGAAATCCGTTTGGGGGACATGCAACATTGAAAAATGTAAAATAACATTAAACCTACAGCTTATAAAGGCGGACGTTAAGTGTATCGATCAGGTTATACTGCACGAATATATGCATTTTAAGGTTCGGAACCACGGCGCCGATTTTTATAAACTGATTGACAAATATATGTCAGACTGGCGCGAATATAAAAAGGATCTGGAGGAAAAATATAAGGACGGTATTTAAATATCCGCTCTGCCGTTAAAGGAACAGCGGGCCGATAAAGTGCGCGTTGAGGGCATGCGTAACGTAAGGAGAAGGCGATTGTTTTGCGGCGTAAAGATACGATTTGCAAAACATACGCCCCATGATGTTTAATATGCGGAAAGCGGCGTATGCGCGTTGGGCCCGGTTTAACCGGTTCTGTGGCATACGGTAATTTAACCAGTATTATATACGGATTTTTGATTAAAATAATATTGACGAATTCATAAAACCGGGGGACTGTAAAACCTCCGGTTTCTGTTTATTTGGATTTAAGCGTTTCAAAACGGCAGTTTGCAAAGACGGCGCATTAAATTCAGGCGGAGCCACAGGCGCAGATTTAAAACGGGAAATGGTTTCAATTAAGTTGGCTTGATATAAGGGCGGCGAAACTCGGACTAAACAGGATTGCCTTCGTTTCTGCCGCCGGGATTTAGACAATATGCCGCGGGAATATCAGATTTACAGAATACGGGAATTTTAATTGTAAAATATGGTCAGGCCTTCAGATAGCCTCACAGTATAAATATTTGGTATTTTTGAATAAAAACAATAATGGCCTGACAGGTTAGGCCGTTTATTTTTTAGAAATTTTTACTGTTTTTTGTATGTTAATAAAATATCAAATAGATTTACGCCGCCTTTGCAAGCCGCTTAAAACCGCTGATTTGTGCTATTTTTCTATTGACGTTTGAATTGACGTCTGTTAGTATAAACTATGGATTGTGGACGAATTGTGTTCGTATATACAAACGTAGTTTTATATTATTATGAATATGCATTTGCTGTGAACAGCAGAAAGGGTGGTTAATATGAAATTAATGCACACAAAGTTACCTGAATTTTTGAAAAAAATGAAGGTTGCCGCTAATGAAAGCGAGCATCCTATGGAAATTAATATCAGGGGGCTTGAAAACCTTACCTCCGCTAAAATGCAGTCGTTAAGGACAGGAAGGATTGAACATGCAGTAAGGGAAATGACTTTCAGGGAAGGCGTTGAAAGCATCGATTTTGTCGTTATACCGCGTGTGCCGGAAACAATGCACACCGTAATTATAAAGGGTATGGACAAAGACGGAAATGTAAAAAGCGCAATACTTGAAGTTTTAAATATACTCCAGCCGACGGAAGAAGCGGAACTTATGGGCTGCGACGACGTTGAGGACAGAAGGCCGGGCATCGGCAGGCATTAAATTATAAATACAGTCTGAGGGCGGCGGGGCGCAATGTCTTTTTTGTGCCCGTCACGATTAAATGTACGGGCCGTAAGAAGAAACGGCGCCGGCATAAATCTTACTGTTTCTACATTTTAGGAGGAGATATAAATGGCAAAATTAACATATAAAATGATACCCGAAGGAATGCTTAAGGGAAAATATATACCCTTAAATATTGCTTTTATCGATTACAGGGAAGTTAAAGCCTGCGGCGTTACGCCGAAAGAAGCTTTTGAGGCCGTTGCAAAAACGGTTGACGGACCTATAGGAATGAATATTTTTGATCCTGACGTTGTGACTACCACAAGCGACGGCGTTATGGTTGACGGCACCACTGTATTTATGGCAGCGGCGGACAGGGGAAAAATGAACAAGGACTTCGGATACCTTGAAATGGCTGAAATGCCATATTCGGAACAGCTTATTAAAGAAGAACCGCACCTTATCCAGTGGGATGCAAATTTTAAAGGCAAAAGGTTATTCAGGGGACCCGATCCCGCAACAAAGATTATACCCGTTCATAACGTATGTATTTCAGGGCGCGCAAGCAACAATAACTCCGCAACGGAAATGATGAATATCGTTACAATGGAAGAAATTCTCCTTCCTATACTCGGCCAGCAGCAGATCATTGAAAACGGCAAAGTAGTTCTCGGCATGACGGGAGGCGTTATGTCCGTAGGGATTGGAATGATTATGCCTGAAAAATACGGACGCGTTTTCCCGACGAGGCAGTTCCCGGCAGGCGAAACGGCTCACGGAAGCGGTATTTACGCCCAAACGCTTAAAGCGCATATCCCATGTATCGTAGCCGACAAATCCGTGCTTGCAAAATATATAATTAAAGCCCTTCAGGCAGGCTGCATACCGGGCAGGACCGTAGGAGCTTCGCCGGCGGTTTTGGGCGTTGCAAGGGCTATGGGAATTTCGCCTGATTACGACAACATAACGGAAAGGGCTTATGAAGAACTCGCAAGCATAGGATGCACGAAAGAATGGATGACCGAAAAAGTAGATATACTTACTCCGGAAGAAATAATTGCAAGAGCGGACGAAATTATACCCGGTATCGACGATGCGACTAAATATGACGTAAGCGACCTTGTACAGGTTGTTACTGTTGAAATTTAATTTTTGGAGATTAAAAATGGATGACAATAAAGTGATTGTCCAAGTGGACAAAACTGTTATTAAAATCACCGGCCTTGAAATTAAAGGGCTTAATATTCAGGAACTTGAAAAAATATTAAAAGACAGGCTCAAAAGCGTTGTGCGTGTAATCGGCGTTACGGGAAGCTCGGTTGAAATGGATATTTACGGCGTTGAGGAAGCGGATATACTCAAAGACGGCGACGGCATTATCAAAGCCGTAGCGATAGCCGAAGGCATTACCATTACGGATGTGACAAAAATGATGTCCGTTGAAAAAATAAAAACGGTAAGCGCCGACAGCCTGCCGGAATACCATGAGGGCATGTGCATGAAAGAGCGGTGGCTCGATGTTTAAAAACGCGTTTATTATACCGACCGGCGACGAGCTTAAGGCCGGAATTGTGCTCGATACCGACAGCCCTATGATTATGCAGGAGCTTTTGTCCTTAAACGGTGGGGCGAGAGTTACACGCCTTGCGCCTGTCGAGGACATTGAAACCGCCATAAGCGAAACGGTTTTGGAAATGCACAAAAGCGGAGCGGATTTAATAGTGCTCATAGGCGGAAGCGGCGGCGGGCACCGTTACAGTACAACCCTCGGCAGGGATTTTACACATTCATCCCTCGAAAATATACTTGAAAACAGCATAAGCCGTGAAATGTACGGAAAAAACGGGCATATGTGGAGCAAACTTGTAATCGGAAACATAGGCGGAACGCTTGTTTTTAATGTTCCGGGGCCGTACGACGAGGCAAAGGCCGCCGTATCGGCTTTTAAAAAGGCGTATGCGGAAAACGAAACGGATTTTGACGCTGTGAATAAACGTATGATGGAAGCCGTAAAGGCAAAATACGGTTTTGAATAAATATGGCTTAAAAAGGCTTAAAATTTCATAGGCAGGTCGAGTTATTTATGGTTCAGGGCATTTGCGGCAGCGCAGAGGGTTAGGATACGGCTTTACTGTTTTAAGCACCCAAACCGTGAAAACGGCCTGACGTTTTAAATCCGATGTTATAAACTGCTTTTTATCAGTGCGCATCGTATACGGAGCGGCCTGCACGGCCGCAATTGTTTGTTCTGTTTACGGCGGTAAGGTTTTTATTTCTTTACAGGCGGATATTATTCGGAGGTGTTATTATATGGGTTATTTGGCTGAAAATGCCGTTTATCCTAAAATGTACAGGGTTAAACAGCGTTTGAAAGACGAAAAACTTAAAGATATTCCGGCAGAAGTAAAAAAACAGCTTGACGGCATAGGGCTCAGGGAGGTTTTAAAGCCGGGTATGGAAATCGGTGTCTGCAGTGGCAGCCGCGGCGTAAATAATATTGCCGTTATAGTTAAGGCGGCGGTTGATTATGTAAAAGAGTGCGGCGCGACGCCGTTTATTATACCTGCAATGGGAAGCCACGGCGGCGCGACGGCCGAAGGGCAGAAACATGTGCTTGAAAAATTCGGCGTAAGCGAGGAGGCCATGGGCTGCGAAATACGTTCGTCCATGGAAACGGTTCAGTTTGAAAATGCTGAAAACGGCGCGCCTGTTTATTATGACAAAACGGCGTATGAAAGCGACGGCGTTATAATTATAAACAGGGTTAAACCGCATACGGATTTTACGGCGGCAAATGAAAGCGGCGTTGTCAAAATGCTTTCGGTAGGCCTCGGAAAACAGAAGGGCGCAAGCGCGATGCATGACAACGGCCTCGGAAAATCAATACCGGCGGCGGCCAAAGTAATACTTAAAAACGCCAAAGTGCTTGCGGGGCTTGGCATAGTTGAAAACGGCAGGGACGAAACTTATTTGATAAAGGCCGTGAAACCCGAAAATTTTATTGAAGAGGACGCAAAGCTTTTGGAAATATCCTACGGGCAGGTGCCTAAACTTCCGTGCCGCGATATAGACATATTAATTGTAAAGGAAATGGGAAAGCAGTACAGCGGCACGGGCATGGACACGAAAGTTATCGGAAGGATGAAAATATTCGGCGAGGCGGAGCCTTCATATCCAAGCATCAAAAAGATTGTGACGCTGCGGCTCTCTAAGGACAGTTACGGAAACGCCCTCGGCATAGGCCTTGCGGATATAACCGTTAAAAAGCTTGCTGATTCTATCGATTACGATGCGATGTATTCGAATTTGGTGACTACAACATTCCTGGAAAGGGGAAAAGTTCCGGTAAGGTTTGAAACCGAGAAGGAAAGTGTTGACGTTGCTTTCAGGACAATCGGAGCGGTTTTGCCTGAAAACGCAAGGGTTATGGTTATAGACAATACTCTTCATATTGAAACCGTACTTGTTTCACAGGCTATATATGATGAAATCAAAGACAGCGTTGAACTTATTGAGAGCGGCGTTGAATTAAAATTTAATGAGAATTTTGAATTAGTTTAAAATATGGTTTAAACCTGACAATCAAAAGCGGCTTCAAAACGTGCGTTATAGTTTTGAAGCCGCTTTAATTTATCGGAAAATCAAAAGTCGGCTGTTTTTCTCCGCCGTATATTTGCGGCGGTTTTAACGAAATAAGGCAGGTTTTTGTGAACCCGCCGCGGCAAGGCGAATTACTTTTTAACACGGAATTTGTTTTTCTTCCTGAAAATCTGAAAAATACATGTATTTTGTTAATAAACTGTAAATATTTTTAAAAAAAGTTTTAGAAATCCGTAATCTGTTGACACCTTAGGGAACTGAATGTAAAATATCTAAGACGGACAGAGAAATCAACGGGTATTTGCATATTTACGGGAATATAACGGATTTGGCGCGCCGTCACGCCATAAACGGCGCGGGAAAGCGGCCCGCACGGATATTTGCCGGCGGTTTTGAAAACCGCGGCTGTAATTTAACAGGAGGTTTGTATGGATTCTGAAAAAAATGAAAATAATAATATAGACGATAACTACGGCGGCCTTCCGCAGGAAGTGGTGAAGGCCCTTATGGAAAGCCACCCGCTTAAAGGCAACGGAAGCTGGAGCGACGACTATGACGACGAACAGCGTGAAGAAAGGCGGCGTAAACGCAGAGCCGAGAGGGAGAAAAACGGACACTCGGAGCGGTCCGACAGGGAAAAAAGCAGGAGATTTGAACGTACTTCGAGATTTGAGCATACGTCAAGGTTTGAACACACGTCAAGGCTTGAACCTCTTGAAGAGGAAACTGAAAAGTATTCGCCCGACCACGGCCGTGTCGAGGAAACGGAAATACCGGCTCCGGAAGTCGAAGAGCCGCCTTCCATTGACGATGACGAGGACGATATGGTTCAGCTTGTAAGACACAAGAGCATACCGAAAGGCAGAAAAAAAGAACCCCATCTTATTGCCGAAAAGCAGGAAAAGCCTAAAAAAGAAATAAACATTCCAAAACTTTTCAAAAACGACGATATCGAAATCGACGAAAACGAATTTATTGAAATTAACAGCCCTGAGGACAGCAGGCGCGCCCTTGACAACTTCTTTGCGGAAAATGACAACTCCTTATATGAATACGAAGAAAAGAAAGTGCATAAATCTAATATTATATACATTGCGGCCGCGGCGTTCGCAGTTTTATTTATTGTGCTCATAATAGTCCATCTTACAACGGCGGGAAGGCTTGCGGAAGCAAATGAAAAAATAACGGAGCTTGAAGGCGTTCAGGAGCAGAATGAAGAACTTAAAATGAAGGTCCTGTCCTACGAAGAGGAAGTAGACATGCTCAAAGACGGAGGGGAAACGCTTGCGGCAGACGAAGTGGGCGGCGACGGCGGCTCTGAAAGCGGCGGTGAAAGCGCAGGCGAAAGCGGCGGCGAAACAAGCGGCGAATACGATACATATACTGTTGTGGAAAACGACAGCTTTTGGACAATAGCGGAGAAAGTTTACGGAAACGGCGCCGAATATCAAAAGATACTTGACGCAAACCACCTTACGGAAAATTCGCCGATTAAACCGGGCGAGAAACTTAAAATACCGAAATAACAGGCGTTTGACATATAGGAATACAGCCGTGAAGGCGGAAATATAAAACGATGTTTTACAAATAAGCCGCAGAGGACGTAAAGAGGGCATATTTTAGGCGCCGCCTATAAATAATGTATGAGAAACGTCGCTGCGGCGGATAAATTTCAGGCGCAGGATTATGAACGACCGTACAATTTAACATAAATGTGCGGTTTTCGTTTCGGTGTGCCGTTAATTATGGATAAAGGATTCAGGGAGGTTTTTATGGAAGAAAGTTTGAACGGCGCGTCTGTTTCCGAACTTAGGGAAATTGCAAAGCGCTGCGGCGTCAAGTCCGTATCGGCGTACAGGAAGGCCGAACTTATTGAAAAAATAAGGGAAGCCGGCGGCGTACAGGCAATGTCGGACGGACGGCATGAGGAAGACAGGGAAAAGCGCTTTGGCGCAGGCGTTGAAATTGAAGCGGATACAAGGGAAAACGGCGTGCTGAAAGGCGGCTGTATAAACGGCGTTCAATGCGGGGATTTGGATGAAAGTGAAAACAGCCGGTGCGCGGGATCACAGCAGGAAAAGCAGAGGGCAAAAATTGAAAGCGACGTTATTGACGAGGGTATCCTCGAAGTGCTTCCCGACGGATATGGATTTTTAAGGGCGGAGAATTTCTTGCCGGGAACAAACGACATTTATTTATCGCCGGCGCAAATAAGGCGGTTTAATTTGAAAACGGGCGACTGTGTAAGGGGAAACATAAGGGAAAGCCGTGAAGGCGAAAAATTTGGCGCGATGATATACGTTAAAACGGTTAACGGCGATAACCCGGAGCAGGCGAAACGCAGGCCGAATTTTGAGGACCTTACGCCTATTTACCCAACGCAGAGGCTTACGCTTGAAACGTCGCAGAACGAAATTTCCACAAGAATTATAGATATAATCGCCCCAATCGGAAAAGGGCAGAGGGGCATGATTGTGGCTCCGCCAAAGGTAGGAAAAACAATACTTTTGACACAGATGGCCAACGCCATTACAAAAAATCACCCTGACGTTAATCTTATAATGCTTTTGATAGACGAACGGCCTGAAGAAGTGACGGACATACAGCGTTCCATTGAAGGGGAGAACGTCGAAATTGTATATTCCACGTTCGACGAACAGCCGGAGCACCACAAAAGGGTGGCCGAAATGGTGCTTGAAAGGGCCAAAAGGCTTGTGGAACAGGGAAAGGATCTTATTATACTCCTTGACAGCATAACGCGTCTTGCAAGGGCTTATAACCTTACTACGGCGCCAAGCGGCAGAACTCTTTCGGGCGGCCTTGACCCGGCGGCGCTTTATATGCCCAAAAAATTTTTCGGCGCCGCAAGGAACATTGAAAACGGGGGAAGCCTTACTATTTTGGCAACGGCCCTCGTTGAAACGGGAAGCAAAATGGACGACGTTGTGTTTGAAGAATTTAAGGGCACAGGCAACATGGAGCTTGTGCTTGACAGGAAACTTTCCGAAAGGCGTATATTCCCGGCGATAGATATAAATAAATCGGGTACTAGGCGCGACGATAAACTGCTTACAAAGGAAGAAATGGAAGCGTCTTATTTGCTTAGGAGCATAACGCAGAACCTCGGCCCTGTGGAAACCGCCGAAAGCCTTATAGATCTTATGAAAAAAACGAAAAACAACCGGGAATTTGTTTTGACGGTTCCTAAACTTAAAAGTAAAAAAGGTTAATGTTGCAAAAAAAAATAATCTGTGGTATAATGCAGACGTTGTCTGTAAATGCCGTATTATACGGCGTTGAATAACGATTAATCCAAAGAGGTGAAAGAAATGAGAGAAGGAATACATCCGGAGTACCATCAGTGTACTGTAAAATGCAACTGCGGCAATGAATTTGTTACAGGTTCGACTAAAGAGGAAATCAGGGTTGAGGTTTGCTCAAAGTGCCATCCGTTCTATACAGGAAGCCAGAAACTTTTGGTTGAGGCAGGCGGCCGCGTTGAAAAATTCAACAAGAAATACGGCAGGAAATAATTATGGATTTAAGGGTTTGGATATTTGTTATCCGGCCCTTTTTTCATTTTAAGACTATACTCAATACAGCGGCGTGCATAAACATGGAGAGAAAGCCGCCGCGGTTTGTAAACCGTTTGTAAAATCGGCTATTTATGTTTTTAATTCGGTTTATATATGGTATAATATTAATTCAACATATAATAAAGGGGGCGCGGCAGTGCTTTTAGGTAATAAATTGGGCGCCGATGACGCCGGAAGGGTCAGAAGGACGAACATAGGCGGGCAGGCAATTATTGAAGGCGTTATGATGCGCGGCAAAAAAATGTATTCTATCGCGGTAAGGACGCCTGAGGGTTCGATCTGCGTTGAGGATAAGGACGTGGACAATATATTCAGCAGGAACGGAATATTTAAGTTTCCGGTTTTCAGGGGAATTGCGGCGTTTATTGAAAGCATGGTTATGGGGGTTAAGATAATAATGCGTTCGGCAAAGCTTGCCGGGCTTGACGATGAAACGGAAGAAGACGGAGAGCCGTCAAAATTTGAAAAATTTCTGGAAGACAAATTCGGAGATAAACTTGCCGACTACCTGATATATTTCAGCGTGGCGGTTTCGCTCCTGTTTTCTATAGTTTTGTTTTTCATGCTTCCCGTTTTTGTAGGCGGCCTTTTTAAAAACAGCCTGCCGGGGACGTGGGCTCTAGGCATAATTGAAGGGCTGGTAAGGATCGCCATATTTTTAGGATATATATTTGCAATTTCAAAAATGAAAGAAATCCAGCGGGTATTCCAGTACCATGGCGCGGAGCATAAAACAATCAACTGCTTTGAACACGGGGAGGAGCTTACCGTTGAGAACGTGAGGAAACATACAAGGCTCCACAAAAGGTGCGGCACGAGTTTTCTGCTTATCGTTATGATTATAAGCATGTTCGTATTCTTTTTTGTAAGGACTGACAATTTTGCCCTCAGGCTTTTAAGCCGTATAGTGCTGGTGCCTTTTATAGCGGGAATTTCGTATGAAGTTATACAATGGGCGGGGCGCAGTGAGAACAGGCTTGTGGCGCTTGTAAGCAAGCCTGGTTTTATGCTTCAGAACATAACTACGGCCGAACCCGACGACGGACAGATGGAATGCGCCATTGCGGCGATGAAAAGCGTTTTGGAGGCTGAAGGTGAAAACGGTTAAAGATTGGCTTTTATGGGCAAAAAAGTATTTGAAAGAAAGCGGCGCCGCGGAATTTTGCCTTGACGCCGAGCTGTTTATGATGAAGGCCGTTAACTTTACAAAGGTGCAGCTTTTTACAAGGGACGGTTATATACTGACGAATGAAGAAACGGAATTTTTCCGCAGAATGGTTGAAAGGCG
Organism: Anaerotignum faecicola; assembly: GCA_024460105.1. Taxonomy (NCBI): domain Bacteria; kingdom Bacillati; phylum Bacillota; class Clostridia; order Lachnospirales; family Anaerotignaceae; genus Anaerotignum; species Anaerotignum faecicola. The sequence continues at coordinate 357,961 of JANFXS010000004.1, forward strand.
TGCCGCAAAGGAGCCGGCGCAGTATATACTGGGGATGTGCCAATTTATGGGCCTTGATTTTTATGTGGATAAAAACGTGCTTATTCCGAGGCCCGATACTGAAATACTTGTTGAAGAAGTTATAAAATATATACAAAGCGGGGATATAAAAACTGCTGTGGACATCGGAACGGGCAGCGGGTGCATACCCATAAGTCTTGTTAAATACGGGCTTAAAGAAGCCGCGGCGGTGGATATAAGCCGCGGCGCTTTGGCGGTTGCCGAAAAAAACAGCGTTTTAAACGGCACGTCCGGCAGTATAAAATTTATAGAAAGCAATTTGTTTGAAAATTTAGGCGGCGGGTATGAAGAATATTTTGACGCTGTCGTTTCAAACCCGCCGTATATAAAAAGCGGCGTAATAAAGACGCTTATGCCGGAAGTAAGGGACAATGAGCCTTTGAAAGCTTTGGACGGCGGCGGCGACGGGCTTTATTTTTACAGGGAAATAGTTTCGGAAAGCAGAAAATATATCAGGGAACGCGGGTTCCTGTTTTTTGAAATAGGATACGACCAAGGCGAAAGCGTACCGCGTCTGATGAAGGAAAACGGTTTTGACAATATAAAAGTGATAAAGGACCTTGCGGGGCTTGACAGGGTTGTTTTGGGGAGGAAAAGGTAGTTATTTATGTTTGAGCGTATTGAAGAACTTGAAAGAAAGCATATTGATTTGGGAGACAGGGTAAACGATCCGGACTGTATAGCGGATCAGGCGCTTTGGCGGAAGCTTATGAAAGAATACAGCGCGCTGACGCCCATTGTTGAAAAGTACAGGGAATATAAGAAAGCCAAAACGGATGTGGAGGAAGCTTTGGAAATGCTTAACGAGCCGCTTGACGACGATTTCAGGCAGATGGTTAAGGAGGAACTGAACGAAAATAAGGCGAAAATCATCGGGCTTGAAAAAGAAATTAAAGTGCTTCTTCTGCCTAAGGATCCAAACGACGAAAAGAATGTAATTATGGAAATCAGGGGAGGCACAGGAGGGGAAGAAGCCGCGCTTTTTGCGGCCGATCTTTTCAGGATGTATTCAAGGTATGCGGAAGGCAAACGCTGGAAAACCGAAATAATGAGCGCAAATGAAAGCGACATAGGCGGATTTAAAGAAGTTTCGTTTATGATTAGCGGCCATGGGGCTTACAGCAGGCTTAAATACGAAAGCGGCGTACACAGGGTACAGCGCGTGCCGGCGACGGAATCAAGCGGAAGGATACATACTTCGGCGGTAACGGTAGCCGTGCTTCCCGAGGCCGAAGCAGTGGACGTAAATCTTGATATGAACGATATAAGGATAGACGTTTTCAGGGCGTCAGGAAACGGCGGCCAGTGCGTTAACACAACCGATTCGGCAGTGCGTATAACGCATATTCCAACAGGGCTTGTGGTAAGCTGCCAGGACGAAAAGAGCCAGCTTAAAAACAAAGAAAAAGGGCTTAAAGTCCTCCTTGCAAGGCTTTACGAGCTGGAGCAGGCAAAGCATGACAGCGAAATATCGGCCGAAAGGCGTTCGCAGGTCGGAAGCGGCGACAGAAGCGAAAGGATAAGGACATACAATTTCCCGCAGGGAAGGGTTACGGATCATAGGATAAACCTTACCATTTACAAGCTTGACGCTGTTTTAAACGGGGAACTGGATGAAATAATCGATCCCCTCATAACAACGGATCAGGCGGAAAAGCTTAAAGGCCAGTATGATGAATAACGGGGACAGAAGGTGTTATAGATTGAAAGAATTAATCGATTTGTTTGTAACATTTGCCCGTATCGGGGTGTGTACGTTCGGCGGCGGGCTTGCCATGCTGCCTATACTTCAGGCGGAGATTGTGGATAAAAAGGGCTGGGCAACCGAAGGTGAGCTTCTTAACTATTATGCCATAGGCCAGTGCACCCCGGGAGTTATAGCGGTAAATACGGCGACATTTATCGGCTACAACCGAAAAGGCATACCGGGAGGGGTTATAGCCACCGTAGGCCTTGTTTTCCCCAGCCTTGTAATAATTTCCGTTATTGCGGGGTTTTTAACGGCTTTCGCGGATATGGCCGTCATACAGCATGCTTTTGCGGCGGTGAGGGTGGCCGTCGCGGCTTTGGTTGTAAACACCGTTATCAAAATGTGGAAAACAACCGTGAAAGATAAGCTCTGCGCCTGTATAGCCATTATAGCTTTGTGTATCTCGGCTTTTACAGATTTTTCCCCCGTAGTGGTCGTTATAGGCGGCGCGCTTTTGGGAATGACCCTGCCTTTAATCAAAGCGGCAAAAGGGGGCGGCCATAAATGATAGGAGAACTTTTTCTGCTTTATTACGAATTTTTTAAAATAGGGCTTTTTGCCGTGGGGGGAGGAATGGCGACGCTGCCTTTCCTCTATGACCTTGCCGACAAATACGACTGGTTTACGCAGAAAATGGTTGGGGATATGATAGCGATTTCGGAATCAACGCCCGGACCTATAGGGGTTAATATGGCGACGTACACGGGTTTTCAAAATGCCGGGCCTGTCGGGGCCGTAGTGGCAACTATGGGGCTTATAACGCCGTCGATTATAGTTATTATAATAATAGCGCAGTTTTTAAAGAAATTTTCGGAAAGCCAAACGGTGCAGGATATTTTTTATACGCTGCGCCCGGCGGTTACGGGGCTTATCGGTGCCGTTGCCGTTACGCTTATTACGGGAGAAGTTATAAACGCCGGCGCTTTTTCGCAAGGCGGGACGATAAGCGAAATTTTTAAGTTTAAAGAGGTTATATGGTTTTTTATACTTATTGTCTTAACGAATAAATATAAAAAGCACCCGCTTTTCTATATATGTATTTCAGCGGCAGTCGGGATACTTTTCAGTTTTTAAGTATAGTGAAGTCTTGAGGAGATGATGGATTTGACCGATAATAAATTAAAAAAAGACGAAATAAAAAAGGTTGTAATCGAAAACCTGAAAACTCTGTACAGAAAGACGCTGGAAAATGCCAGCGACAGCGAGATTTACCATGCGGCGGTTTTTGCGCTGAGGGAACGTATAAACGACATCTGGATTAAGACTCACGATGAATATTATGAACAGGATGTAAAGGTTGTGTACTACCTTTCCATGGAATTTCTTATGGGAAGGTTTTTTGGCAACACAATTATTAACCTTTGCGAAATGGATGAAGTGCGGGAGGCGTTTGAAGAGCTTGGGATTGACTACGCCAAAATTGAAGAGGCGGAGCCGGATCCGGGCCTTGGAAACGGCGGGCTTGGCAGGCTTGCGGCGTGTTTTCTGGATTCCCTTTCAACTTTGTCCATGCCGGCGTACGGATGCGGCATAAGGTACCGTTACGGCATATTTGAGCAGAAGATCGAAAACGGGTATCAGGTTGAAAAGCCGGACAACTGGCTTGAGGAGGGCGACCCGTGGAGCATAAAAAGAAACGAATATACGGTTGAAGTCAAGTTCGGCGGTTCCGTAAGGGCTGAATACAAGGGCGACGGGACGTACAGATTTGTACAGGAGAATTACCATTCTGTCTATGCGGTGCCGTATGACTATCCTGTAATAGGGTATGGCAACGAAATTGTTAATACGCTCCGCCTTTGGGAGGCGAAACCCGTTAACAGGTTTGACCTTAAATCTTTTAACGAGGGGAATTATCAGAAGGCTGTTGAAGAACAGAACCTTGCCCAGACCATAACCGACGTGCTTTATCCTGCCGACGAGCATTATTCGGGCAAAGAATTAAGGCTCAGGCAGCAGTACTTCTTTATTTCGGCAACGGTGCAGAGGGCTGTGCAGAGGTTTAAAGGCATGCATACTGATTTTTCCGTTATGCCCGAAAAAATCGCTTTCCAACTTAACGATACACATCCTTCCGTAGCCGTTGCGGAGCTTATGCGCGTGCTTGTGGACGAAAACGATTTGCCGTGGGACGAAGCGTGGGAAATAACGACAAAAGTCTGCGGCTATACAAACCATACCATAATGAGCGAAGCCCTTGAAAAATGGCCAATAGAGCTTTTCAGCCGCCTTCTGCCCAGAATATACATGATTGTTGAGGAAATAAACAGGCGTTTCTGCGACGATATAATTAAAAGATACGGCGACGATCACACAAAGCTGAGAAAAATGGCAATAGTTGCCGACGGGCAGATTAGGATGGCGCATCTTGCGATAGTGGGAAGCCACAGCGTCAACGGCGTGGCCGCCCTGCACACGGAAATACTAAAGAAACAGGAACTTAAAGATTTCTATGAATTTTATCCTGACAAATTCAACAATAAAACAAACGGCATAACCCAAAGGCGTTGGCTTCTGCATGCAAACCCTCTGCTGGCGGAGCTTGTTACCTCGAAAATCGGCAAAGGGTGGATCACAAACCTCCAGCTTATCGAAGGCATAGCCGATTATGCCGACGATCCTTTGTTCCAAAAGCAGTTTATGGATGTTAAGTATCACAATAAAGTTATGCTTGCAAAATATATCAAAGAGGAAAAAGGGATCGATATTGACCCGGAATCCATATTTGATATACAGGTTAAAAGGCTGCATGAATATAAACGCCAGCTTTTAAACGTTTTCCATATAATTGACCTTTATAACAGCATTAAAACAAACCCGGGGCTTGATATTGTGCCGAGGACTTTCATATTCGGCGCCAAAAGCGCGGCAAGCTATAAAAGGGCGAAACTTATTATAAAGCTTATAAACAGCGTGGCAGACGTTATAAATAATGATGAAACGATAAAGGGCAAAATTAAAGTTGTCTTTATGGAGAATTACAGAGTTTCTTTGGCGGAAAAGCTTATGCCGGCCGCCGACGTAAGCGAGCAGATCTCAACGGCGGGCAAAGAAGCGTCGGGCACGGGCAACATGAAATTTATGCTCAACGGCGCCGTTACGGTGGGAACTCTCGACGGGGCGAATGTTGAAATGCTTGAAGAGGTAGGAGAGGAAAATATATTTATATTCGGAATGAAGGCTGAAGAGGTTATAGAAAAGTATGCCGGCAATAACTATGATCCGTGGATGGTTTCAAATATGGATCAAAGTCTGCGTCTTGTGCTTACACAGCTTATAAACGGGACGTTTGACAAAGATTTGAACCTTTTCAGGGATATATACGACAGCCTGCTGAACGGTTCAGGCGGGCGCGCCGACGAATATTTTGTGCTTGCCGACTTTGCGGAGTATAAAAAAGCGCAGCAGCGCATAAACGAGGCGTATAAAGACAAAGAACGCTGGGCCCGCATGGCGATTATGAATACCGCCAAAAGCGGAAAATTTTCAAGCGACAGGACAATACGGCAGTATGCCGATGAAATTTGGCAGATTAAGCCTGCCGTTTTAAGGGACTGACGTATAACGGCCTTTAAAGGCGTGAATAATTGATATAAAAAGGAAAATTTAAAAACCCTGTATCCCGGTAAAAAGGGAAACAGGGTTTTTGCGTTTTTTGGAGCCGTTCGATGAAATATATTAAGCTTGTGACAGACTGCCGCAATTAAAATCGACGCAAGGTATGACGTGTATATATGTGCGTAAAGGATGTTTTGTGACGAAAAAAAGGAAAAGCTATCGAAGCCGCGTTGTGCAGTTAAACGTCTGATTCGACAGGCGCGCATGACGTTTAGGAATATTCGGTGAAACAGCCGCGCTGTATGGAGGAAAACGGCGAATACGGTTTCTGCCATGTATTGCGTATCTCATGGCGGCAGTAGAGAAAACTCGGCCCACAGATATGTATACAGCTTAAAAGCGTAGGGGACAAGCCCTTTTCAGACAAAAGGCGCATGTATTAGAATAAGCAGGGCATAACCGGCATAGAATGGTAAAAACATCCTGAACAGGAGGATTTTTGGTGAAAAATTATATAGAAGAAAGGGCAATCGAGGTTGCCCGGTTTATTGTCAATTCAAATGCAACGGTGCGTGAAACTGCCAAGAAATTCGGCGTAAGCAAAAGCACGGTACATTCGGACGTAACAAAATATGAAGGTTTAAAACATCCGCTTTACGGCATGTACTATTCTTAACGAGCACGTCATAAGATAGTTCAGTAATAAGTTTTGAGGCGGTGGCCGACATAGATAAAAAGAGGCTTATATTTGAATTTTGCAACCCGAACACCGAAAAAAAGACTTTTGAATACATAACGAAAATATTATTGGAAAGCAGTTTTTTGAGGATTGAAAAGGAGGTTAAAAGGCAGAGTGAAATTTCGGCTTTGCATAACGGAAGAAGTTTGGAAATTTGATTGGATGCATCAATGTTTGCTTAAACAGGATACAGCCGTTTTGCATGAAGCAATTATTTTTATAAGGCGGTTGGATAAATATACCGTCCTGATGCAATGCGGCGAAGGTTTAAGTTTTTAAAAGATCAAAGTTTTTCCGTGCTATGCGCAAGTATTTTACGCCGTAGGCCGTTTCTTTTCGGAAACGGCTTTTTTCAACGTACGCTTTGACATGAATAATCCGCAAACTTTACAGGCGGAATAAGACGCTTATAACGGGAAGAGTTTCCTTTAATAAAGTGAAAACGGGTTCCGCGGCCGTATTCAAGATTAAAGGAGGTTTTGTTATGAACGATATAAAAGGTTTATCGCATTTGAAGTTTCAGTTTACAAGAGCGCGCACGGTTTTAACGGCAATAGCCGTGTTAAAGCCGTTTGCCGAGAGGATTTTGAGCCTGCGCGTTTTTGATTTGCTCTTATGCCGCTGACGTCCGTTAAAACTCTCAGGCATTGCAAGGGGAATTTATTTTCACTTCAAGACGCATAGGCGCCGATACGGCAGATACTATCCAAGCATATGCAGTACGGAAATTCGGAAAATTTTTCCTTATGAAGCGTGGCGCTTGTAAACCGAAGCTAGGGGAAATATAAATATCATATCATACTTTCTACGAAATGCGGAAGATTGGAAGTATATGGCAGGATATAAGCTGATATTGGAGAATTTAAGAAATTTGTTCGGAGGGAAAAAGCGGAAATACTAGAATCGCAGGCATGTCCGGAACAAATCCATATGTCAGCGAAAATGCCGCCGGTTTATAACTGTATGGCGAATATATTTTTATAACGGTATGGAATTTTTATAGCAGGCGTTATTGAATGGAACGGACGCCTTTTGGGGCGGGGATAAAAATTTGAAGATTATTTTTGAAGATTAGTATATATTCAATATTATTGTCAAGGGGGATGGGCTTATGAATAACGCCGCGGCGTACTGCCGTGTTTCCACCGACAAGACGGATCAGCTTAACAGCCTGGAAACACAAAAAGCGTTTTTTACGGAATATGCGCGGAAAGAAGGCGTTAACCTTGTGCGTATTTATGCCGACGAAGGAATATCGGGAACAAAAGTAAAAAAACGGAAAGAATTTCAAAAACTTATGGAGGACGCCGAAAACGGGAAGTTCGATATTGTTTTGGTTAAGGACATTTCGAGGTTTGCAAGAAATACCGTAGATCTGCTTCAAAATATCAGAAGCCTTAAATCTATGGGTATACCGACGCATTTTATAACTTCGAATATGAATTCCTTGGGGGACAGCGAATTTACGCTGACTATATTCGGCGCAATGGCGCAGGAGGAAAGCGCAAATATTTCCAAAAGGGTTAAATTCGGCAAAAAAATGAATGCCGAAAAAGGCAGGGTGCCTAATATAGTTTACGGATATGATAAAATTGCCGGGGATTATTTCAGCCTGAAACCGAACGAGCGTGAGCAGGAAATTATAAAACAGATTTTCAACTGGTATACCGAAGAAGGAAACGGCGCGCTGAAAATTTCAAATATGCTCAACTCCAAAGGCGTGACGACAAAACGGGGATGCAAATGGAGCCAAAACGCCGTATGCCGCATATTGTCCAATAGGATATATATAGGGGAGGTTATAAACGGAAAACAGGAAATTGTCGATTTCCTTACAAGCAGAAGGGAAAACAGGGATAAATCGGAATGGTTTATAACAGAAAAACCGGAACTGAAAATTATAGAAAACGGGCAGTTTGAAAAGGCGCAGGAGATACTGCACAGCAGACGCGAAAGTTTTAATATGAACGGGGAAAGGCACAGCAATAAATTCCTTTTCAGCACGCTTATTAAATGCAGGGAATGCGGCTGGTCGTTCAGGCGGACTGTACGCACATACAAAAATACATATGTTAAGTGGACATGCTCGGGGCGAAGCGGCCATGGGGCCGATACTTGCGGAAACCGTACGGTTATCGGCGAGGATGAACTTATAAATGAAATTGACAGATATTTTGAAGCGGTATTGAAATCAAAAAAAGATATTTCGGATTATATGGCGTCGGAATTTGCAAAACGGTATAAAGAGGAAAATACGGGGCGGAAAAATGAATTTTCTCTGAGGAGAAGGCTTGAAAAGATCAAAAAATTAAGGGAAAAATATATGGATATGTATGCCGATGATTTAATAAGCAGGGAAGAACTCAACGAAAAAATAGGGGGCATGAAAACGGAAATAGAAACAGTTGAAAACGAATTGGAATTTTATGCGTCGGAATCCGAAAATATGGAGCGGCTGGATTGTATTGTAAAAAATACTTTTAAAACTTTGGAAGGAGCGGCGTCGGTCAGGAATATGACAAACGAACAGCTTAAACGGATAATAGATCGTATTGAGGTGGGAAGAGACGGCAGGGTTGATATTTATCTCAAAGCCTTTGGGGAAACAACTCCCATGCGAGGAATATGAAACGGGAGCGTTAAGCCATAAGGCTTAACGCATTTGCCGTTTTATTTTAAATATTTATGGTTGAGCCCTTTGCACATGAGCTGCGTCATGGTTCCCATAGGGCAGTATACGCACCATGAACGCGGTTTGAAAAGCGCCATCGTTATCATGCCGAGAAGCGTCGACGTAAGCATTACGCTGTAAAAACCAAAGGCAAACTGCGCCGTCCACGGCGGCAGTGAAGAACCGTTATACGCCCATTGCCAAGGAAGCTTAAATGTCCAAAAAAGGGTTATGGTTTCTTTCAGACTTCCTCCGGCAAAAACAAGGTATGTTGTAAAAAGCATTTGAAGAAACATTGCCATAAAAAATGCAAGGAATCCATACCTAAAGGCTTTTGATTTAAGAAATTTAGGAACGTCTTTTTTGCGGGACAGGCCAAAACGTCCCCCCAGCAGTTCAAAGAGCTGCCCGCGGCCGCAGTAGCGGTTGCAGTAAGCCTTGTTTTTTCCTATGACGGAAATCAAAAGGGGCGTTATAAAGCACAACATGCCGAGCCAGGCGAACATTATGTTGAAAAAGCCCAAGGCAATATATAATACAGAAACAATCCACATATAGTCATACCAGTGTTTTTTCATGTCCAAACCTCCTTTATTTCTATTACGGAAGCGGGGCATGCCTTTTTGCATATGCCGCAGCCGACGCATAAATCGGAGTTTACAACGGCGTACGCCCCTTTAAAAACGGATATTGCATTTTTCGGACAGGCTTTTACACAGCAGCCGCAGGAAACGCATAAATTTATGTCTGCAAAAGCTTTTTTTGCAGGGCGTTTTTTATTTTCCATATTTAATCCCCCTTTAAGCCTTCGAATATAAAAACCGTCGGCTGTTTAAAAACAAAGCGGCGGCTTTTAATTAAAGGCGGTTATGGCGGATATTTTATTTTAAGCGGCGTTTTTTTTCAGTGATAAAATCACAATTCGGCTATCTGTCAGCAAGGTCTTTCAGTTTATCGGCGTCGGTTATAAGTATAACGCCCCTTGAAAGCTTAACTATCCCCTCAGACTGGAAATATTTGAGCATCCTTGTGACAACCTCGCGGGCAGTGCCTATATGCGACGCTATCCTGTCGTGCGTTATGGTAAGCAGGCGCCTGTTTTCAACTTCGCTCTCCTCAAGCAGGAAGGAAGCTATGCGGCTGTCCATCCGTTTAAAAAGTATCTGTTCCATAAGCCACATTACGTTGCTGAAGCGGGCCGCCATAATTTTGTTCGTAAAGTTTGCGGCCGCGGCGGACGTTTCCATTATCCCCTGATAAACGGCGTGGGGTATTTCTATTATTTCGGAGTCGGTTTCGGCCTCTATGAGTATATCGAATTTTATGTTTTCAAGCATGCATGATGCGGAAAAAAGGCAGAAATCGCCTTTTAAAAGGCGGTATAGCGTTACCTCGCGGCCGTCATAGGAATTTATAAACACGCGCAGGCGGCCTTTTGAAACCGCATATAAGGAAGAACCGCTTTTTAAAAGTTTCCCTTTTTCAACGGCGGCCGTTTTTGAGGCTTCAGTCAGTTCGCGGCGTTGGGCAGGCGTAATTTCATCCCACATACCGCGGAAAAAATATTCAAGATCCATTATATACCTCCGACATGGCGGCTCATGTTTTGAGAGCCGGCTTATAACATGGTTATGCGGTTTTGCAGCTTGGCCGCAAAACCGAATTTGGATTATTAATTGTAAACTGAAGATAAGTATACCATATGCATGGTTTTATTAAAAGAATGACATTTTTGAGTTTTAAACAGCAAATTAGTTAGATTTATGAATGAATATTTGTTGATAACTGCTCTTGACAAAGCAGAGTGTTTGTTCTAAGATAAACTATCATAAAAAAATGTGTATTATTATGCATTGAATGTATGGGCAAATATTAATCAAAAAAGGAGGTAATTGAAAATGCCGGCAGACGTCAAATTTTTAACAATAGATGACGTAAGCGAAATGCTTCAGGTTACGCGTACCACAGTCTATAATTTGAAAAAGCAGGGGATGCCTTTTATCAAGCTTGGGAAAAACATCCGTTTTGATCAAAAGGAAGTTATCGATTGGGTTCGTTCCAACAGCCACAGCGCTGCCAAGGACAAATAGCGGGGCAACATAAATGACTGTATGCGGATGGCGGTTTGCCTTGAATTTATTTTCAATCGCCGTTTTGGTTTTTATATTGTGATCTTGTTTTTAATGAGCGCTTTTCTTATAAAGAAGGCGCTTAATTCATATGAAGAACAAAACTTTGCAGATGAACGCTTGCAGTTTGGCGTGTTATTTATATATAGACATATAGAATGCCGGTAAAATACGTTATATATTTATTGGTGTTAGTTTCGGATTACAAGGGCGCGCATGTTTCACATGGAAAGTTTTCCGTATTTCGGCGTTGCATATGCTTTCCGTAGGAAATTCTGAGCCGGCATGCTTTTTGCTTACTCTTAAACCGCTAATGCCGTTTTTGACTATTGATGCGGCATGGAGAAAATTTTTTGTTATACATGGAGTAAATATGCAGGCTTGCCGGCAAGCGCGTTTGCGCCTGGATGTACCGAAAAAATGTATTCAAAGGCTGCGGCGGCGTCCGTTTTCCGCGGACTTGGGACAGGGGTTTATTACGCCTGATTTTGATATTGACCGCTTTTAGGAGAACATGTTAGTTTTCTGTTACCGCCGTTATAGTTATTGGGGAGGCTTTCGTCGGGTATGAATTTGACTTTGGCAGGTTTGCAGGGTACGGGACGGATCATCATGTTAAGCAAGGATGAGGAATGTTATGACGGGCCAGGCGGATTTATCAGGGGACTGATCGGGCGTTTAAAGCGTTTAAAACTGTAAAGGCAGTTATGCGGATTTTATTCATGTTTAAATATGATACGTATTAGGAGGAAGAATTATGAAAATTACCGTTTCATGCGTACAGATGGAGCCGAAAACGGCAGACGTAGAGGCTAACCTTTCAAAAATGAAAGAGTTTATTGAGAAAATTAAGGAGGAATATCCTAAAACAAATCTGGTTATATTTCCGGAACTTGCCATAAGCGGGTATGAAGCTTCAAAGGAAGAATTTCACAGTATGGCCGAAACTATTACGGACGGCAGGAGCATTAAATTCATGGCCCGGCTTGCCGCCGAATACAATATGCACATCGTTTATGGGTTCCCTGAAAGGGATTTGCATGTTAAGGATGTGCTTTATAATTCCGCAGTGATGATAAACAATAAGGGAAATGTAATGGGTTCATACAGAAAGGTACATCCATTTGACAATGAGAAAACATGGTGCCGAAGCGGGAGCGATTTTCCTGTATTTGATACGGAAATAGGGAGAATAGGAATTATGATTTGCTGGGACACCGCATTCCCCGAAACGGCAAGGATATATGCGCTTAAGGGATGCGACTTGCTTGTTGTAAGCACAAACTGGGAAAAGCCTTATGAAAGCGACTGGGATCTGGTAACCAGGGCCAGGGCTTTTGATAATACCCTGCATCTTGCGGCGGCAAACAGGGTCGGTTTCGACAAGGCCCTCGGCTTTTTCGGCAGGAGCAAAATTATCGATCCGGCTGGGAACGAAATTGCCGCGCTGAATGAAGAGAAAGAAGGAATTATATCTGCCGAAATAGATCTTTCTCTTACAGAAAAAGAACGTGCGCGCTACTATACGTTTTTTAAAGACAGGCGTCCTGAATTATACGATGAAATTGTAAGGATATATTAAAGTTTAAATAAAGACGGCGGGCTGACGCTTTGGCACAGACTGTTTTTTTAATTAAAAAATACGGCGGCTTATCGTCCGCTTGTTTTATTCATAATGCCATGTAATATATTTCAGTATTTAAACGGGAGCCGAAGTTCCAGCTTTTTTCAGCTTAATTAAGAAATTTAAAACCGCGGCATTTTGTTACGTCCGAACACAAAGACATAACTGACCGTATAGAAAAGCTGGACCCGGCCTTGGCAAGCAATGTGCGCAAAGTGCTTGAAGTCAACAAAGCAGAAAGGCACATCAGGGGCGGGCTTGCTACGAAGGAGAAGTACATGCATATAATGCAGAACGGAAGAAAGCAGAATAATTCATAACAGTATACGGCCTTTAAGAACCCATGAGGTTTTAAAGGCCGTTTTTTATTGCATGGGAATATATTTGCCCTTCCAATACGGGCGTCGTTAGGGTATAATATTTAAACGGCGTGACGGCTGAAAAATATTGAAAAGGGCGGGGATAATTTGAAAAAAATTTTTTTGTGCTTTGCGGCGGCAATATTAGCCGCTGTAAATGTTTACGGGGAAGAAAAAGACAGTATATTGGTTAGGGGCAGCAGCGTTGTTACAAAGTCAAATCCCGTTTATAATATAAATCCGTTTGATCCGGCAAAAATAGACGGCATCGGCAACGAAGGGGTTCTTACAGCTCTTTCGTCAAACGGAAAAATCAATTTGGACATAGGCGGGCCGCTTATGAAAATAAACGATGCCTACAGTGATTATATCTGCTTAAAGGACGGGTGTTGGGGCGTTATGCGCAATGTTGGGAAAATGGTTTTCGACGGCAGCGAGGACTGGCGTATAATGGACAATTACAGGTACAAAAACGATAAGACTTTTATATTTTCTGTTCCCATTGATGAAAAAATAATCGTTGAAAACGGCATGTGCACATATTTTGACGTTATAAGCGATAAGGAACAGAAAACATACGTATATGATGCGGTTTCGGTCGGCAGCGACAATAAAAGCATTAATATGCGGTTTATGAATGTGAGAGGAGTTAACAGCACGGACAGTCTTAAAGCATGGCTAAAAGGAAAAAACGACGCCGGAAATCCGGTCGTATTTTATTACGCGCTTACTACGCCGGTTTTTGAACCTTTCAGCGAAGCGGAAAATGAAGCCCTCAAAAAAACCGATTTGGACAGCGTAAGATTTTCTGATATAAATATTGAATATGGCGGTGAAAATGCCGACAAAAATATACAGGAATATTTTATCGGAAACGGCAGAGGATTTATAGGCGAGTTTATTAAAAACGTCAGGGAAGTTAAAGTATACGGCGGCAGTAAAGATATGGGGCTGTATATTGAAAGCTACAAAGGGAAAGACAGGAGCCTTGAAATCAATTTAAAGGATGCGGACGGCGACATATTTAAAGGGGAAGCCGTTTATGAAAACATTGATTTTATGAGTAAAAAAACAAGCGAAATAACTTTTGAAAGCAAAACCGATAAAGCCGTTGTCAAAATGCAGGTATATTTTTATAATTTGAAACTGCCTATGGCTAGCGGCGGAGGTTATTCATATAAAGAAACTGGACTTGCGGAAAAATGCTACGCTTCAAGCGAACTCATTCTCCCTGATAAGATTTGGGCGTTGGAAGGCGAACAGGTTACGCTGTATATGGATAATGCAATGATGAATAAAACGGGCGAAGAGTCGGAAACGGTTAAGGCAGTGGGGGAGCCGGCTGAAGCGGACAGGAATAAGATAACGTTTAATGCGGAAGAAGATTTTGACATGCCCATACTTTTTGGCAGCGGAGAAAAGTACAATATAGCGGTTTCCACAGTGAAGGAAGGCGTTATGGAAAAGCCTGTTAAAGTTATGCTTTTGGGCGACAGCTTGATAAACGAGGAGAAGTATCCTAAATATCTGAAAGAAATGATGGGAGATGATATTGAACTTACAGGCACAAGGGGAGCAGACGGAATGAAACATGAAGGCCGCGGAGGATGGGCCGTTTATGATTATTGCAATACCGACAGCAAATACGGCTTTACAAACCCGTTCCTGAACGAAGGGAAATTCGATTTTTCTTATTACATGGATAAGCAGGGATTCGACGGTTTGGACTATGTCGTTATAAATCTTGGGATAAACGACTTAAATTTAATTGGGCATAACGGCACAGACGAAATCCTCGGTTCATTTGACAAGGTGATTAAAAGCATATGGGATTACAACGGCAGCATACAAATAATTATAAATACGCCGATAATGCTTTTTGATACGGGAGAAACTGTTACTGCAAAAAATGCAAGGCTTGAGTTTATAAGAGAGCTTAATTTGAAATACGGCGAAAAAGATGGAATTTATATCGATCCTGTTTATCTTATGCTGGATCCGTATCTCGATTTTAAACTGAAAGAGCCGGTAATTGACGATGAAAACCAAGACGGCAGCCTTATAGTTACGGACACAACGCATCCCGCAGACAGCGGTTATGAAAAGATTGCGAAAAGTACATGCGACACAATCAAATATGCGGAAAGCGTTAAATGAAAATATATAAACGGCGGTATATTTTACTATGCCGCCGTATTTTTTCAGTTTAACGTATATGGATGCAAAATCGTGGAAATAATATGTAATGGTTTTGATATAATGAAAAAATAATTTAAAAGATAAGCTTTTTTTCAGCATATATTAGGATAAAGAATATGAGCGTTAATGCGCGTGTTTTTAGGCAACGGGAATTTTTTTAAAAAAACTTATCAAAAAGTGTTGACAAAAGGGGAAAAATCTGTATAATAAGTATTCGTGTCAGCCACGAAACGAAGCAAAGGGGCTTGGATGAAAACCCGGCGGGATAGAAGG